>JALHQM010000091.1 GCA_022841965.1 Hyphomicrobium sp. | reverse complement strand
CCGCCGAGGCGGTGGACGGTGGCGCGGAGGGGCAGATAAACGCGGGTATCGTCGATGAAGCCTTCGGGCGCGACTGTTAAAGCGATGAGGGCTTTCAGGACGCGCTCGGTGTAGCGGGGGTCTTCGATCAGCAGTTTGCGCTGCTCGATGAGTGCGCGGGCGAGTGGCTTAGTGAATGTCCGTTCGGGGAGAACAATCTCCATGGCTGCGGACTGGCCGATTTGGCCGGCGACATCCTTGGCTTCGAGCGTCATCATCACTGTCTGGCCAGACCACGGATGGGAGCCCATTTCGTGATAGGTGAAAGCTTCACCGGATTTGGCATTGCCGCTGGGCAAGCGGAGTGACAGCTGCGGCGGACGTGAGAAGGGTGGGCGCGGACCGGTCAGTTCTTCGCCGCGCGCCCAGGCGGTCGATGGATCGCCTTTGTCTTTGTCCTTTTTGCGCGCGAATTTGACTTCGGCCGAGGCGACGCCATAGTCATCCTGCACGAAGTACGTGAGCTTCAAGGCGCCCTTGGACGTGCGCTCGGGATTTTTGGTCAGTCCAATGCCGGGCGCGTTGTCGGGGATCATGGTGATCGGCCATGAGGCGACGACGTTGCCGCCGGAGATGGCTTTGATGGTGCCGGAAGCCCGAATTTCGGTGCGCACTTCGGTGATGCCGGCGGCTGGCTTTGCGCCGGGGGCCGGTTCGATGGCTGGCAAGGGTTCCTTTGCCCCCGCAGGCCAGACTTCGAGCGCAATGCTGCTCTTGCTCGTGCCCGTTGAGCGGACGATGAGGACGCTTCTTTCGGGAACTTCAAGCGGCTTGACGTCGGTGCCTTGAGCGGCTGCAACGGGGGCGGCACCACTGTTGGCTGAACCGTCGACGAGCATGAGCGGGGGGCGGCCGGTGTAGGCGGGTGGGGTCAGCCACGCGTCGAGACGCTGAGTTGATGCGTTGGCTTCGCGGTCGAAGCGGAAAGCGTCGGCGAGGCTGTCGAGCGTACCACGGCCGGCGAAAGCGACGCCGAGCACGACGGCGAGGACGCTCAAGGCGCGAACAGCGAATGGATCGAAGCGGTATGTGCGCGGTTCGGGACGGCCGGGGCGCAGCTTGGCGATGAGGTCAGCCATGCGCTGGCGATGGGCGGACCAGATCGCTTGAGTCGAGGGGTCGGCGGCGGAGGCGGTGATCGTGTCTTCGTAGGAGGTGGCGGGGCGATGTGGGATGCCGGATACCGCTTCGATGCGGCGGATGGCATCGTCGCGTGTGGGAAAGCGGATTTGCAGAACGTAGACGATCCATCCCACCGCAGCGGCGGCAAAAAGAGCGAGCACAATTTTGTGCGTCGTAGGACCGAGATGGGCCCAAACGCCGACGATCGAGAGCACGAGGAAGACGGCTGCGATCGCGAACAAAACCCAGACGCGCAGCCAAGCCTGTTCAGCCACGACCGCCCATCGGGCTTTGCGGATTTTGGCCTCGAAGGCCGGGTTTTGGACCGGGTCGGTGAGGGGTGTTTTTGCCATGCGCGAAAGCTAGCATGGTCCGGCTGACTGGGATCATTAAAAACCGGTCAGCCGTTCTCGATTGGTTGCTGCTTTGGCGGGTTCCGTCACAGCTGCTTTTGCTGGTTATTTGGCAGATGCCAGCCAAGGCGGCAGACGATCTTGACCGATCAAGTCGTCATAGGTGGGGCGGGGGCGGACGACGGCGTAGGTCTCGCCGTTGACGAGTATTTCGGGGACAAGAGGCCGGGTGTTGTACGTCGACGACATGACGGCACCATAGGCACCCGCTGTCATGAGGGCGATGAGGTCGTCAGGTGCGAACGCGGGGAGCGGACGGTCGAGGGCGAGGTAGTCGCCGGTTTCGCAGACGGGGCCGACGAGGTCTTGAGCGACGAGGTCGTGGATGCCGGTTGGCTCGGTGACGGGCCAGACGTCGTGGTGGGCTTCGTAGAGGGTCGGGCGGATCATATCGTTCATGGCCGCATCGACGATGGTGAAGCGGCGGCCCTGGCCTTCCTTCACGTAGATGACACGGGTGACGAGGATTCCGGCATTGCCGATGATCATGCGGCCCGGTTCCATGACGATCTTGAGGCGGAGATCACCGAGCGTCTCCTTGACGACGCGGGCATATTCATCCGGGTGGGGTGGCCATTCGTTGTCGGCGCGGTAAGGCACGCCAAGGCCACCGCCGATATCGAGATGCTTGAGGGTGATGCCGCGCGATCTGAGGTCGAGCACCATTTCGCGCATGAGTGTGAAAGCGTCGCGGAAGGGGCCGAGTTCTGTGATCTGGCTGCCGATGTGCATGTGGATGCCGGAGACGGCGATGCCGGGCAGGGTGCTGGCGCGTTCGTAGAGCGCGGGCGCGTCAAGGAAGGGGACGCCGAATTTGTTCTCGGACTTGCCGGTTGAGATCTTGGCATGCGTCTTAGCGTCGACGTCGGGGTTGACGCGAATGGCGATGGACGCGGTGAGGCTGAGCGATGACGCGACCTGGCTCAGTTGGTCGAGTTCAGGGGCGCTTTCGATGTTGAAGCCGAGGATGCCTTCGCGCAAGGCATAGGCCATTTCCTCGCGCGTCTTGCCGACGCCGGCGAAGATGATGCGGTTCGCAGGGACACCGGCGGCGCGCGCGCGGCGGAGTTCGCCTTCGGAAACGACATCCATGCCGGCGCCGAGGCGGGCCAGCGTTGTGAGGACCGCCTGATTAGAATTGGCCTTCACGGCAAAGCAGATGAGATGATCCTGGCCGGTGAAGGCTTCGGTCAGAACCTTGTAGTGGCGTTCTATGGTGGCGGTGGAATAGCAATAGAACGGCGTGCCGACTTCGGCCGCGATGGTTCGAAGGTCGACGCCTTCGGCGTGGAGGGAACCGTTCTGATAGGCGAAATGATGCATGGAAAGGGGCGGTCCAGAGTGGGTTTTGCATGTTAAGTTGACGCGCTGGCCGCGCGCGATTGGGCGTGCGAGCTATAGGGGGGCAACCCCTGTTGCGCAATGGCGAGCCCTCAACCTTGACCGCTTTCGATGACCTGATGGACGCGGCGGAGCGCCGGCTCGATCGGCTGCCGTTGGAACGCTTGCGCGTTCAAACGGGCGGGCGGGCGTGGGTGATAGCGGCGGTGCGGGACCAGGACCGGTTGCTGGCTACGGCGGGCAACTGGGCGCCATTTCCATATGGCGTGTTGCTGTGGGAGTCGGCGCTGGTAGTTGGCGACGTGCTGGCGGAGGGTGGGTTTGTACGGGGAGCGGATGTGTTGGAGCTGGGCGCTGGGACGGGCGTGGCCGGCATGGTGGCGGCGGGGCTTGGCGCGCGGGTGGTTCAGACGGACCACAGTTTTGAAGCGCTGGCGTTGTGCCGGCGGAATGCGGCGGCGAATGGGGTGACGGGCGTCGTGGTACGTCGTGGTGACTGGACCGATTGGGCGGAAAGCGCTGTCTACGACGTGGTGATTGGAGCGGATATTCTCTATGAGCCGGCGCTCTATGGCGATGTTTTGCGGGTTCTAGGGGCGGCGGTGCGGCCGGGCGGGATGGCTCTCCTCACTGATCCAGGGCGGATGCATTCCGCGCGGTTTGTTGATGATCTTCGGGCAGCCGGATGGGGTGTCCGTGTAGATCGGCGCACCGTTGCGGCGCTGCCGCCGTGCACGGTGGGAGGTACGGTTTGGGTCGATGTGATTGAAGCGCGGCGGCTCGCCTAGCGAATGAGGCCGTCGAGGATGAAGCCCTGGTGGGGCTTGGCGGCGGTGCCTTCGGGCTTGCCCTGGCCGCTTTCGGCGGAGGCCGTCGATTTGGCTTCTGGTGAGTCCAGGCCGCTCTTGACGCCGCAGCCAGCCACGAGCGCAGCGAGCGCGCAGGCGAGCGACAGTCGGGCGACGGGATTGAACATCGATGAGCCTAACATCTTGAACCAGAGCTTCCTTTTAGCCGGTCTTGGACCCCAATTCCAAGCATGCGATCCAGCCTTGCGCCATTTTGAGGACGTTCTGTGGCGCAGTTCCCCCATAGCTGGTCCGGCTTTTGACCGAATTCTCAACGGACAGAACGCTGTAGACGTCCTTGGTGATGCGGGGCTCGACGCCTTGCATTGCCTCCAACGGCAGGGCTTCGAGGTCAGTCCCAGAGGTTTCGGCCAGTTTGACGATGGTGCCGGTGACGTGATGGGCGTCGCGGAAGGGCATTTTCAATTCGCGGACAAGCCAGTCGGCCAGATCGGTGGCGGTGGAGTAGCCACGGCCGGCGGCGGCACGCATGCGGTCGGGGACGGGTTCCAGGTCGCCGACCATGCCGGCCATGGCGGCAATGGCGAGCTTCAGCGAGGCGATGGCGTCGAAGGTGGCTTCCTTGTCTTCCTGCATGTCTTTCGAATAGGCGAGCGGCAGACCCTTCATCACGATGACGAGGCTCTGGAAGGCGCCCGCGATGCGGCCGACTTTGGCGCGCGTGAGTTCGGCTGCATCGGGATTGCGCTTCTGCGGCATGATCGAGGAGCCGGTCGTGAACTTGTCGGTCAGCGTGATGAAGCCGAATTGGGGCGTCATCCAGATCACGATTTCTTCCGCGAGGCGTGAGAGATGGACGGCTGCGATGGTTGCTGCGGCCAAGGTTTCCAAAGCGAAATCGCGATCCGACACGCCATCGAGCGAATTCGACATGGGGCGGTCGAAGCCGAGGTCGGCGGCGGTCTTGTGGCGATCGATGGGGAACGACGTGCCGGCCAACGCGGCGGAGCCGAGCGGGCTTTCGTTGAGGCGCTTCCTGGCATCGGCAAAACGGCCGCGGTCGCGCGCGAACATTTCGACATAGGCCAACAGGTGATGGCCGAAGGTGACGGGTTGGGCCGGTTGGAGATGCGTGAAGCCTGGCATGACGGTGGCGGCGTGCGCCTCGGCTTTCTTGGCGAGAGCCAATTGCAGGGCTTTGAGGGCGGCGTCGATGCCGTCGATTTGATCGCGGACCCAAAGGCGGAAGTCGGTGGCGACCTGATCGTTGCGCGAGCGAGCTGTGTGCAGGCGTCCGGCGGGGGTGCCGGCTATTTCTTTCAAGCGGCTTTCGACGTTCATGTGGACGTCTTCGAGGGACCGCTTCCATTCAAACGTGCCGGCGGCCACTTCGGCTGCGACCTTGTCGAGGCCTGCGATGATCGCTTCCGCGTCGGCCTTCGTTATAATGCCGGCGTCGGCCAGCATGGCTGCATGCGCTTTCGATCCGCGGATATCCTGCGGGGCGAGAGCCTTGTCGAAGCCGATCGAGGCATTTATCTCCTCCATAATCTCGGCCGGGGACATGGCGAAGCGGCCGCCCCACATTTTGTTGGATTCACTTGTCACGTGTGGGCTCTCCTTGAGCCTTGAGAAACATAGGTAAATCGATGACGCATACGAAAGACCGCGAACCGGCCACCTCGCGCTTCAGTTTGATCGGCGCGGCGCTGGCTGCGGCGGCGCTGGGGTTTGCGGCGGTATACGTCACGCAGGGCGCGCCTGACAATGAAAAGGGCGCAGAAAAGAGCGTGGCGGCCGAGGCGGCTCCCGCCAAACCGGCTGAGGCGGGGGCTGGCGGGGGCGGTAGCCTCGTCGCGTTCGTGCGCAAGACCCCGCCGGTGGAGCTGGCCAATGTTACTTTCAGCGACGAAGCCGGGGCGGCCAAGACGCTCGCCGACTTCAAGGGCAAGGTCGTTCTTTTGAACCTTTGGGCGACGTGGTGCCTGCCGTGCCGTCACGAGATGCCGTCGCTCGACCGGTTGCAGAAGGAAATGGGTTCGGATCAGTTCGAGGTGGTGGCGCTGAGCCTCGATCGCGCGGGCAAGGATGCGGCGCGAAAGTTTTTCGATGAGATCAAGGTTGAAAACCTCAAGCTGTATATCGATCCGACGATGAAGGCTGGGAACGGTCTGCGCGCGGTCGGCATGCCGACGACGATTTTGATCGGCAAAGATGGGAAGGAACTCGGGCGGCTGCCTGGGCCGGCTGAGTGGGACAGTGCGGCTGCGAAGGCGCTGATTGCGGAGGCGTTGAAGTAGTCTAGCAAAAAGAAACGTCTTCGATCGGGGATCGAAGACGTGGGCAGGCTCAGATTGGGTCGAGAGCTGCTGCTTACTTCTTTTTTTGAGTGAGGGCCGACGCGGCGGCGGATTTTGCGGCCTTCGACGCGGTCTTGCTCTTGAGAATTTTACCAGCTGACGATGCGACCTTGGCGCTGGTCTTTTCCGTCGAGCCCTTCTGCGTCAGAGCTGATGCGGCAACCGCTTTTTCGGCTTTTGTTGCCGTCTTGCTCTTCAAGACTTTAGCGGCCGATGAGGCCACCTTTTTACCCGTGCTCGCACTCTTTGCCATCGGATTGCACCTTATGTTCGGTTCGCGGCCGCGATACGCGGGCCCTTGTGGATCAGCGTCGATCCGGTGGCAGAGTGCGGGGATTCGCGGGTGGGGTGAATGGGGTTGTGGGTCGTCGGCAACCGGCAAACGGCAGCAGGGGGCCGAGGTGTGGGGCGCGCCTGCGGCGCGAGTCGCACGCTGGATCCCCGGCCGGCGCTCGCCTGCGGCTCGCTGGGCCGAGGATGTCGATTGTGGGGGGCGCTGCGCCTTCTCCCGACTTCATTGCGGGGATGGGGATGGCGCCGGCGGTTCATCGTCTGGCGTTGACAGGTGGGGGGTGGGGCGGCACAACGCGCCAATCCCATTTCTCAGCATCGCAACGCGAGGACTTCTCCCATGGTGCACGCCGACCTGCAAAAGACGATTGAAGCGGCCTGGGAGGCGCGAGATGGACTGACCAGCGGCACCAAGGGTGAGGTTCGCGATGCCGTCGAGGCGGCGCTGGATTTATTGGATAGGGGTGAAGCGCGGGTTGCTGAGAAGGTCGACGGCGTCTGGGTGGTCAATCAGTGGCTGAAAAAGGCCGTGCTGCTGTCGTTCCGTCTGAACGATATGGGGTTGATCGCGGGTGGGCCTGCGGGGTCGTTCTACTGGGATAAGGTGGTGCCGAAATTTGAGGGTTGGACGGCGGACGATTTCAAAAAGGGAGGATTCCGGGTGTTGCCCGGAGCCTACGTGCGCAAGTCGGCGTTCATCGCGCCCGGTGCGGTTCTGCTGCCGTCATTTGTCAATTTGGGTGCGTATGTCGGGGCGGGGACGATGGTCGATACGTGGGCGACGGTGGGTTCGTGCGCGCAGATCGGCAAAAATTGCCATATTTCCGGGGGTGCTGGCATCGGTGGCGTGCTGGAACCGTTGCAGGCGGGACCGGTGATTATTGAAGACAACTGCTTTATCGGCGCTCGCGCTGAAGTGGCAGAGGGCGTGCAGGTGGGTGAGGGGTCGGTTTTGTCGATGGGGGTTTATCTCGGCGCCTCGACGACGATCATCGACCGAGCGACGGGCGAGAAAATGTTCGGCAAGGTGCCACCGTATTCGGTGGTTGTGTCGGGGACGATGCCGGGCAAGCCGCTGCCGAACGGGGAGCCGGGCCCCAATCTCTACTGTGCAGTGATTGTAAAGCGTGTTGATGAAAAGACGCGTTCGAAGACCAGCATTAACGATCTGTTGAGAGATTAAAGCCAAACATCGGGAATACTACCGAGGCGTGCGTAGGGTCGCCCGGTTTCTTTCCGGAGATGGACGTGGGGCTGCTGCGCACATTGATCGAGAAATTGGAGCCGGTGGAGGCCGGGGATCCGTCGACGATAGACGAGCTTGAGTCGCTGCCGCCTGCAATGGCTGCTGCTCAGGCGGCCATCGATCAGGCCATCCGGGAGCGCCTCGCAGGCGAGCGCCGCGCTGCCGCAGGCGTCCCCGCCGGACGTGCGCCGGAGTCATCGGAGTATCCGGGGGGTTATGCGGGTACAGAACGGCGCTCCGGCGACCGGCGGCCGGTTGGTGGCTTTGGACGGCGGACGAGGGACTAGATCTGGTCGCGTTGCGTGTTGCATGCAACCCAGCGTGCGGAAAACCCCGGATTGAAAGATTGAGCCGCTTCTAAATGGCGCCGCGAGCCGCTAGGTTCGGCGGTGCCTCTTGTTGTTCCAACCGGCCCTTTCTCATGACATTTCCAGCAACTGACCCTGTTGCTCTTGCGCGGGCGCTGATTCAGTGCCGCAGCGTGACGCCGGACGAAGGCGGCGCGCTTCAATTGCTGCAGTCGGTTCTGGAACCGCTGGGTTTTGCGTGCGAACGGGTCACGTTCCAAGAAGCTGGGACGCCGGATGTCGAGAA
>JALHQM010000090.1:3017-8323 GCA_022841965.1 Hyphomicrobium sp. | reverse complement strand
GAAATCTTCTGCACCCGGCCGTCCTTCACCATCGGTTTGTCGTAACCCGTCGCCCAGTCCTTCGACGTAAACTCCTCGCGAAAATCAATCGTGCGGGCAAACAGCGCTTCCAATTCCAGCGTCCGGTCGCGGAAATAATCGTACCGCACCACATCAATGTTGAAACGCCCCTTGTTCACCGGCAAGTCCTTTGCCCAGTAGTCGTCGCGCCGCTCATAGGACACATAACGTCCCTGGCTGAATTGGCCGATTCTGTAAGGCCCCGACCCAATCGGCTTGTCCAGCGACGTCTCCTCGAATGGCCGCGTCGCGTAATACGCTTTCGGCAGCACCGGCAACACCGCCACCTCGATCGGCAGCGGCTTCACCAAGTCACCCTTGAAGGAATATTTCACCGTATGCGCGTCCAGCGCCTCGGCCTTTTCGACGTCGCGCAGCACGATGCGATAGCTCGGATGCCCTTTCGTCTTCAGCGCTTCAAACGAAAACACGACATCATCCGCGGTCACCGCTGTCCCATCGGAAAATTTCGCCTCCGGTCTGAGCTTGAACGTGACCGACATACCGTCCGCTGCCACGTCCGCAGATTTCGCAACCAGCCCATAGACCGCATCGGGCTCGTCAAGCGCCCGCGTCATCAGCGAGTCGTACAGGAGATCGAGACCCTGCGCGCGGTCCCCCTTGAGAATGAAAAAGTTGAAGCTATCGAACGTCAGCGTGCCACCCGGTCCCACTTGGCTGACCTTGCCGCCCTTCGGCGCATTCGGATTCACATACTCGAAATGCTGAAAGTCCGGCGGATACTTGAGATCACCGAAAATCGAGAGCCCATGCTTGTCTTCCGCCACCGCTGCCGATACGGCGGCGAAAAGACCCACCGCGGCAGCCAGCGCGATGCGGTTCAATGCCCCGCCCCTCACTTGCCACGCGCGGCCTTCACCGCTTCAGCTTTCGCCGGATCGATCCACCACGCATTGACATAAACCGGGTTTTGCGAGGGCAACGTAGCCGCGCGGCCGTAGACATCCCACGTCGCGATCCGGTCATAGGGGTAATACCACTGCGGGACGACATAGAAGTTCCATAGGAGCACGCGGTCCAGCGCCTTTGTTGCCGCGACGAGATGGGCGCGATCCTTCGCAAACACGATGCTATCCACGAGCTTGTCGACCGCTGCGCTCTTCACACCGATGGTATTGCGGCTACCCTCTCGATCCGCCGATGCCGAGCCCCAGTAGTCCCGCTGCTCGTTGCCCGGCGAATGCGACTGCCCGAAACTTTCCACGACGATATCGAAATCACGCGTCTTCTCGCGCTGCTCATATTGCGCACTGTCGACAATGCGCACACTGGCCGCGATACCAAGCTTCTTCAGGTTCTCGATGAAGGGCAAAACGATACGTTCGAAATCCGGCTGAACCAGCAGAATTTCCGCCTTCAACGGCTCACCCGCCGCATTTTTGCGCTGCCCACCCGTTACCGTCCAACCCGCTTCATCCAGCAACTTCGTTGCCGCCCGCATATTGGTCCGGAATTCCTCGTCAGTGCCATGCACCGGGCTGATCCACGGCGTCGTGAAAACCTCAGCCGGCACGGCAGCCTTCACCGCGTTGAGAAGGTCAAGTTCAAGCCCCTCCGGCAGCCCCGTCGCCTGCATCTCCGAATTGCCAAAAAAGCTCTGCGAGCGCACATATTGACCGTAAAAGATCGACTTGTTCAACGCTTCGAAATTGAACGCCAAAGCCACGGCCCGCCGCACGCGAACATCGTCGTATGGCTTACGGCGCGTGTTGAAGGCAAACCCTTGCATGGAAGCGACGCGCTTGTGCGGCAGCGCCTCTTTCTTCACGAGGCCCTTACCCACTGCATCGAAATTGTACTGGGTCGCCCACGCGCCGGCCGACGTTTCCGTCCAGTAATCGACATCGCCCGATTTAAAAGCTTCAAACGCCGGCGTGCGATCCTTGAAGTAGATATAGGAGATTTCGTCGAAGTTGTTCTGCCCTTTCGCGACCGGCAGATCCTTGGCCCAGTAGTCCTTCACGCGCTCAAAAACGATGCGGCGTCCAGGATCAACGGACTTAACTTTGTAGGGGCCAGAGCCCATTGGCGGCTCCAGGCTCGACTTCGACAGATCGCGTTTTTCACCCTTCTCATTCGTGCCCTCGTAGAAGTGCTTCGGCACGATATTGAGCTGTCCGACGATCAGCGGCAGTTCGCGGTTGCCCGGCTTGTCGAAGGTGAAAGTCACTTCACGCTCGCCGGTCTTCTCCGCCTTCACCACGTTCTGATAGTAAAAGCCAACACGCGGATCGCTCTTCTTCAACTCGGTCAGGCTAAAGACCACGTCGTCAGGCGTCACCGGCTTGCCGTCGTGAAACTTCGCTTCCGGCCGCAAGCCGAATGTCACGGATGAATAATCTTCCGGGTAGGAAGTCCATTCGGCAATGAGCCCATATTCTGCCGACGGCTCATCGGGCGAACTGAACAGCAGCGTATCAAAAACATTGCCGAGGCCTGCAGCAGACTGACCTTTGACGGTGAACGGGTTAAGGCTATCGAAGCCGCCCACCGCCGACATCTTGAGCGTCCCCCCCTTCGGCGCATCCGGATTAACCCACTCGAAGTGCTTGAAGTCCGCCGGCAGCTTCGGCTCGCCGAGCAGCGACACCGCATGCCGCTTCTGCGGCGCGGCCCCGCCCGCAAGACCAGGAACTGAAGCGGCAACAACCATGCCGGCGAAGAGACCTGCAACGAGTAAAAGGCGGTTCATCAGCGGGGCGTCCTCCTGCAACACGTCGACGGGTACGCCGCTCATTCTGAGACCGGCGCAATCCTGCATATCACGCGTGTAGCCTCCCAAAGCCGGCGGCGGCGCTTAAACTTTCTTAATGTCGGGGACCAAAGAAAAACCCCGCCAAGTGATTGGCGGGGCTATCTATTTTAAGTGTTCAGCCAGTCTCAATTCGGCAGCGGTGCCGGCGCATCCGCGAGACTACGCAGATACGCGATGACGCTCGCGATTTCACCCGGGTCCTTGATGCCGTTGTAGACCATCTTCGTGCCGGGCAAATAACCCTTGGGCTGATGCAGGAACAGCGCCAGATTTTCGTAACTCCACTCGCCACCCTTGGCCTTCATGGCTTCCGAATACTTCGCCGCGTAATCAGCCTGCGCGGCCTTCGGCCGGTTGACGATGCCCCACAAGTTTGGCGCCACCGCGCTCGGCGCGTCCTTCTTCACCTGATGGCAAGCCGCACACGCCTTGAACTTCGCCGCGCCGTCCTCGGCCTTGGCGGAAGCCAGCAGTGCAACAACCGCCTTAGCGTCGAAACCACCGGCGGCCGGAGCCGGTGTGGCAGCTCCATCCTTAGTCGGTGCGGCCGCACCATCTTTAGCCGGCGTCGCAGGTGCGGCGGCCCCATCCTTGGCGGCAGCAGGCGCTTCCGCCGTCTCCGTCGGTTTGGCCTCGCCTGCGGGCGCCTCGGCCGTCGCCGTATCGGTCGGCAGCTTGTATCCGGCAACCGGCTGGCTCGGGCTGCTAGCCGTCTTGAGATCCACGATCACGCTGGAAGCGACGATCAGCAACAAGGCCGCCAGGATGGCCCCGGCAAACTTGCTCAATTCAAAAGAATCCATGTCTCACCCTCAGGGCTGGAGGCCGTGCAGCGCGACCGCGGCAGCACACCTGGCGTCGCGCGAGTCGCACCGCCAAAATCGATCTGCTGCATGTATAGGGAGCCGAGGCCCGCTTGCAACGTGGCAGCCGCCGTGTTCTAGACGCGCACCGCGAGACCTATTGTCCCGGACCCCGGCCAAATTGCCATTCTGGCAACCGCTCACCCTGACGGATGGCCCCGATGGATGAAAAGTGATGACCCGCAGCATCATCCTGATCCCCGCCCGCCTCAAGGCAACCAGATTGCCCGACAAACCGCTCGCCGACATCCACGGCGAAGCAATGATCGTCCACGTCTGGCGCCGCGCCATGGACGCCGAATGCGGCCGGGTTGTTGTTGCCACCGATAGTGAACCCATCCTGACGGCCATCCGCTCAGCCGGTGGCGAAGCTGTCATGACACGGCCTGATCATGCGTCCGGCTCCGACCGCATCTTCGAAGCCTTGAACCGCGTCGACCCCGAAGGTGAAGCCGATATCGTCGTCAACCTACAGGGCGATCTGCCGACCCTCGACCCCGCCCTCGTCCGCGCCTGCATCGCTCCCTTAAAGGAGCGCGGCCCCGATATCGCAACGCTGGCCGCCGAAATCACCAACGAAGACGAGCGCCACAACCCGAATGTCGTCAAGGTCGTCGGCTCCGCTCTGACGACCCCCGGCCGCCTCCGGGCACTTTACTTCACGCGCGCCACCGCCCCCCACGGCAACGGCCCGCTCTATCACCACATCGGCATCTACGCCTACCGCCGCGCGGCGCTCGAACGATTCGTCTCGCTGAAGCCCTCAGGTCTGGAACAACGCGAAAAACTCGAACAACTTCGCGCACTCGAAGACGGTATGCGCATCGACGTGTCGATCGTTGACACTGTTCCTCTCGGTGTCGATACTCCCGCCGACCTCGACCGGGCCCGGCAGCTCATAAAGCCGAATTCCTGACAATCAAAAACCATAACCCGAGCCCGACCGCGATGCCGACATCGAAAAACGCCCCCGCGCTGAAGCGCATCGCCTATCAAGGCGAACCCGGCGCCAATTCCCATCTCGCCTGCACCGAAGCTTTCCCCGACTTCGAACCCGTCCCCTATCCGACGTTCGAAGACGCCCTCGCCGCCGTCAAAACCGGCGATGTCGGCTGCGCCATGATCCCGATTGAAAACTCCGTCGCCGGCCGCGTCGCAGACATCCACCACCTGTTGCCTAACGCCGGCCTCTACATCACCGGCGAACACTTCCTGCGCGTCCATCACCAGCTGATGGCCAAACCGGGCGCGACGCTCGACTCGATTAAGCGCGTCATGAGCCACACTCAGGCGCTCGGCCAGTGCCGCAACACGCTGCGCAAACTCGGCATCAAAGCCATCCCCGAAGCCGACACCGCCGGCTCGGCCCGCATGGTCTCCGAATCCAATGATCTGAGCGTCGGCGCACTGGCCTCCCGCCTCGCCGCCGGCATCTACGGCCTCAACATCCTCATGTCCGACGTCGAGGACGAAGCCCACAACACGACCCGCTTCGTCATCCTCGCCTGCGAACCCGACGACGCCGAACCCGAGGACGGCCCCGTCATGACGACGTTCTTCTTCCGCGTTCGCAACGTACCGGCTGCGCTTTACAAGGCGCTCGGCGG
>JALHQM010000090.1:0-2917 GCA_022841965.1 Hyphomicrobium sp. | reverse complement strand
GTCATCGGCGAAACCGGCATGATCGAGCAATTCATGGGAATGCCCGACACGCCCGAGAACCGCGCCAAATTCACCGCCGGCATTCCGCTGGGCCGCTTTTCCAAGCCCTCCGACATCGCCAACGCCGCCCTCTTCTTCGCCGACCCGGCCTCCGCCTTCATCACCGGCACCGCCATCGAAGTAGACGGCGGCCGCTGCATCTAGTAGCCAGCAGCGCATGGCAGCAGCACTCCTCACCCTCCGCGACATTCACCTGACCTTCGGCGGCACCCCTCTCCTGGAGGGTGCCGATCTCAACGTCGAGCCGGGCGACCGCCTGTGCCTCGTCGGCCGTAATGGCTCCGGCAAGTCAACGCTTATGAAAATCGCCGCCGGCCTCGTCGAGCCCGACAGCGGCGAACGCTTCATCCACCCCAACGCGTCCGTGCGCTACCTCCAGCAGGAGCCAGACTTCGGCGAGGTCTCCACCGTGCTTGCCTACGTCGAAGGCGGCCTCGGTCCCACGGACGATCCCTACCGCGCCCGGAAGCTCGTTGACGATTTCGGCATGACCGGCGACGAAGACCCAGCCCACCTTTCGGGCGGCGAAGCCCGCCGCGCCGCCCTCGCCCGCGCACTCGTCGCCAATCCCGACGTGCTCCTTCTTGATGAGCCGACAAACCACCTCGACCTCCCCGCGATCGAATGGCTGGAAAAGACGATCAACGGCCTCAGAGCTGCGATCGTCCTCATCAGCCACGACCGCCGCTTCCTCGAAACGTTGTCAAAGAAAACGCTGTGGATTGACCGTGGCGTCACGCGCGAACTTCCCGAAGGTTTCGCCCACTTCGAAGCCTGGCGCGACAAAGTTCTCGACGAAGAAGAAGCCGAACGCCACAAACTCGACCGCAAGATCGTCCGCGAAAATCAGTGGATGCACGGCGGCGTCACCGGCCGCCGCAAGCGCAACGTCCGCCGCGTCCGCGAACTCAAGGCCATGCGCCAGGAAGTCCGCGAGCAGCGCCACGTCCAAGGCAACGTCCGCCTCGCCGCCACCGATGGCGGCACGTCCTCGCGCCTCATCGTCGAAGCGCTCAATGTCTCGAAAAGTTACGGCGACACCGTCATCGTCCGCGATTTCTCAACCACCATCCTGCGCGGCGACCGCATCGGCCTCGTCGGCCCCAACGGCGCCGGCAAAACAACCCTCCTGCGCATGCTAACCGGTGACCTCGCCCCCGATAGCGGCACCATCCGCCTCGGCCAATCGCTCGAACTCGTCACCCTCGACCAGAAGCGCGATGAATTGAAGCCAGAGTGGACACTCGGCGAAGCCCTCACCAATGGCCGCGGCGATCAAGTCTCCGTCAACGGCAAGGTGCGCCACGTCGTCAGTTACATGAAGGATTTCCTGTTCACCTCCGAACAGGTCCGTTCACCCATGAAGGTGCTCTCCGGCGGCGAACGCGGCCGCCTCATGCTCGCCCGCGCACTCGCCAAACCGTCGAACGTCCTCGTCCTCGACGAGCCGACCAACGACCTCGACCTCGAAACACTGGATCTCCTGCAGGAAATGCTCGCCGACTACCCCGGCACCGTCATCCTGGTCAGCCACGACCGCGACTTCCTCGATCGCGTTGTCGCCAGCGTGATCGCTGCCGAGGGCGAGGGGCAGTGGACCGAATACCCCGGCGGCTACTCCGACATGCTCTCCCAGCGCAAAGGCGCCGACCTCGCCCGCCGCGCTGCCCTGGAAACGGCTACCCCAGGTTCGGGGTCATCCACGGCCGCATCATCCGAACCGCCGAAATCGAAACGCAAACTCTCCTTCAAAGACAAACACGCACTGGAAACACTCCCCGCCCGCATCGAGGCGCTCCAGTCCGACATCGCCAAGCTGCAAACCAAACTCGCCGACGCCACCCTCTATACAAAAGACCCCAAAACTTTCGCGACCACCACCGCCGCCCTCGCCAAATCCCAGGCCGACCTCTCGGCCGCCGAAGAAAACTGGCTGGAACTCGAGATGCGGCGGCAAGAGTTGGAGTCTTAGCGCAGCAGCATGACTCCGCGCGTCGCGCTTACCCAGTCGCGCGTTTGGCGGCCTGAACCGCATGCTCCATCGCTTCCAAGAAGCGCGACCGGTCACGCGGCGTGAACGCAGCGTTGAAACCCCGGCTCTCTCCCGTCTCTCGAAGATGCCGTTGCAGATCTCGCATCGCCACCGCTGAGCCGATGTTGGCCTCGGTGAATGGCTTGCCCGTCGGACTGATGCACTGCGCTCCAGCCTTTAAACACCGCGCAGCAAGCAAGATGTCTGCGGTCACGACAAGATCGAACGCACCCACGTGCTCCGCGATCCAGTCATCGGCGGCATCCGCCCCCTCGCCGACAACAACGCGCTCAACGAGCGGATGGTCCTCCAGCCGCATCCAGCTGTTCGAAACAAAGGTGATCCTAAGATCATGCCGCAACGCGACCCGCACCGCCTCCGCCTTGACCGGACACGCATCGGCATCGACATAAATGTGCAAAGGCGACGTGATCGCTCTACCTCAGTATTTGGTGCAGGCTTTAAACCCGTCCGCCCCCAGATCGGGGGATTACCGCAGCCCAGTACACGGGCGTGAGCAACCCATACTCCAAACGCGGGCAGAGAAACGCCGAATGACCATCAAAGACCGAACGCCTCGGGAGCAACGCGACCCGGCGGAAGCGCCGCCACTCGAGCTCCGCTCGACACCAAGAGAGCGGAGCGCCTATGGGCGCGTGAGCGATAAAATGGCGGAGAGGGAGGGATTCGAACCCCCGGTACGGTTGCCCGTACTTCGCATTTCGAGTGCGACGCGATCGACCACTCTGCCACCTCTCCGCAAGACGTGGCGCCTAAACGGCGGAGCCCGCTTCTAAACGCTGCGCCGCCCCGGTGCAAGACCCC
>JALHQM010000089.1 GCA_022841965.1 Hyphomicrobium sp. | reverse complement strand
TATCAGGATCGGTCGCGCTGCTGACGGCGCTCGACTTCCTTGGGCTCGGATTGCCGCCCGGGTCGCCGTCGCTGGGCGAGCTGCTGTTGCAGGGGAAGAAGTATCTCGATGCGCCGTGGCTTGGTCTGTCCGGATTCATTTTGATCGCAACCCTGCTGTCGCTGTTGATCTTCATCGGCGAAGCGGTGCGCGACGCCCTCGACCCCAAGAAGACGTTCCGCTGAGGAGTATGTTCATGACCAAAGCGGACACGACGGCGCTATCGAGGACTGTCTCGCCCAATGGCGCGCGAGAGACGCTCATCGACGTGCGCGGGCTGAAGGTGGCGTTCCGGTCGGGGGCGACGGATTCGCTGGCGGTGAAGGGTGCGAGTTTCCACATTGGCAAGGGCGAGACGGTGGCGCTTGTTGGCGAATCCGGTTCGGGCAAGAGCGTGTCGGCGCTGTCGATTATGCGGCTTCTGCCGTATCCGGCGGCGTCGCATCCGGGCGGGGAGATCCTGTTCGAGGGCCGGGACCTCCTCAAGGCTGGAGAGCCGGAGATGCAGAAGGTGCGGGGCAATCGCATCTCGATCATCTTTCAGGAGCCGATGACGTCGCTTAATCCGCTGCATACGATCGAGAAGCAGGTGGGCGAAGTTTTGCGCGTGCATCGCGGGCTGGAAGAGGGCGCGGCGCGGACGCGGGTCGTGGAGTTGTTGAGCAAGGTTGGTATTCGCGATGCCGAGTCGCGGCTGGGCGATTATCCACATCAGTTGTCGGGTGGACAGCGGCAGCGCGTGATGATCGCCATGGCGCTGGCGAACGAGCCGGATCTCTTGATCGCGGACGAACCGACAACAGCGCTCGACGTGACCATTCAAGCGCAAATCCTGGAGCTTTTGGCTGATCTCAAGAAAGAGTTCGGACTTTCGATGCTGCTCATCACGCACGATCTGGGCATCGTGCGGCGGATGTCGGATCGTGTTTACGTTATGCGGCATGGTGAGATCGTGGAAGAGGGCGTCACCGAAGCGGTTTTTGTCGCGCCGAAGCACCCTTACACCAAGCACCTGATCGAGAGTGAGCCGAAGGGGCGGGCGTCGCCGGCGCCGGTGGATGCGCCTGTGCTGGTGGAGACAGATAATCTCAAGGTTTGGTTCCCGATCAAGCGGGGGCTGCTGCGGAAGACCGTTGATCACATCAAGGCAGTTGATGGCGTTTCTTTGAAGCTGCGCGAGGGCGATACGCTCGGGGTCGTGGGCGAATCTGGTTCGGGAAAAACGACGCTCGGGCTTGCGATCCTGCGGTTGATTTCGTCGGAGGGACCAATCGTCTATTGTGGTCAGCGCATTGATGGGCTCGGCTCGAAAGAGATGCGGCCGTTGCGTAAGGACATGCAGATCGTTTTCCAGGATCCCTACGGTTCGCTTTCGCCGCGATTGTCGGTGTCGCAGATCATCGAGGAGGGGCTCCAGATCCTCAGCCCGGAGCTGACGTATGAGCAGCGTCGGGAGCGGGTGCGGCAGTCGCTGGTCGAAGTGGGGCTTGATCCGGATTCGCTCGACCGGTATCCGCACGAGTTCTCTGGGGGACAGCGCCAGCGCATTGCTATTGCGCGTGCCACAGTTCTGGAGCCGAAGTTCATCATGCTCGATGAGCCGACGAGTGCGCTGGATCAGAGTGTGCAAGCACAGATCGTCGATCTGTTGCGCGAATTGCAAAAGACGCGCGGGCTCGGATACCTCTTCATCAGCCACGACCTGAAGGTCGTGCGCGCGCTGTGCAACGAGGTGATCGTGATGCGCAATGGCAAGGTGGTGGAGACCGGGTCGGCGGAAGAGATCTTTGCCGCGCCGAAGGAGGACTACACCAAGGCGCTGCTGGCGGCCGCGTTCGACCTGAAGGTCGTCAACCGGGGGGCGACGGCGGTTTAACCGTCAGTGCCAGCTGCAACTAGCGTGAGATTTCTAACCGGTTCAGGTGCCTTTGCTTGACCTTAAGGTCCGGCGCGGCAATGTGCGGGGCGCGGCGCGCATCGCGCCTGTTTGCGAAACCCTTTCAAGCGGTGCCAAAGGTCTCATGGCCGGAGCCATTCTCAGTACGCTGCGACTTGCCAAAGCTGGCGTTGTGCTGGCCAGTCACAGCGTGCGCTTTGCGCCGAAGGATGGGCCGGAGCCGTTGCCTTTCAAGCTGGCGCGGATTGCCACGCTGCCGGTTCGGGCACTCGCGGCGCCGTTCCAATGGGGGAAGCCACGCGACAAGCGGATATCGGCGGCACTCGCAGCCCTTGGTCCATCGTACATCAAGCTTGGGCAGTTCCTGGCGACGCGCGGTGACATCATCGGGCCGGAGCTGCAGGGTGATCTTGCCCAATTGCAGGACCGGATGCCGCCGTTTGGCATGGACGAAGCGCGGCGGGCCATCGAGGCGTCGCTTGGCGGCAAGCTTGAAGATCATTTCGTGGAGTTCGGGCCGCCGGTCGCGGCGGCCTCGATCGCGCAGGTGCACAAGGCCGTTGTGATCGACAACGGCGAGCGCCGGACGGTGGCGGTGAAAATTCTGCGGCCGGGCATCGAGAAGCGGTTCAAGCGTGATCTCGACAGCTACTTCTTTGCAGCGCGTTTGGTGGAGCGCTGGCATGAGCCGTCGCGGCGGCTGCGGCCGGTGGCGATTGTTGAGAATCTCGCGCGCACGACTGAGCTCGAAATGGATCTGCGTCTCGAAGCCGCCGCCATGTCGGAGATGGCAGAGAACCTCGGGCCCGACGATGGCTTTCGGGTGCCGCGCGTCGACTGGCGGCGGACGTCGAAGCGCGTGCTCGTGACTGAGTGGATCGATGGCATTCCAATTGGTGACAAGGCGGCGCTGAAGGCGGCGGGCTACGATGTTGATCAGCTGGGGATGACGGTGATCCGTTCGTTCCTGACGCATGCGATGCGTGATGGGTTTTTCCATGCGGACATGCATCAGGGGAACCTGTTCGTCGATAAGGCGGGGATCGTTGTTGCGGTTGATTTCGGCATTATGGGCCGGCTTGGGATGCGCGAGCGGCGGTTTCTGGCGGAAATTTTGCACGGGTTGATCACGCGCGATTACCGGCGCGCGGCGGAAGTCCATTTCTGGGCGGGGTATGTGCCGCCTCATCATCCCGTCGAGGTTTTTGCGCAGGCGCTGCGCGCGATCGGTGAGCCGATCCACGGTAAGACGGCGTCGGAAATTTCGATGGCGGATTTGCTCGGGCAGCTGTTCGCCTACACCGAGGTGTTCGATATGCAGACGCGGCCGGAGCTGATCCTGCTGCAAAAGAGCATGGTCATTGTGGAAGGCGTGGCGCGGGGTCTCAATCCGTCGCTTAACATGTGGGTTGCTGCGGAGCCGATTGCGAAAGAGTGGATCGAGCAGAATTTGAGCGTCATGGGCCGGCTCAGGGACGCAGGCGATGGCGCGACGATGCTGGCGAAGCTTGCGAGCGATCTGCCGGTGGTTCTAGCGAGTGCTGAACGGGCTTTCGGAGCCTTGGGCACGATGGCCGAAAACGGTGTGCGCCTCGACGATGCGACGATTGAGAGGTTGGCCGCCAAGCAGAGCCATCACGGTCGCTGGCGCACGGCGGCGCTTTGGGTGGCGGCGATTGCTCTTGCCGTGCTGGCGTTGGGGCAAGCGGGCGTGATCACGCCATGAGTTTGCCGAGACGGTGCCTGGCACCGAGGTGGGTGCCAGGCACCGCCTTCAATCCGATCAGTCGCGGCAGGGGAAGTTGATGGTGGCGTAGGGGACGTTGAGGCGGCAGTTGCCGTTTCCGGACTTCTTCAGGCCGTAGCCGGTTTCGCGCTCGAGTTCGGCGAGGCGCTTGGCGATCTTGCCCATATCAATGCCAGGTTCGTCTGACTCTTCGTCATCAGCGGCGACGACAGGCGCGTCTTTCTCATCCTCAACGCCGGGGAGCGCATGCACCTGCGGGACCTCTTCGGTCACGGGTGCGGGCGCCGTTTCAGATGACGGATCGGATTTGGCGGCGGACTCGGGGGCCGGTTCGGCGCGTGCGACTTCAATGGGTGCAGCGGGCGCCGGGTCAGCCGGCTTCTTGGCGGGACGTTCGGCGGGCTTGGGAGCGGGCGGCACAATCTTTGTTTCGGGCTTCGCCGTGGCTACGTCCTTCTTGGCAGCCGTCTTCGCCTCGGACTTGGCCACAGACTCCGGCTTTGCCTTCGGTTCAACCATTGCCTTCGGGTCGGCTTTCGCGACGGTCTGCTCCGAACCGCAGCGCACCAGACTGGCAGGCGCGCGCTTCCAGATCATCGTTTTGGAGAAGATCTTGGAGCCGGCATAGCCCGTGACCTGAAGCGTGCCGTTGGACAACGGCTTCAGTTCGACATCGTATTTCTTCTTTTTGTCGGGGTTATAGATCCAGCCGTTGTCCCAGACATTGGCGCCGACCTTGGCGGCGTTGCCGATGATCTGGCGGCCGCAGCCCTTGGTGTCGGTGGTATCTTTGACCCAGACGACGTGGCCGCAGAGTGCGCCACCGCAGTTTTTGATTTCGATGGCGCCGCGGCCGGTGTCGTTCATCCAGACGCCGCTCGGATCGCCAGCCGCGTTGGCGGCATTGGCGGACAGAAGCGCGAGACCGGTGATCGAGGTTAGGATGAGCTTGGAACGATGCGCAGGCATGGCAAACCTCACGTTTCGAGAAAACGCCGCCTGCACTGTGCCGGGCGCGCGCATTTCACGTCGGCCCCCATCCGCTCGTGAACACTGACATAACTAGACGTGGTGGGAAACCCGCGCTGTTCCCATAGTTACAGCCGCCGAATAGTTAACAAACCTTTATGAGCACATCAGACGTCTGGCGAATTCATTGAAACGGGTGAATGGGGCACAAAAAAGAGAAGACCGGAGCGCGCCCCCCGGCGCGTCCGGTCTTCTCCCCCCTCTGCCGGCGTTGGGCCCCGGCAATTCAAACGTGATGCGATCAGCCTTCGACGGTTTCTTTGCCCGCGGCCGCCATGGTGGCGATGGCCGGCATCATCGGTTCGGAAACGTCGCGTTCGCGGCGGCGGGCCTGCGGCGGCTGGAAGGCGCGGCGGGCGTGGAACTCGCAATAGGGGAGACCGGCGGCCTTTTGCTTGCCGCAGAAGTGGAAGTCGGCCATCTGCGGGTCGCCGATCGGCCAGCGGCAGTGACACTCTTGGAGCGTCTGGATGGTCTTACGCTCGGCCATTGGGATGTCGAGTTCTTCGGCCGAGGGCTGGAAGGGTTCGGCCTGATAGATCATCTGGAGCGGTGAATTGGGTGCGGCGGGGAAGCGGTTGCCCTTGGGCATCATGCGCTTGTTGCCGGGGAGGTTGCTCGCGGCGCGTGGACGCGGACGATGCGATTTCATGCGCGAGGTTGTTGCGCGGCCCGATAGTCCAAGGCGATGAACTTTGCCGATCACCGCGTTGCGGGTGACACCGCCAAGACGGCTGGCGATCTGGCTGGCGCTCAACCCTTCGGACCATAGCTTCTTCAGCTGTTCGACGCGATCATCGTTCCAGCTCATGACTTGAAGCTCCATAGTATAATACTCCCTGGCCGCGCCGCGGCCCTGAGGGCGCGCGCCGGCGATGACGGGTCTCGCCTGATCTGGAGCCGCAGCCGGGACGCACATGAGTGCGCATCGGCGGACGCCTGAGATGAGGGCGATGACCGCGAACGAACGCTTGACGGAATGACGCTTGAACTAGAGACGCGAACAAAAAGGAGGCGTTACAACTCTGCCTCGTTTACGCGTGACGGGCACGAAACTGACAAAAGACGTCGCAGAACGCGCGACATGTCGTGGCCGGACAAGAGGAAACTACTACGAGTAGATTCCCGTCTACAAGGTGAGGCCTGCTGTGAGGGGGGCGTTGACTTGGACAAGTGGCGTCTCAGCCACACAACGATTCGTGAGATGGCTGATTCCGGGGTGCTGTAGCTTGCCATCCCCGGAAAACACATCTGAAAAAGTCGAATCACCCACGGGTGTGGCGCGTTGACAGCCGCGGCCCGCCCGCGTACCAATTTTAACTCTCGGCCGCCGGTACAGGCGGCCTTTTTGATTTTTTGGGTGTAGGGGGAACCGCGATGGCCGAGCCGCGCGTGGCTCCAATGCCGGTCCGGGCGGAAACGGGCGGAGGGGGCCCCTCCGCAGCCGTCATGGGGACGTATGCCCGGCAGAACCTCGTGTTTGAGCGCGGACAAGGGTCGTGGCTCTATACCGAAGCCGGTGACGGGTATCTCGATTTCGCTTCGGGCGTGGCGGTCAATGCGCTGGGTCACGCGCACCCGAAGCTCGTGGCGGCGCTGACGGAACAGGCGGGTAAGCTTTGGCATACGTCGAACCTGTATCGGGTCGCGGGGCAGGAGGCGCTGGCGGAGCGCCTCGTCGCTGAGACGTTCGCGGACAAGGTGTTCTTCTGCAATTCTGGCGCGGAAGCGTGCGAAGGCGCGATCAAGACGGCGCGGCGGTATCACTTCGTCAATGGCCAGCCCGAGCGCTGGCGGATCATCACGTTCGAAGGCGCGTTCCACGGGCGGACGTTGGCGACGATCGCGGCGGGTGGCAATCCGAAATACCTGGAAGGGTTCGGCGAGCCGGCAGGCGGGTTCGATCAGGTGCCGTTCGGCGATCTCGATGCCGTGCAGGATATGATTTCCGACGATACGGCGGCGATCATGGTCGAGCCGGTGCAGGGCGAGGGCGGTGTGCGCACGGCGCCGGACGGGTTCCTGCAGGCGTTGCGGGCGATGTGTGACGAGTATGGGCTGCTCCTCATCATGGATGAAGTGCAGAGCGGTGTCGGTCGCACGGGCAAATTGTTCGCGCACGAGTGGTCCGGGATCACGCCGGATATCATGGCGATCGCGAAGGGCATTGGCGGCGGGTTTCCGGTCGGCGCGTTTTTGGCGACGGCGGAGGCGGCCAAGGGCATGACGCCCGGCACGCACGGATCGACGTTCGGCGGCAATCCGCTGGCGACGGCGGTGGGTGCCGCGGTGCTCGACGCCGTGCTGGAGCCTGGATTTCTCGACACGGTGATCGCGCGGGCCAACCGGCTGTCGCAGGGGCTCGCGCAGTTGAAGGACGAGTTTCCCGGCATCGTTCTCGACGTGCGCGGCAAGGGTCTGCTCGCGGGCGTGAAGCTCGCGCCGCCTGTTGCTGATGTCGTGAAGGCGGTGATCGGCGAAAAGCTGCTGGCTGTGGGTGCTGGCGAAAACGTCTTGCGCATCCTGCCGCCGCTCAACGTCTCTGATGCCGATATCGCCGAAGGGCTTGCCCGTCTGCGCCGCGCGTTCGCGCATCTTTCCGCCAAATCCTGACATCCTTTGCAACCGATAAGGCCCCTCGACAATGGCCAAGGCCAACGCCGTTAGACATTTTCTCGATATTGACCGGCTCGATTCCAAGACGCTGCGGCGCATGATCGACAACGCGCACGACATGAAGAAAGCCGGGCTCAAGGTGCCGGCGAAGATGCGGCCGAAGGGGATCGAGGACAAAGTTCTGATCCTCATTTTCGAGAAGCCGTCGACGCGCACGCGCGTGTCGTTCGATATCGCTATGCGGCAGCTCGGCGGGACGACGCTGGCGCTCAACCATACCGATCTGCAGCTGGGACGTGGGGAGAGCATCGCAGATACGGCGCGCGTGCTGTCGCGCTACGGCGATGCCATCATGATCCGGGCGAATAGCCATGACACCGTTCTTGAACTGGCCGAGCACGCGACAATTCCGGTGATCAACGGGCTGACGGATCGTACGCATCCCTGCCAGATCATGGCCGATATCATGACGTTCGAGGAGCACCTGGGGCCGATCAAGGGGCGGACGGTGGCGTGGGTCGGCGACGGCAACAACGTGGCGGTGTCGTGGATGCATGCGGCGGCGCGGTTCGGGTTCAACCTGCGGCTCGCTTGCCCCGATGAACTCATGCCGTCGAAGTCGTACCTCGATTGGGCAAAGAAAGAGAAGGCGGAGATTTCCGTTGGGATCGATCCGGTGAAGGCGGTGAAGGGGGCGGATTGCGTCGTCACCGACACGTGGGTGTCGATGGGCGACAAGGATGCGACGCGGCGCAAGCAGATCCTGAAGCCTTATGCTGTCACGGATTCTTTGATGGCGAAGGCTTCGAAGGACGCGATCTTCATGCACTGCCTGCCGGCCTATCGCGGGCACGAGGTGAGCGAGAGCGTTCTGGAAGGTCCGCAGTCGGTGATCTTCGACGAGGCCGAGAACCGGCTGCACGCGCAGAAGGGCGTGCTTGCCTGGTGTTTTGGCGTGGATTGAGTTTCGAGCGATATGGCTGATCCCGAGACGCGCAGCGGTAAGGTCCCCGGACTTCAGGTTCAGGGCGCGGACGATCTCGTGCTGCCGTTCTCGACCGACAAGTCGGGCATTCGCGGGCGCGTCGTGCGCATGGGCGGCGTGGTCGATACGATCCTGTCGCGGCATGACTATCCGGAAGCCGTCAGCGAGGGGCTGGGTCAGGCTTTGGCGTTGACGGCGATGCTCGGGCAGCCGCTGAAGCCCGGCGGGCGGCTCGGCTTTCAAACGCGCACCGATGGGCCGATCCGGTTTCTGCTGGCCGACTACGAGGCGCCCGGGCGGTTGCGCGGATACGCCAGTTTCGACGCGGAGGCCAT
>JALHQM010000088.1 GCA_022841965.1 Hyphomicrobium sp. | reverse complement strand
CGTCCGCCGCGCTTTTCCTGGGGTCCACGTGCCACGGTCAAATCCCTTTCATCAGAACTTCAGGCCGCCTTCTCGCGCGGCCTCCGCAAGCGCCTTCACGCGCCCATGATAGAGGAAGCCGCCGCGGTCGAAGACAACCGTTTCGATGCCGGCTTTTAGAGCCCGCTCTGCGATGAGCTTACCAACGACTGCGGCTGCAGACACGTCGGCGCCCGTCTTGAGCGCGCCGCGCAAATCCTTCTCGAGCGTCGAGGCGGCAGCAATGGTCGTGCCGGCCGCATCGTCGATGACCTGCGCATAGATGTTCTTGCCGGAGCGGTGCACCGAGAGGCGCGGCCGGGTTCCGGAATTCGCTTTCAGCGAGCGGCGCACGCGTGAGCGGCGCTTTTCGAAGATTGGATGGTGCGTACCCATGGATCGCGTCCTTACTTCTTCTTGCCTTCCTTGCGGAAGATAAATTCGCCCTTATAGCGCACGCCCTTGCCCTGGTAGGGCTCCGGCTTGCGCGAGGAGCGGATGACGGCTGCGAGTTCGCCAACCGCCTGCTTATCGATGCCCGACACGGTCACCTGATCCTGCTTGGCGCCGCCGACTTTGACTTCGACGCCTGCTGGAACCTGGATATTCACGTCGTGGCTGTAGCCAACGGCGAGCGTTAGCATGTCCTTGCCCTTCATGGAGGCTTTGAAGCCGACGCCATGAATCTCCAAGGTGTGGGTGTAGCCGTCGGTTACACCCTTGATCATGTTCTGCACCATGGTGCGGGACATGCCCCACATGGCGCGGGCTTTCTTGGTCTCGTCGCGCGGCGTCACTTCGATGCCATCCGCGGTCTTCTCGACCTTGATTTCTTCCGGACACGTGAAGGAGAGTTCGCCCTTGGCGCCCTTCATCTTCACCGTCTGGCCGCTGACCGTCGCGGTGACGGCGGACGGAACGGCGACCGGTTTCTTGCCAATGCGTGACATGGGTTCGACCCCTTCAACCGCCCGGACACCCGGGCGCCTTCATTAGAATATGTTGCAGATGATCTCGCCGCCCACGTTCTCTTCGCGGGCACGCGAGTCGGACATCACGCCCTTCGGCGTGGACAGGATCGCGACGCCGAGACCGTTGCGGACGTTTTTCAGGTCCTTGACGGGTGAGTATACGCGTCGGCCGGGCTTCGATACGCGCTGGATTTCGCGTATCGCGGGCTGGCCGTTGTAATACTTCAGCTCGATTTCGAACTCGGCCTCAATGCCCTTCTGTTCGACGCGGGCGTAGCCACGGATGTAGCCTTCCTCAGTCAGAACGTCGAGGACGCGGGCGCGCATGTTGGACGCCGGTGTCGAGACCTTGGGACGGCGGCGCATCTGGGCGTTCCGGATGCGGGTCAGCATATCGCCGATGGGATCGTTCATTGCCATTGTCTTCGTTCCCTTACCAGCTCGACTTTACGATGCCAGGAATGCGGCCTTGGCTTGCGAGCTCGCGGAGCTGGTTGCGGCACAGCTTGAACTTGCGGTACGTGCCCCGCGCGCGGCCGGTGAGCTCGCAGCGGTTGCGGATGCGGGTCGGAGACGAATTGCGCGGCATCTCGGCCAGCTTCAGACGGGCGGCGAAACGCTCTTCGCCGGGACGTTTGAGATCGTTGGCGATGTCCTTCAAACGCTTGCGCTTGGCGGCCGACTGGGCGGCCATTTTGCGGCGGCGGTTGTTCTTTTCAATCGAACTGGTCTTTGCCATTCAAATCCTCCAAAGGCCTTTCGGGCTTTCTCTGTTCGGGAAACCCGAGGTCCTCTAGCTGCGGAAGGGGAAATTGAAGCCACGAAGGAGTTCGCGGGCTTCATCGTCGGTCTTGGCGGTCGTGACAACGATCACGTCCATGCCGAGGACACTTTCGACCTCGTCATAGTTGATTTCGGGGAACACGAGGTGCTCCTTCAAACCGCAGGCATAGTTGCCACGGCCATCGAAGCTCTTCGGGTTCAGACCGCGGAAGTCCTTCACGCGCGGTAGCGCGATGGTGACGAAACGGTCGAGAAATTCGTACATCCGGTCGCCGCGGAGCGTGACCTTGGCGCCGAGCGTCATGCCATCACGAACCTTAAAGGTCGCGATCGACTTCTTGGCCTTGGTCATCAGCGGCTTCTGGCCCGCGATGCGGCCAAGATGGGCTGCTGCCACTTCGACCTTTTTCCGGTCGGCTGTGGCTTCACCCACGCCCATGTTGAGCACGATCTTTTCGAGGCGCGGGATTTCCATCACGTTGCCGTACTCGAATTTCGCACGCATGGCGTCGCGCACGACCTTCTCGTAATGCTCTTTCATGCGCGGCTTGTAGCCCGCCGGACGCGGCTTCATCGGGGCGGCAGCAACGGGTGCTGCGTCCTTCTTGGCGCGCGGGGTCTTGCCGGCGGGAGCGGCGCCGCCCTGCGACTTGCCACCCTTTTTGTCTTTCTCAGCCATGGCTTACTTCTTCTCCGGAATGACTTCGCCAGAGCGCTTGGCGACGCGCACTTTGCGGCCGTCGTCGAGCAGCTTGAAGCCGATGCGGGTCGGCTTGCCGTCCTTGGGATCTTCGAGTGCGATGTTGGACAGATGGATCGCGGCTTCCTTGGAGATGATGCCGCCTTCTTTCTGAGCCGTCTGCTTCTGGTGTTTGCGCACGACGTTCACGCCGCGCACGATGGCCCGGCTTTCCTTCGGGCGCACTTCGATGACTTCGCCGTGCTTGCCCTTGTCGCGGCCCGTCAGCACGATGACGTGATCGCCCTTCTTGATCTTCTGAGCCGACATCACAGAACCTCCGGCGCGAGCGAAACAATCTTCATGTGGTTCTTGGCGCGCAGTTCGCGGGTCACCGGCCCGAAGATGCGCGTGCCAACCGGATCGCCCTGCGCGTTCACGAGAACGGCGGCGTTGCGATCGAAACGGATCAGCGAGCCGTCCGGACGGCGAACGCCCTTGGCGACGCGAACGATCACGGCCTTCATCACTTGGCCCTTTTTCACGCGACCCTTCGGAATTGCCTCCTGCACCGACACAACGATGGTGTCGCCGATGGTGGCATACCTGCGCTTGGAGCCGCCCAGCACTTTGATGCACTGGACGCGGCGGGCGCCCGAATTGTCGGCGACGTCGAGATTGGTCTCCATCTGGATCATCGCTGTCGTCCTTTCCTTACGGCCACCCGCGGGCGGCCAGAATTCTCAATATTCAGTCCGGTTCGTCCGTCTCGCCCGCGCCGTCAGCCCTTTACCGAGCCCGGCGCCGGGGATCAGGCCTTTGCCAAGACCACCCAACGCTTGTTTTTCGAGATCGGTGCGGCTTCCTCGATGGAGACCTTATCGCCGATCTTGAACACGTTCGTTTCGTCATGCGCGTGATACTTCTTCGTACGGCGCACGGTCTTCTTCAGAAGCGGATGCGTGAAGCGGCGCTCCACCTCCACCACGATCGTTTTGTCGTTCTTGTCGGACACGACCACACCTTGCAGAATGCGCTTGGGCATCGCTCAAATCTCCTTAAGCGCTCTTCTGCGCACTGCCGGCCCGCTTCGTGCGAGCCACCGTCATCACGCGCGCGATATCGCGGCGGACCTCGCGAATCCGCGAGGTGCGTTCCAGCTGCCCGGAGGCCCGCTGGAAGCGCAGATTGAACTGCTCCTTCTTCAGCTTCGCCAGCTGGTCGTCGAGCTGGTCGAGGGACATGCCCTTAAGCTCTGCAGCCTTCATAGTTCGTCCTCACTCATTCCTAGTTGCGAGCGTCTCAGCTTCTTCAAGCGAGGCGCGTCACGATACGGGTCTTGATCGGCAGCTTGGCGGCGCCGAGTTCGAGAGCTTCCTTCGCGATCTGCGGGCTGACGCCGCCGATTTCGAAGATGATGCGGCCCGGCTTTACGCGAGCCACCCAAAGTTCAACGCTGCCTTTGCCAGAGCCCATGCGGACTTCGGCCGGCTTCTTGGTGACAGGCACATCCGGATAGATCCGCAGCCAGATGCGGCCCTGACGCTTGGTATGGCGCGCGATCGCGCGGCGAGCCGCTTCGATCTGGCGTGCGGTGATGCGCTCGGGTTCGACGGCCTTGAGGCCGATCTCGCCGAAGCTCAACGTCGTGCCGCTTTTCGCAGCGCCGTGGATACGGCCCTTGAACTGTTTGCGGAACTTTGTGCGCTTAGGTTGCAGCATGATTGAATTCCTAAAGTTCCTTAAGCCTCGGTGGGCGTTTCGGGAGTTTCGGCACCGCCGCCACCACCGCCGCGACCTGCGCCACCACCGCCGCCACCACGACCGCCACGGGGACCACCACGACGGTTGTCGCGGCGCTCGCCATCGTCGCGGCGCGGACGGGGACCAGCCTGATCCTGAGTTTCAAGCGACCGGCGCTCGGAAGCCATCGGATCGTGCTCGATGATCTCGCCCTTGAAGATCCAAACCTTGATGCCGATGACGCCGTAGGCAGTCTTGGCAAGGCCGTAGCCAAAGTCGATGTCGGCGCGCAGCGTATGCAGCGGAACGCGGCCTTCGCGGTACCATTCGGTCCGGGCGATTTCGGCGCCGCCGAGACGGCCGGCGACGTTGATCCGGATACCGACTGCGCCGAGACGCAGCGCCGACTGAACCGAGCGCTTCATGGCGCGGCGGAAAGCTACGCGGCGCTCGAGCTGCTGAGCAATGGACTCAGCAACGAGTGTGGCGTCGATTTCCGGCTTGCGCACTTCAACGATGTTGAGGTGGACTTCCGACGCGGTGAGGCGGGCGAGTTCGCCGCGCAGCTTCTCGATGTCGGCGCCCTTCTTGCCGATCAGCACGCCGGGGCGGGCCGAGTGGACGGTGACGCGGCACTTCTTGTGCGGGCGCTCGATCACGACCTTCGAGATACCGGCCGTGCGCTGGTGCTGCATGATGTGGTTGCGCATCACGAAGTCTTCATGCAGCAGCTTGCCATATTCGCCGCGGGCCGCGAACCAACGGCTGTCCCATGTGCGATTGATGCCGACGCGCAGGCCGACAGGATTGGCTTTCTGACCCATTATGCGGCCCCCTTCTTGGGCTGAGCTGCCGTCTTGGCTGCTGGCCTGGTCTTCTTGGCTTTCGCTGGCTCGGCTTCTTCGGCCTTCTGCCGCACGACAACCGTGATCTGCGAGAAGGGCTTCAGAATTTGGGTGCCGCGGCCACGGCCGCGCGCGGCGAAGCGCTTCATGACAATGTTCTTGCCGACCCAGGCTTCGGCGACGATGAGTTCGTCGACATCTAGACCGTGGTTGTTCTCGGCGTTGGCGACCGCACTCATCACGCACTTGCGAACGTCCTGAGCGACTCGCTTGCGCGAGAACTCAAGGTCGGCCATCGCCTCGTTGACCTTCTTGCCGCGGATCAGTTCCGCAACGAGGTTCAGCTTCTGGGGCGAGATGCGAATGTTCTTCGCGATCGCCTTGGCCTCGTTGTCCTCGAGGCTGCGTTCACGGCTCGGCTTGCCCATTACTTCCTCACAGCTTTCTTGTCGCCGCCGTGGCCAGGGAAGGTCCGGGTCGGTGAGAACTCACCGAACTTGTGACCGACCATGTCCTCCGAGATGGAGACAGGGATGTGCTTTTGACCGTTGTGGACGCCGAACGTCAGGCCAACGAACTGAGGCAGGATCGTTGAGCGGCGGCTCCAGATCTTGATGACCTCGTTGCGACCCGACGCGCGCGTCTTCTCGGCCTTCTTCAGGATGTAGCCGTCAATAAACGGGCCCTTCCAAACTGAACGTGTCACTTGCGTGATCTCCTCGGCGCTAAAGCGGCCTTAATTCTTCTTCGACTTGTGGCGGCTGCGGACGATGAACTTGTCCGTCGCCTTGTTCTTACGGGTCTTGTAACCCTTCGTCGGCTTGCCCCAGGGGGTGGCCCAGTGCTTACCACCGTTGGTGCGGCCACCGTTGGGATGGTCGATCGGGTTCATGGTGATCGAACGCACCGTTGGGCGGGTGCCCTTCCAGCGCGTGCGGCCGGCCTTGGCCGTCACCTTGTTCATGTGGTCGGGGTTGGAGACGGCGCCGATGGACGCCATGCAGTCGGCGCGAACCTTGCGGGTCTCGCCGGAGTTCAGCTTCAGAACAGCCCAACCGGCATCGCGACCGACGAGCTGGACGAAGGACCCTGCCGAGCGGGCCATCTGACCACCACGGCCGGGCTTCATCTCGACGTTGTGAATGATCGTGCCGAGCGGCATGGAGGACAGTGGCATCGCGTTGCCGGGCTTCACGTCGACCTTGGCGCCAGCTACGACGCTGTCGCCGACGGCGAGACGCTGCGGCGCCAAGATGTAGGACAGCGTACCGTCCTCATACTTGATCAGCGCGATAAAGGCTGTCCGGTTTGGATCGTATTCCAACCGTTCAACAACGGCCGGCATATCGAACTTGCGGCGGCGGAAGTCGACGCGGCGGTAAAGCTGCTTATGACCGCCACCGATGTGACGCGTCGTGATGCGGCCATCGCTGTTGCGGCCGCCCGTCTTGGTCTTACCCTCGACGAGCGTCTTGATCGGTGAGCCCTTCCACAGGTGGCTGCGGTCCACCTGGACGAGGTGGCGCATGCTGGGCGATGTCGGGCGATATGTCTTTAATGCCATGACCGTTTCCTCACAGGCCCGTCGTCACGTCGATAGAGTGGCCGGCCTCTAACGTGACGATTGCCTTCTTGGTATCGGAGAGCAGCGCACGGCGGCCCTTGAACACCTTGTTCTTGCCCTTGCGGACGAGCGTGTTGACGGCCTTCACCTTGACCTTGAACAGGCTTTCGACGGCGGCCTTGATGTCCGTCTTGGTGGCACCGGGGGCAACCTTGAAGATCACCTGGTTGGCTTCCGAGACGAGCGTCGATTTTTCCGTGATCACGGGAGAGAGGATCACGTCGTAGGCTTTGAGCTTGATGGTCATTTGAACCGAGCCTCCAGAGCCTCAACCGCGGCCTTGGTCAGCACGAGCTTCCGGCGGCGCAGGATGTCATAGACGTTGATGCCCTGGATGGGCAGCAGGTCGATATTCGGGATGTTGCGGGCGGCGCGGGCGAAACCGACGTCGAGTTCAGCACCATCGATGATCAACGCATTGTCGAGCGACAGCTTGGCGAACTGCTGGCGCAGCGCACCGGTCTTGCCTTCGCTGGACGCAGCCTTGTCGAGGACGACGATATCGCCGGCCTTGGCCTTGGCCGAGAGCGCATGGCGAAGTGCCAGCGCGCGCACTTTCTTCGGCATGTCAACGGCGTGACTGCGTGGCTTGGGGCCATGGGCCTTGCCGCCGCCGCGCCACTGGGGAACCGACTTGTCGCCGTGACGGGCGCCGCCGGTGCCTTTCTGCTTGTACATCTTCTTGCCGGTGACGTTCACTTCGGAACGGTCCTGGGCATGATGCGTGCCGGCCATGCGCTTCAGAAGCTGATAGCGCACCATGCGGTGGATCAGATCCGGGCGCGGTTCGAGACCGAAGATCGCGTCGGCGAGTTCGACCTCACCGGCCGTCGTCGCATCCAGCGTGGTGACAGAGGCTTTCATCACGCCTGCTCCTTCTTATCGGCAGCGACGCGCGGCTTAAACGCGCCGGGCTTTGGCGTGTTGGCGTGCGCGGCCTTCTTAACGGCGTCGCGGACGATGACCCAGCCACCCTTGGAACCGGGGACGGCGCCGCGGATCATGATAAGGCCGCGGTCGGTGTCAATCTTGGCGACGATCAGGTTCTGGGTCGTGATGCGCTCGTCACCGAGGTGACCTGCCATCTTCTTGCCCTTGAACACCTTGCCGGGGTCTTGGCGTTGACCGGTCGAACCGTGGGAACGATGCGAGACGGAGACGCCGTGCGTGGCGCGAAGACCACCGAAGTTCCAGCGCTTCATGGCGCCTGCGAACCCCTTGCCCTTCGAGGTGCCCGTCACGTCGACGAACTGGCCTGGGGCGAAGTGGTCGGCGGTGATCTCGGCGCCAACCTCGATGAGGTTGTCGGGCGAGACGCGGAATTCGGCGAGCTTGCGCTTGGCCTCGACTTCGGCGACCGCGAACGTGCCCTTCTCCGACTTCGTCAGTCGCGAGGGCCTGCGGGTACCGGCGCCGACCTGAAGCGCGGTGTAGCCATTCTTTTCGGCCGTGCGGTGGGAGACGACCTGCAGCTTCTCTAGCTTCAGGACGGTCACCGGCACATGTTCCCCGGCATCGGTAAAGATGCGGGTCATGCCGACCTTCTGTGCAATTACTCCGGAACGCATTGCGCGCATTCCTTCCTATCCTTGGGATCGTGACGCTTGGGCTTTCAGGCCGCGGCGTCAGAGGATCCGAAACCTCTAGAGCTTAATTTCGACGTCGACGCCTGCGGCGAGGTCGAGCTTCATCAACGCGTCGACCGTCTGTGGGGTCGGGTCCACGATGTCGAGAAGCCGTTTGTGCGTGCGCATCTCGAACTGCTCGCGACTCTTCTTGTCGACGTGCGGGGAGCGGTTGACGGTGAAGCGCTCGATGCGCGTCGGCAGCGGGATGGGCCCGCGGACTTCGGCACCGGTGCGTTTTGCCGTGTTCACGATCTCACGCGTCGATGCATCGAGAATTCGATGGTCGAACGCTTTGAGCCGGATGCGGATATTTTGGCCGTTCATGTCGATTGAGACCTACAAATAGGAGAAAGCGCCGCTTTGAAACTCACGGCGCTCTCGCCAACCCCTTTGACTATTCGACGATCTTCGTCACGACGCCGGCGCCGACGGTGCGGCCGCCTTCGCGGATGGCGAAGCGAACTTTTTCTTCCATTGCGATCGGCGAGACGAGCTCAACGTCGATCGAGATGTTGTCGCCCGGCATCACCATTTCCGTGCCTTCGGGGAG
>JALHQM010000087.1 GCA_022841965.1 Hyphomicrobium sp. | reverse complement strand
GCCAGCGTCACCGCCGGCATCGAAGCCTATAAATTCAACGATGCCTCTGCCGCCATCTACGACTTCGTCTGGGGCATTTTCTGCGACTGGTACCTGGAGTTGATCAAGCCCATCCTCGCCGGAGACGACGAGGCAGCCATGATCGAAACACGCGCCACCGTCGCCTGGGTGATCGACCAGATCTTGAAACTGCTGCACCCCTTCATGCCCTTCATCACCGAAGAGCTGTGGGCGCACATGGTCGAGCACGGCGTCGCCCGCCAATCCCTGCTGACGCTCTCGTCGTGGCCGCAGCCCAAGGACCTCTCCGATCCCGCCGTCGACGAGGAAATCGGCTGGGTCATCGAGGTCATCTCGGCCATCCGCTCCGTGCGCACGGAAATGAACGTGCCCGCCGGCGCCAAGATCCCGCTGATCGTCACGGGCGCCACGGATGCCACCCGCGCGCGCGTAAAGACGCACGAAGACACGATCATGCGTCTTGCCCGCCTCGACGATATCGCCTTCGCCAAAACGACCCCGAAGGGCTCGGCCCTCATCGTGGTCGAAGAAGCGACCTACGCGCTCCCCCTCGAGGGCGTCATCGACATGGACGCCGAAAGGAAGCGTCTCGAAAAGGAAATCGCCAAAGCCGAGAGCGACAAGAGCAAAGCCGAAAGCTGGCTCTCAAACGAATCCAACGTCGCCAAGAGCCCCGAACACGTCGTCGAACTCAACCGCGAGCGCGTCACCGAAGGCACCGAAAAAATCACCCGCCTCAAAGCCGCACTAAAACGGATTGAGAGCTGAACTATGGAGCTGAACTATGGGGTCAGACCCCTGCTTAGGGGTCTGACCCCTCGGCGTGCAAATCGTAAAATTACTTCCCGCCGCAGAACTGCGTCTATCCCCTCTCCCCGTCATTCACGGGGAGAGGAGGAAAACTCACCCACCCGGCCAAGCCTCGCCATCCGGATACGGAAACCACCCCTGCTGTTCGCGGATTTCCGGATCGATGAGCACCATCTTCGTATGCCGGAACTGATCGAGCCCTTCGATGCCGAGTTCGCGGCCCGTGCCTGACAGCTTGCGCCCGCCGAACGGTACCGCGTCGTTGTCAAGCAGCGGCACGTTCACCCACACCATGCCCGACTGGATCTCGTTCACAGCTCGCATCGCCTCAGCCAGATCTTTTGTGTAGATGTTCGCGCCCAACCCAAAGCGCGACCGGTTCGCCAACTCAATCGCTTCGTCCAGCGACCGTACCTTCACAATCGGCGCAACGGGCCCGAAGCTCTCGTCGTTGACGATGTCCATCTCAGCCGTGACGCCCGTTAAAACCGTCGCGTCGGTGAACCAGCCCCGGTTGACCCCGCGCGGCCGCCCGCCGCCGCAGGCGACGGTCGCGCCCTGCGCAATCGCACGCGCTAAGATCCGCTCATACCTGTCGCGCTCCCGCTCCGACACCATCGGCCCCATATCGACCTTGCCGAGACCGTTCCCAACACGCAGCGATTGCGCCGCCGTGACCAACTCCGACACGAACCGGTCGTGCACCGCCTCGTGCACGTAAATCCGCTCAGCCGACGTGCACACCTGACCCGCATTGAGAAAGGCAGCAAACGCGCAACCGCGCGCGGCAATCTCCACCGGCGCCGACGGCATCACGATAAACGGATCGTTCCCCGAAGCCTCGATCAGCGCCGGCTTAAACGTCCGCGCGCACTCCGCCGCCACCGCCTGCGCCGTCGTCACCGACCCGGTGAACGCGACACCGGAAATCGCGTCGTGCGCGACCAGCCTGCGTCCTGCGTCACCCCGGCCGGTGACACATTGCACGAGCCCCGGCGGCAGCGCCGCGAACGCTTTCATCAACAGAAGCGTCGAAAGCGACGTCAAATCCGATGGCTTGATGATGACCGCGTTGCCGGCACCCACGGCCGCCGCGACCTGCCAGAACAGCAGCAGATAGGGATAGTTGAACGGAATGATCGCCGCGACGACACCGAGCGGCTCCTTCAGCGTCAGATGCAATTGCCCCGGCGCGGACGGACCATGCACCCGCCCGCCCTCCTGACGGCTGATCTCGGCATAGTAGCTCATGGCCGAAGCGCACCAGCCGATCTCGTCCATCGCCTCCTTGTACGTCTTGCCCTGTTCGCGCGTCAGGCTCTCCGCCAGCACAGAATTCATCTCCCGCGTGGCGCGCGTCACCTCGTGCATGATGTCGGCACGCTCGGCTCCCGCCCGCGCCCACCACGCCCTCTGCGCCGCCCGCGCCAAGCCGATAGCCTCTTCGATTTCAGCCGGCGTCGTCTCCGCGATCTCGCCGATTACATCTTGCGTGGCTGGATTGATGACCGGGATCGCCGCCCCCGAGCTCACCCGGAACGCGCCATCCAGAAATAGCTGACGGGAGAGATCGCGATGCGTGCGAATGACGTCCATGACAAAACTCCGGCTGCTCTGGGAAATGACCAATCAGGCTGAAAGTATGCAAGGCGCGAAGATCGGACGCTAGGCCACGCGCGAACGAAAGAGCCGCCGCATCGGGTTGCGCGCATCGCGCAGGATCTCGCGTGCCGCATTGTGGCCGGGAAGGCCCGAAACGCCCCCGCCCGGGTGCGAGCCCGCCGCGCACAGATAGAGCCCCTTCAGATGCCCGCGATAGTCGGCAACGCCCGCCGCCGGCCGGACGGAAAATACCTGGTTGAGTTTCAGGCTGCCATGAAAGATGCAGCCGCCGACCAGACCATAATCGCGCTCCAGATCCTTCGGCGAGAGCAGCTTCGTCGCCGTCACCGAACGTGAGAAATTCGGCGCGTAGATATCGACTGTCTTCAGGATCTGGTCGCCGGCCTCCTCTCGGCACTGGTCCCAGTCGCGTCCCTCCGAAAGTTTGGGATGGAAGTGCTGGCAAAAGAGGCTCGCGACGTGTTTGCCGGGCGGTACCAGCGTGTCGTCGAGCGTCGAAGGGATGCACAGTTCGATGATCGGCGCTTTGGACCATCCGCCGGTCTTGGCATCGTCGTAGGCCTGCTCCATGTAGGCAAGCGACGGGCAGATCACGACCGAGCCGGTGTGGTGCATCGCCGGCTTGGTGCCGGGAATGGCCACGAAATCCGGCAGCTCATCGAGCGCAACATTCATGCGGAACGTGCCGGAGACGGAAACATAGTCGTCGATATCGTCAAGCAATGCAGCCGGCGTGTGCGCCGGGTCGATCAGCCGCCCGAAGAGGATCTTGGGATGCACGGCCGAAATGACGCGATTGGCGAGAATTTTGCGGCCATCCTCCGTCACAACGCCCTTGACCGCGCCGCGCTCCACAATGATCTCCGCGATCCGCGCATTCGTCTCGATCACAACGCCGTGCGCCTCGCCCGAACGGGCGATTGCATCTGAGATCGACCCCATCCCACCCTTGGCATGCGCCCACATGCCCCGGACACCATTCACCTCCCCGACGACATGATCGAGCAGGATGTAGGCCGTTCCCGAAGCGTAGGGACTGATGAAGCTGCCGATCGCGGCCAGATAACCGAATGCGGCCTGAGCGGCCTCATCCTTGAAGTAGCGCGATAAAAATTCAGCAGCCGACATCGTCATGATGTCGATCAACAGAGCCCGCTCCCTGAGCGACAGCCGGCGCGCAGCTTTCAGTGTCTGCGCCGCATGGACGATGTCGCTTAGGTTGCCCCCAAGGTTGGGTGGCGTAGTCATCAGAAGCTCGCGGAACACCGGCACAAGCGAATTGAGGTCGGCGTCGAGCCGTTCGTATCCCGCCCCATCGCCCGGCGAGCGAGCTTCGAGTTGACGGCTGAAATCCGCGCCATCGGTGCCGTAAATGAGGTGCGAGCCATCCGGCTGCGGATAAAAACCGTCGCAACCCCGCGGGATGATCTCAAGGCCGTAGCGGGAAAGTTCAAGCTCGCGAACGACTTTTTGATTGAGCAGGCTGACCACGTAAGAGCAGCTCGAATTGCGGTATCCGGGTGCGAATTCCTCCGTAACGGCTGCCCCGCCGATAACGTGACGGCCTTCAAGCACGCGAACCGTCATCCCCGACCGCGCGAGATACGCGGCACACGTCAATCCATTGTGACCGCCGCCGATGACGACCGCATCGAGAACCTCGCGTGAAGCCATGTCATCCTCCCCTGCCAACCGAACAGCTTGCCCGGCCGGGCGATTGCCTTTATTATTGAACGATCATTCAACTATAGCGGAGGCCGCTCTGTCAACACGAGGACAAAAGGGTGCCCGCGCCGCAAAGGGTCAAGCCGCGCAAACCCCCGACGGGCGTGAGATGCGCGGCGACGCCGCCCGCGCGCTTCTCATAGAAACGTACATCGAAACCGTCGCCCGCTACGGCTTGGAAGGAACGACGATTTCACGTCTGAGCGCGTTGTCGGGACAGTCACGCGGGCTTGTCAGCTTTCACTTTCAAGGCAAGGACAATTTGATCGAGGCGGCACTCGATTACGCCATCGGCGTCTATGCGCGAAGCTGGGAAAAACACGTCCTGTCGGGAGCCAAGCCGGCCGCCGACCGTATCCGCTCAGCAATCGATCACGATCTGGCGTTCACAGCCGCCCATCCGGAGATCTTGGCGCTGTGGTGGGCGGCGTGGGGAGAAGCGCGCGCCAAGGCAATCTATGGACGACTGAGCACAGCCCGCGACGAATCCTTCGTCAACGATCTGCGCCTGATGTTCGCCGAGGCGGGGCTCGGTCGCGAACATGCCAATGCCGCCGCTCTCGCGATCAACGCCTACTTGCTCGGCTGCTGGCTCCAGCATCATGTCGACGCGAAGTCCTGGCGAAAAAACGACTTTCGCTCTGTCGGCAATACGTTGGTTGAGAGTTTGATCGGCTCGCGCAGCAGCGCGAAGACGGCAGGCCGCGTGCGATCAGCCAAGAATCGCGGCAAAATCTAACGGTCCATCGCATCCTGCACACCCGTGACAGCCGCCATCCGGCCCAGCGGGTTCGCATCCGTGTGAACGTAAAGCTCGGTCAACTTCCAGCGCATGTCGCGCCACTGGAAAAGTCCCGTGAAGCGCCGCGACGGGTCGGTCTTGTCCGCCATCTCGATCTCAAACGCGGTCGGCGTCACGAACGCCACATGCCGCAGCCGCGACCAGAATTCCCGCACGCGCTCCGGTAAATTCGACATCGTCTTCGGTGGCTCGTCCACGCCCTTCACGTAGCGCTTGTAGGCCTGTCCATACGTGAACAGCGTCGGCAACCCTTCCGCGTTGGCATAGCGCGTGATGAGCCGGTCCACCGCCGCCGTACCGAAGTAGCTTTTAACCCGTTGCCACAGCCCCGCTTTCGGCGCGTTCGACGATTGCGCCAGCGACGTCTCGGGCGGTGACTGGAAATCCATTGGCCGGTCCAGCGCCAGCGCCGTCATCGACCGGCGCAACGACACCCGCACGCTGTCCCACTCCACGAGTGCGTTGATCACCGGCACATTGCCCGTTTTGATCGCCTCCTTAAGCGTCCAAGCGGTCGCGAACGGTGAGGCGGCAAACAGCGCGAACGGCAGCAGCCAGAGAACGGCACGGAGCATGAAAGGCATGGACGTCCGGTTCCTGGTGAGTGTCTGGTCGTTAGCCTCAAAAAGACCAGATGATTGCGGCTGGCGTCGGGCAAACGTGCGGTGACAGGTGGGCACCCCCTCTACGCGAAAAGAGAAAATGAGTTCCCTCATCTGCGAGAAATTCAGGTGTCGGTCTCGCCCGGCAACGGTTGCGACGGCCGCGGCAGCGGCTGTTGGGACGGCGCAGGAGCCGCACTTTCCTTGACTGTACAAATGGATTGCAGCGCGACCCAGTCAGCCGCCTCCAGCGCTGGCGTCGCCGCATAGCGCTCAGTCGCCGCCACCACCGCGCGCCGCTCCTCCGTCTGGGGATGCGAGCGCAAGACACCCATCCCGCTGCCGCCCTCAGTCTCCTCCATCTCTGCGACCCGATCGAAAAATCGGAGCAAGCCCTCCGCCGAAATCTGCGCGCCTCTGAGGATCGACAGCGCATACTGGTCCGCCTCCCGCTCTGCCTCGCGCGAATACGACATCTGCGTCAGCAAAAGTCCGATGTTGGCCAGTCCACCCGCCCCGCCGAGCACGAGTTCGGCCCCCGCCGCCAACCCGATCCCGCGCACGATGCCCGTCTCCGGGTGCAACGCGATCCCGTGCCCCATCTCATGTGCCAGCACCCCCGCCACTTCATCCCCCGTCCGCGCCTCTTCGACGAGCCCCCGCGTCAGTACGATCCGCTCGCCCGGCGTCGCAAATGCGTTCATCACATCCCAGTCGACCACCACGACCTTGAAGCGCTGCCCCGTCCCCGTCGCCGCTGACAGCTTCGCCGTCAACCGGTCAAGCGCGGCCAAACCTGCGGGCGCCACACACGTCGCCCGCCCCTTCGTCATTGACGCCACCATCTGATCACCGATCATCGCCCGCGCCGTGTCGGGCAGCATCTGCGCGATTGTCCTGGCCGGCGAAAACCCGGACAGCCAGACGGCCACCACAGCCGCGCCCGCCAGCCCCACTGCCCAAAACCACGGCCGCGCTGACCGCAGCCGTCGAGCAGCGATCGTCAACTGCGGCGCAGGTGCGATGAGAGCACGGGCAAACGTCTTGTCCGGCACGAACAACGCCGCGCCCGGCTGATCGGACGTGCTCAGCAGCGCATCGATCGATTGTGCCGACAGCGGTTCCGCAATCGCCAGCGCTCCATAAGGCCAGATGAGCGGGGCGTCCGCGTCCGACCCCTCAATCGCCACCCCGCGCTCCGTCAGCCGCACGCGCACATCGAGCGAGCCCGCACCCGGTCCGCGGCTGAACCGGGCAACAAAAAAGCGGTCATCGACTGGGGAGGGGAGGGCCATTTTGAGCTGTTCCAGCATTCAGCGCCGGCCGAGCGGCGCGTCGGGGTGCAGCGGAGATGTAGGGAGTGTTAGCCCAAACACGAAACAAAATCGGCCGCCACACGGGCGACTCGGGGCGGCGGCCAAGATGCCCCGGTAGGGCCACGCTCCGGCCAATGTCGATGGTTAAAACCAAGCCGGATCGAGCCAACGCGAGGCTCGCCGGACGGCCCGCCCCACCCTCCACGCAAATCTTCCCGTGAATGTTGCTCTGCCGCAACGAAACGCTTGGAAACATGCCTCTTTTGAGCCACAAAACGGCGCGACACAGGAGACGGCCGGGAAGCCCCAAACAGCTTTCAGCGCCGCGGGTGCATGCGGGTTCGCCAAACGAAAAGCGACGCGCGATCGAAGCTCCCAAGTGTGTCGAGGAAGGATCATCCGTCAGGATGTCCGTCCGTCCCCCTTGGTCGAGCTTTTAGAGGAATACGAAGAATGGACGCGAAGACGTTCGATAAGTCGAAGCTGCCAAGCCGCCACGTCACCGTGGGGCCATCGCGCGCGCCGCATCGCTCCTATTATTATGCGATGGGTTTGACGGAAGAGCAGATCAACCGTCCGTTCGTCGGCGTCGTCTCGTGCTGGAATGAGGCAGCCCCCTGCAACATCTCCCTCATGCGCCAAGCGCAGTCCGCCAAGGCCGGCGTCCACGAAGCCGGCGGCACACCGCGCGAATTCTGCACCATCACCGTCACCGACGGCATCGCCATGGGTCACCAAGGCATGAAGTCGTCGCTCGTCTCGCGCGAAGTCATCGCCGACTCGATCGAACTCACCATGCGCGGCCACTGCTACGACGCACTTGTCGGCATCGCGGGCTGCGACAAGTCTCTGCCCGGCACCATGATGGCGATGCTCCGCCTCAACGTGCCCTCCGTGTTCATGTATGGCGGGTCCATTCTGCCCGGCCGTTTCCGCGGCAAAGACGTCACTGTCCTCGACGTCTTCGAAGGCGTCGGCATGCACTCTGCCGGTAAGATGTCGAGCGAAGACCTGCACGAACTGGAATGCGTCGCCTGCCCGTCGGCGGGCGCCTGCGGCGGCCAATTCACGGCCAACACCATGGCCATGGTCTCCGAAGCCATCGGCCTCGCGCTGCCCGGTTCCGCCGGCTCGCCAGCACCCTATGAAGAGCGCGACAGCTTTGCGACCGCGTCGGGCAAAGCTGTCATGCGCCTTGTCGCCAGTCAGCTCCGCCCGCGCGACATCGCCACCCGCAAAGCGTTTGAGAATGCTGCCACCATCGTGGCCGCCACAGGTGGCTCGACCAACGCCGCACTCCACCTGCCCGCCATGGCCCACGAAGTCGGCATCGACTTCGATCTCTTCGACGTCGCCGAGATCTTCAAGCGCACGCCCTACATCGCCGATCTGAAACCCGGCGGCCAGTTCGTCGCCAAAGACGTATTCGACATCGGCGGCATCCCGCAAATATTGAAAGCCCTCTTCGAGGGCGGCTTCCTGCATGGCGATTGCCTGACCGTCACCGGCAAGACGATGGCCGAGAACCTCGCGAAGGTGACCTTCAATACAAACCAGAAGGTTGTCTACCCTGTCTCCAACCCGCTCTCCCCCACCGGTGGCGTCGTTGGCCTCAAGGGGTCGCTCGCCCCCGATGGCGCCATCGTAAAAGTTGCCGGCTTGAAGAAGCTGCAGTTTTCCGGCCCCGCCCGCGTTTTCGAGTGTGAAGAGGATGCATTCGCAGCCGTCAGCGCCGGCAACTTCAAGGAAGGCGAAGTCCTCGTCATCCGCTACGAAGGCCCAAAGGGTGGCCCCGGCATGCGCGAAATGTTGTCGACCACGTCCGCGCTCTACGGCCAGGGCATGGGCGACAAGGTGGCCCTGATCACCGATGGCCGCTTTTCGGGCGCCACCCGCGGCTTCTGCATCGGCCATGTTGGCCCCGAAGCAGCGGCCGGCGGCCCCATCGGGCTCATCGAGAACGGCGACATCATCACGATCGACGCTGACAAGGGCACGCTCGACCTCGACGTCGA
>JALHQM010000086.1 GCA_022841965.1 Hyphomicrobium sp. | reverse complement strand
TCCTGGTAGTTGGCGAAGGACATGCCGCATTCCTGGCCCATCGGGACTTCCTTGACGTCGTCCTTGAAGCGCTTGAGGACCGAGAGCGAGCCTTCGTGGATGACAACGCTGTCGCGGATGAGGCGCACCTTGCCGCCGCGCATGACCTTGCCTTCGGTGACCTTGCAGCCGGCGACTTTGCCCACCTTGGTGATGTTGAACACCTGCAGAACTTCCGCGTTGCCGAGGAAGACTTCGCGGATCGTTGGCGCCAGGAGGCCGGACATGGCCGCTTTCACGTCGTCAAGCAGATCGTAGATGATGTTGTAGTAACGGATCTCGATGCCGGCCGTATCGGCGGCCTGCTTGGCCTGGCCGTTGGCGCGCACGTTGAAGCCAATGACGACAGCCTTCGAGGCGCTGGCGAGAGCGATATCCGATTCGGTGATACCGCCGACGCCGGAGTGAACGATGCGGGCTTCAACTTCATCTGTGCCGAGCTTCTTGAGCGCGCCCATGATGGCTTCGACAGAGCCCTGCACGTCGCCCTTGATGAGCAGGTTGAAGTCTTTTTTACCGGCTTCCTTCAACTGCTGCATCATCTGCTCGAGCGTGCTCTTGGAGCCGGCGGCTCCCAGCGTTTCGCGGCGCTTGCGGATGCGGTAGTCGGTGATTTCGCGGGCGCGGGCTTCGTTCTCGACGACGGCAATCTGATCGCCGGCTTCGGGAGCGGCATCAAACCCTAAGACTTCGACGGGAACCGAGGGACCGGCTTCGTCGATGTTTTGGCCCTTGTCGTTGATGAGGGCGCGGACGCGGCCCCATGCAGAACCGGCCACGACGATGTCGCCGACATGGAGCGAGCCACGCTGGACGAGTACCGTGCCGACGGGACCGCGGCCCCGTTCGAGCTTGGCTTCGATGACGATGCCTTCGGCGGTGCGATCCGGGTTGGCCTTGAGGTCGAGGATTTCGGCCTGTAGGTGGATCGCTTCCAGAAGCTTGTCGAGGTTGGTGCGCTTCAGGGCCGAGACCGGCACTTCCTGCGTGTCGCCGCCCATGCTTTCCACCACGACATCGTGGCTCAACAGGTCGGTCTTGACGCGGGTGGGATCGGACTGCGGTTTATCGATCTTGTTGATCGCGACGATCATGGGAACGCCGGCGGCCTTGGCGTGATTGATGGCTTCCACCGTCTGGGGCATGACGCCATCGTCGGCAGCGACCACAAGCACGACGATGTCGGTCACCTTGGCGCCGCGGGCGCGCATGGCGGTGAACGCAGCATGGCCGGGCGTGTCGATGAATGTGATCTTGTCGCCGGACGGCAGCGTGACCTGATAGGCGCCGATGTGCTGCGTGATGCCGCCGGCTTCACCGGAGACCACGTTGGCCTGACGGATTGCGTCGAGCAGCGAGGTTTTGCCGTGGTCGACGTGACCCATGATCGTAACGACGGGCGCGCGCGGGCGCACGTTCTCGTCTACTTCGGCGGCTCGGAAGAAGCCGGTTTCCACGTCCGACTCGGACACGCGCTTCACGGTGTGGCCGAATTCCTGAACGATCAGTTCGGCGGTATCGGCATCGATCACGTCGGTGATCTTGCGCATGTCGCCTTGCTTCATCAGGAGCTTGATCACGTCGACGCCGCGCTCAGCCATGCGGTTCGACAGCTCTTGAATGGTGATCGCTTCGGGAATGATGACTTCGCGCACGATTTTGTCGCGCGGCTGCTGCACGCCCATGGCCTTGAGGCGTTCGCGTTCGCGTTTGCGCTTCAGAGAGGCGAGCGAGCGTTCGCGCTGATCCTGATCGAAGGCGTTGTTGATGGTGAGCTTGACGCGCTCTTTCACCGGTTCCGGTGTTGTCTTGACCGGGGTGCGAACGATCTTGCCGCCGCGCTTGATGACGCGGGTTTCCTCGTCCTCCACCATTTCGGGGCGGGCACGGGGTTCGCCGCGGACTTCCTTGGCCTTCGGTGGCTCGACGGACGGGCGCTCAGGGGCCGGGGCCGGACGCGCGGAAGGAAAATTGATCTCCTTCGGACGGCCGCCTTCGCGGGTCATGTTGGCGGTGTTGTAGCCTGGGCCAGCAGGCCGGGGGCCGCCACGGCCTTCGAAGCGACCGGCCGGACGGGCGCCACCTTCGGTCGAGCGCGGGGCCGGTCCGTCACGGCCTTCGAAGCGGCCAGCCGGACGGGCGCCACCTTCGGCCGAGCGCGGGGGCGGTCCGTCACGGCGCGGAGCCGAGGACGGAGTTGATGCGCGGGCGTGTGTGGGGGCCACGGCGGGCGTTTCAGCGCGTGGCGTAGCGGGAGTGGGCACAGATGGAGCAGCGGGGGCGGCCGCCGCAGGTGATGCGGGGGCGGGAGCCTCGGCGGAAGCTTCTTCGGTCAGCCGAGAGGCCGCTTCGATGCCTTCGCGTTCGGCGCGTTCGGTGTCTTCGATTCCGGTCCGGCGACGGGCTTCGGCCAGCGCGCGAGCGCGATTGTCACGCTCTTCCGGACGCAGGGTCCGGCCAGCTTCGGCGCGCTCGGGGGCGCGGGGCTGTTCTGCGGACTTGGGCGCCGAGGGTGGCTTGACCGAGTTAGGCGCAGGGGCGGCTGGTGCCGGCGCGTCAGACGCGCCCAATTTGCGTGACTTGCGCTTTTCGACGATCACCGGCTTCGACCGGCCGTGGCTGAAGTTCTGCCGTACGTGTCCAGACTCGACCGTCCGCTGCAGAGACAGCGGTTTGCGTGTCCCTGCTCCGGCTGTTCCCGACCCTGATGCGCCGGCGGCGCCTGGGCGGTCTGTCTTGTCGGTCGTGTCCTTCGTATCCATTCGGTCTTTCCGCAGATATCCTTAGGCGCCTTAGGCGTCCGGAATGCCAATTTCTTGAACCAAAGCAGGCCGGTAACGCTCCACGCGCCCGGCCTCGCTCAAGAAGTTCTCGGTCGCTCCGCCCTTTGTGAGCGCAGCATGTACCACATTTGACCGGCCTATGGCCAAGCTCATTTGTTCGACCGTAAAAAGTGTCACGATGCGGTGTTCCCGGTGGTTTGCCCGCGACACCGCGATGTATTTACGATCCAATTTCCCGGCCCCATCTGCCGAGGCCTCGCGGGCGTGGAGGAGGACTGAGACCGGCCCCTTTGCCACCAGAGCGTCGAGTTTATCGAAGCCAGTGGTGACGAGGCCGGCTTTGTTGGCGATGGAAAGTGCATCCAAAGCGCGGCGTTCCAAGAGGTCGCCAACCCGGTCCGCCAGGTCGGCTGGGACCTTGACCTCGGTCTTCAGTGAACGTGTGAAGACCTTGGCTTTGACGGCTTCGGCGATTTTGGCGGACGTGGCGGTGACCCACACACCACGGCCGGGGAGCTTCGCCGCCGGGTCGGCGTAGAGGGTGCCGTCAGGGCCGCGGACAAAGCGGATCAGATCGCCTTTGGGCAGGGCAACGCGCGTCAGCGCGCACAGGCGCTGCGTGGCATCACCCGTCTCATCTTCGTCGGCATCGCGTGCTCGATGGCTGCGCGCCAATCCGTTGGGCCTCCCGCCTCATCTTTCAGCTCAGGCTTCGGTCGAGGCGTCGTCCGCCTCGGCCTCGGCCCCAGCTTCTTCGGTGTCTTCGGCTTCTTCCGGTGCGGCTTCTTCAACCGTGATCCAGCCCGCCAAAACGCGGGCGGAGAGGATCATCTCCTCGGCTCCCGCCCGATCGATCTCGTACCCATCAAGGATGCCCTTGTGGCGGGTGGGCTCGCCATCCTTGTCCTTCTTGCGCTCGGTCCAACCGATCAGATCATCGGTGGCGCAATCGGCGAGGTCTTCGAGTGTCTTGATGCCGTTTTCACCGAACGTGACCAGCATGGCGGAGGTGACGCCTTGGACTTCGGCCACTTCGTCGGCCACGCCCAATTCGCGGCGCTTGGCGTCGCGCTCGGCTTCCTGTTGTTCAAGATTTTCGCGGGCGCGGGTCTGGATCTGCTCGGCGGTCCCTTCATCGAAGCCTTCGATGTTGGCGATTTCAGCGAGATCAACGAACGCCACTTCCTCAACGGTAGCGAAGCCTTCGGTGACCAGCAGCTGGGCGATGACTTCATCGACGTCAAGAGCGTCCATGAGCATCTGTGTCCGCTCAGCGAATTCCTTCTGGCGGCGTTCGCTTTCTTCCTGTTCGGTGACAATGTCGATATCCCAACCGGTCAGCTGCGAGGCGAGGCGCACGTTCTGGCCGCGGCGGCCGATGGCAAGCGAGAGCTGCGATTCGGGCACCACAACTTCGATGCGGTTGGTGTCTTCATCGAGAACGACCTTCGAGACTTCGGCAGGGGCCAGCGCGTTGACGATGAAGCTCGCGGCATCCGGGTTCCACTGGATGATGTCGACCTTTTCGCCCTGGAGTTCATTGACGACGGCCTGGACGCGAGCGCCGCGCATGCCGACGCAGGCGCCGACTGGGTCGATCGAGTTGTCTTTGGAAACGACGGCGATCTTGGCTCGCGACCCGGGATCACGTGCCACCGATTTGATCTCGACAACGCCGTCATAGATTTCCGGCACTTCCTGGGCAAACAGGCGCGCCATGAACTCGGGGCGGGCGCGGGAGAGGAAGATTTGCGGCCCGCGTTGTTCGCGGCGGACATCGTAGATGTAGGCGCGGATGCGGTCACCGTACTTGGGGGTCTCGCGCGGGATCATTTCATCGCGGCGGATGATGCCTTCGGCGCGGCCGAGATCGACAATGACGTTGCCGTATTCTGCGCGTTTTACGGTGCCGTTGATGATTTCTCCGAGACGGTCCTTGTATTCGTCAAACTGGCGATCGCGTTCGGCTTCGCGGACCTGCTGCACGATGACCTGCTTGGCGTTCTGGGCGGCGACGCGGCCGAACTCCAGCGGCGGCAGGCTTTCGGCAATGAGATCGCCGATGTTGACTTCCGGGTTGCGGCGCTGCGCATCGGCGAGTTGAATTTCGGTGGCTTCGTTCTCGACACTCTCCACAACGGCGAGCACACGGGTGAGGCGTGTTTCGCCGGTTTTGGGATCGATTTCGCAGCGGATGTCGTTTTCGGCGCCGTAGCGCGATTTTGCCGCTTTCTGGATCGCGTTTTCCATCGCCTGGATGACGATCTTGCGGTCGATCGACTTCTCGCGCGCAACCGAGTCTGCGATTTGCAACAGCTCGAGCCTGTTGGCGCTGATACCTGCAATGCCGGCCATGCTCAGTTCTCCACCTCAAATTCGTCCGGTTCCGCGCCATCGGCGAACCCGGATCGTCCTTGTTTCTTTGCGCGCGTCAGCGCTTCGCGGATCAGTTCATCGGTCATGATCAGCCGCGCCTCGGAAACGAGGCTCAGCGGAAATCCTATGGTCGTTGCACCGATGTTAGGCAAATCGAGTTCGACGCGGACTTCACCCTCCTCGAAGCCTTCGAGCTTGCCTTGAAAGCGGCGGCGGCCGTCGACGGGTTCGCGCAGTTCGATTTTGGCCTGATGTCCCGCCCAGTTCTCGAAATCAGAGGCACGGACCAGCGGGCGGTCGATGCCGGGCGAGGAGACCTCCAGACGGTAGGCTTCAGAGACAGGATCATGGGCATCAAGCAAGGGAGAGAGTTCGCGCGAGACGGTCTCACAGTCTTCGATGGTCATGGAGCCATCGGGGCGTTCGGCCATGATCTGCAAGGTTTGTCCGTCACGGCCGGAAATCTTCACACGCACCAACCGATAGCCGAGGTTCTCCAGCACGGGTTCCACGAGCCCTGCGAGCGTCGCGGCTAAGCCGGTTTCGCTGTAAAATCTCGCGTCGCTCGAGTGCGTTTCGGCCTGCATTCCGCCACTGGCCCGGGGTTGATCCGATCGGTATGGCCCATGATCGACGACACCTAAAACAAAAAGAGCGGACCCTTGCGGGCCCACTCTCAAGAGTTGAGATGATCATGAGCAACGACAAGCTACGCAATGGCGCTGGTCCTGGCAAGGCCGATGTGGAGGGATTTTGCGCGTTTACCGAACTTTTTTCGACCCGCTGATCAGACCCGAAGAAACGTGAGGAACATTGGCCGGCGGCCTTCGCGGAGTGCCTTAGCCTCATAGCGCGTGCCGGGCCAGTCGGGCCATGGCGTCCGCCAGCTGGACGGTCCGGTGGCGGTCCAGGAGAAGGCGGAATGGGGAATGGCTGCTTCGAGGACGGTTCGGGCGTAGGCAGGAATATCGGTGGCGATGCGAAGTTCGGCGCCGAGGAGCATGACGCGGGCGAGCGCATCGAGGAAGGGTTTGGAGACGAGGCGGCGTTTGGCGTGGCGGGCCTTCGGCCAAGGGTCGGGAAAGAGGACGAAGACCTTTGTAAGGGAGGCTGCAGGCAGGCCGCGAAGTATTGGACGGACGTCGTCGGGGTGGAGACGGACGTTGCGTAGGCCCCGTTCCTCGATCGCGGTCAACGCTTTGATGACTCCGTCTTCGAACGGTTCGCAGCCGATGAGGCCGACGCCCGGATTGAGCGTGGCTTGATGGATCAAATGCTCGGCGCCGCCGAAGCCGATTTCGAGCCAGACTTCAGTCACGGGGGCCGAAAAGAGGGCCGTGAGCGGTGTTGCGTCGAGGACCGCGGGATCGATGCGCAGGCGCGGCAGGGCGCCGTCCCACAACGACTGCTGGCGCGGGCTCGGTTTACGGGCGCGTTTGCGGCCGAAGGAGCGAAGCTCGTCGTGCAGGGGGGGGGCGGGCTCGGCGGTCATTTCACCGTATTACCAAAGAAAACGGCCGCGGACTGTGGGTTCCGCGGCCGTTTAGCCGCTGCAACTGTCGCTTAGACTGCGGCCTTGATCTTGTCGGCGAGGTCGGTCCGCTCCCAAGAGAAGCCGCCTTCAGCGTCCGGGGTGCGGCCAAAATGGCCGTAGGCGGAGGTGCGGGCGTAAACCGGCCTGTTGAGATCAAGTTGGGTGCGGATGCCGCGGGGCGAGAGGTCCATGACCTTGCCGAGTGCCACTTCAAGGGCGGCTTCGTCGACCTTACCCGTGCCGTGCGTGTCGACGTAAATCGACAGGGGCTTGGCGACGCCAATGGCGTAGGACAACTGTATCGTGCAGCGCTCGGCAAGGCCGGCGGCGACGACGTTTTTGGCCAGATAACGGGAGGCGTAGGCGGCCGAGCGGTCGACCTTGGTCGGGTCCTTGCCGGAGAAGGCGCCGCCGCCGTGGGGGGCCATGCCACCGTAGGTGTCGACGATGATCTTCCGGCCGGTGAGACCGCAATCGCCATCGGGGCCGCCGATGAAGAATTTGCCGGTCGGGTTGATGTGCCAGACGGTGTCTTTGGTGACCCACCCGGATGGGAGCGCCTTCAAGACGTAGGGCTCGATGATGTCGCGGACCTGCTTCGATGTGAGATCTTCAACGATGTGCTGGTGAGATACGACAATTTGCGTCACGCCGACGGGCTTGCCGTCTTCGTAGCGGACGGTGACCTGGCTCTTGGAGTCGGGGCCGAGCATGGCGGCGTCGCCGACCTTGCCTTTGCGGGCCTTGGCGAGGTCGTGCAGGATCTTATGGCTGTAATAGATCGGGGCCGGCATGAGTTCAGGTGTGTCGGTGCAGGCATAGCCAAACATGATGCCCTGGTCGCCCGCGCCTTCTTCCTTGTTTGTGGGCTGCTTGGCGTCGACGCCCGCAGCAATATCGGCGGACTGACCGTGCAGCAGAACTTCAATATTGCAGTTGGCCCAGTGGAATCCATCCTGCTCGTAGCCGATGTCCTTGATCGCCTTGCGGGCGACCTCCTGAATCATTTGGACCGTCACACTCTTGGGTGTGTTGGAATACTCACCTGCGATGATGACGCGCTGCGTTGTCACCAGCGTTTCGCATGCGGCGCGAATGGCCCACGGGTCGAGACCGGCTGCAAGGCTTTCGCGATAGAACGCGTCGACAACTTCGTCGGAGATACGATCGCTGACTTTGTCGGGATGCCCTTCGGATACCGATTCGCTCGTGAATAGGAACGATTTGCGTGCCACTTTGGCCCCCGTGATTGTCCAATCTGGACGTGGTTTACGACCCGTTTGGCGGGTGTGTTGCAGCCTTTGCACACCGGGTCAAGCGCGGACAAGAGCGCACCTCAATGTGGTGTCCTCTCGCGTTTTGAGCTTTGCTTGATCGTTTTACGGGGGCGTTACGTCTTCGCCAGCGACTGACTTGACCATGTCGACGATTGAGCGCCGAACACGCGGATCGGTGATGCGGGCGAACGCCTTATTCAATTCAATGCTGTCGCGGCTCGATAGAAAATCGGCGACGTAGGTGTCGCCGCCCTGCTCCGCCATGCCGGGCGCCGCCACAAGGCCGGACACCGAGGCTGGCATGTTCTCGTAGAAAAACTGGATCGGAACGCCCAAAACGTGGGCAAGATCAAACAGGCGGCTGGCGCCAATGCGATTGACGCCCTTTTCGTACTTCTGAACCTGCTGAAATGTCAGGCCGAGGTTTTCACCTAGCCGTTCCTGGCTCATGCCCAGAAGCATGCGCCGCATCCGGACTCGCTCGCCCACGTGCTTGTCCACGGGATTGGCGCGGCGGGAGTTATTGCGGTCGTCGCCCTCATCTATTGGCGCTTTGTCGGTCACTTGTTTCGGCCCCGGAATGGTAATTTCCCGTCGGTGAAGTAGCGAGTGCTACGAGCATTCACGCAGCGCGTCAACCTACGGCTGAATGAGGGTTTTCTGGAGGGCCGTCAATGAGATTGATTGACCCGCAACCCCACGATTGATAGCGCAAAAAAAACAACGTTTATCAAGAGGAGTACGTCGCCCCATCTGGCATAGAGAGGCGCTGAGATGGGGGCCGGGATGGATTGGTCTATTACGCCGCGACTGTTGAGGTCGAGCGAGGCTTTGACGCGGCCGTTGGCGTCGATCATGGCGGAGATCCCGTTGTTGGCGGCGCGGATCAGCGGCAGCCCCTCCTCCACGGCGCGGACGCGGGACTGATGCAGGTGCTGGCGGGGTCCTGTGGTGTTGCCGAACCAGCCGTCGTTGGT
>JALHQM010000085.1 GCA_022841965.1 Hyphomicrobium sp. | reverse complement strand
ACGATCCCCGCCGTCAGCGCCTATGCGCTCATGTCCGGCATGACACTCCAACTCGGCCTCGACCCGGAAGAAATGGCGCTCCTCGTCCTGTCGCTCTTCATCGGCACGGTCACGCTCGCGACGGGCCGCACGACGATCCTGCAAGGCACCGTGCACCTCGTCATCTTCGGCGTCTTTATCTTCCTCTCCGCTGTCCCATAGAGCCCCACATGACCGAAGCCGACATCCTCTCCGTCCGCAACGAACTGACCGATATGGTCATCTCCATCGTCTCCGTCTCCTTCGGGATGGTCTCCGCCTATATCGTCGGCCTGTGGCTGTTCCTGAAGCGCGCACCCCTCATCTTGCGCGCGCTCTCCTTCATCGTCTTCTCGTTCGGCCTCGCCTTCATGGGCGCCTTGACCATCGGCATTCACGAGCTGCTGCTCGGCACCGAACGCGCCTGGAGCAAGCTCGCTAAGACGGCCACCGAAATTCCAGGCTTCGGCTCAGCCCCCATCGAGGCGCTGGGCCTCACCCAATACGAAGCCGCCGCCTGCCTGGGCGCCATCGCCTTCCTCGCCATCTATGTCGCCCTCTTCGTCCTCACCTTCCTCTACCGCTGGCCGGAGGAGTAAACGGCTCCAAACGGGCTGATTTGATGCGATTTCCGAATGGAATTGCCCCGCACTCTGCCCTGAAGTGTTCGATCATACGATCTTCTGCACCGGCATAGTCGTCGACCGCCGACCAAAAAACCTCGAGCGGAACGTCAAGCAGAAGGTTGGACTGGCCGCCCCGATGAGGGCTCTTGGCGCCATGAGTGTGCCGGTAGAATTGTTGCAATCGCTTTCGCAACATCTTGGCACGACCGATGTAGACGATATGTTGCCGTGGAATCCATCGGTGGCGGGCCGACTCTTCAATTTGGTCAGGATCGATGCTGATCCCGCCAACCGAGATCGCATAGACGCCGGCCTCCCGTTCGAGGATCGGGACCTTCCAGGCGACAGGGCCGCAAGGTACGAGGTCGGCACAGGCAAAGAGATCCTCAATGCTGAGGGCGTTCGCTCCCCCCATCACACGCCCTCCGCCACTTGCCCGCGCCGGAACATCCGCCGTGGCGCAGGCGCGGGGTCATCAGCGGTGATGATATCGGTGAGCAAGTCTGCTGTTTTGCGGATCACGGGACGGTGCGTACAGTAGCCCGTATGCGCGGCGTAGGTGGCGAGCGCTGGAAAAGGCGTACTCAAAAGGCGCTTCCACCCGCCCTCCGACACGACGGGAATATCCGTGATACGCGGCTCGGCGGCATAGGCGCCGTTCAACGGCTTCAACGGAAATCCAAGCAGATCGTTGCGGCTGTAGAAGTTGAGCCACCGCGCCTTCGCCTTCACGTTGGCGCCAAGCCCTGCGCCGGGAAACGCGGGCGCATCGTTGGGCGTCCGCCCTTGCGTGATCGGCACGATCTTGTCAGGACCAAATGTAAAGGTGAACAACGGCATGTTGCAGCCCATGGTCACGAACCCGGCCAGCGTCTCGAGCCGGCGAAAGGGCGAGCCCTCGCGCATATAGGCCGCAAACTCCTGCATCTTGATATCGCCGTCCTGTTCGCGGTTCTGCATGATCCGGCGCATGGTGTATGTGTCCCATGCGAACGTCGACAGGATGTGGCAGCCGAGCGAATGCCCGATGAAAACGAGGGGCCGGTCGGGCTCGCCGCGTTGATCCAGCCGGTCGATAGCCGCGCGCACGGTGTGCTGGATTTCGTAATAGGCCGAGTTGCGCCAGTTGCGCGTCTTCTGGTACGCGGCCGCATCGCCCAAGCCCTGCAACGCCATCCAACGGTAAGCGTTGTTGTCGACAAGCCGCTCGCCGATCAACTTCTCCATGTACGCCGATTGGTGCCGCCGCACGATCGGCGCCCAATTCGCCGCCTCGTAGTCGACATAGGGCCGCAGCTCCTTGGGCAGTGCCCGCTCCAGGCGCTCCTTCATCGGCAGATGAAAGTCGTCGCTGCTATTGTAAATGCCATGAACGAACAGAACGGCAATCTTGCGCGCCATCGGCGGCCCCCCATGCAACCACGTACTTGAATTCGACCGAACGAGACCACCCCGCCCACTCAGCCGTCAAGCGATCAGCCGATGTCAGATGATCTTTCTCCAAGCCCCGTGTTTCTATTGCGGCAAAGAGGGCTTAAATAGTGCTCATGAACCCACGCGAACCCTTTCCTCTCGGCCAAAAACCCGGCACCCGACCGTTCACGGTCTATGGCACCGAATTGTCATCGCGCCTGCTCTTAGGGACAGCGCTCTATCCCTCGCCCCAGATCATGGCCGACGCCGTCAAAGCCTCCCGCGCCGGCATCGTCACCGTATCGCTGCGTCGCGAGCAGGCGCGCGGCCGCACAGGCGAACGCTTCCTTGATCTCATCCGCGCGCTCGATGTGCAGGTGTTGCCCAACACCGCCGGCTGCCGCACCGCGCGCGAGGCGATCACCACCGCGCAAATGGCACGCGAATTGTTCGATACATCCTGGATCAAACTGGAAGTCATCGCCAACGACGACACGCTCCAGCCCGATCTCTTCGGCCTCGTCGAAGCCGCCGAAGTGCTGGCGAAGGACGGCTTCGATGTATTCCCCTACACGACGGAAGACTTGGGCGCCGCCGACCGTCTCCTCGCCGCCGGGTGTCAGGTTTTGATGCCCTGGGGCGCACCGATCGGAACCGGCCGCGGCCTCGCCAACCCCTATGCGTTGAAAACCATGCGCGCCTATTTCCCGAACACGCCCCTTGTCATTGATGCGGGCATCGGCGCGCCAAGCCACGCAGCACACGCGATGGAAATGGGGTTTGATGCCTGCCTCTTGAATACCGCTGTCGCCAAGGCCGGCGATCCGGTCCGCATGGCCGAAGCCTTCGCCAACGCCATCGACGCCGGCCGCATTGCCTACGAGTCCGGCCTCATGGAACAGCGCGACATGGCCAGCCCCTCGACGCCCGTCGCCGGCACGCCATTCTTCGATCTGACCCCAAAGTCATGACCGCTCCGCCGCCCCCCGCGCAGTTCTATCCCATAGTCCCAGATATCGCATGGCTAAAGCGGCTCGTTCCCCTCGGCATCAAAACCGTGCAGTTGCGTATCAAGGATACATCGCAGGACAGCGTGCGCGCGCAAGTGACGGAAGCCGTCGCCGTCTGCCGTGCGCACAGCTGTGATCTGATCGTCAACGATGACTGGCGCGCCGCCATCGACGCCGGTGCGACCCTCATTCATCTCGGCCAGGAAGATCTGGTCGCAACTGACCTCCCGGCCATTCGCCGCGCCGGCATCAGCATCGGCATTTCAACCCACAGCGAAGACGAACTTGAAACCGCACTCTCAGCCAAGCCGTATTACGTCGCGCTAGGGCCCATCTACGAGACAAAGTTGAAGGCCATGCAATGGGCGCCGCAAGGCTTGGACAAGATCGCCGCCTGGAAACGCCGGATCGGCGCGCTGCCGCTGGTCGCCATTGGCGGCATCACGCCCGAGCGGGCCCCGGGTGTGATCGCGGCCGGTGCCGATAGCGCCGCGGTTATCACCGATTTCATCACCTCGCCCCACCCCGAAGCCCGCGTCTCGCTTTGGCTCGATTGGGCAAATAAGCTTCATGCCTGAAGATCACTCAAGGAGACCTGCCATGTCGGCCATGAAATTAAATGTGATTGCTGAAAACCCGCTCTCGCGCCGCGCCGCCCTGGGGCTCGCAACAGCAGCGATGACGGTGGGCGTAGCGCGCGCCTTTGCAGCCGACGGCCATGAAGGCATGGATCACAGCCAGATGGACCATTCGAAGATGGACCACTCGGCCATGGATCATTCCATGCACGCCACCAAGCACAAAGCCGTCATCGATACCGCGACCGACTGCATCGCCAAAGGCGAAGTCTGCGTCGCCCACTGTATCGATCTCATGAAGGCCGGCGACACCGCCATGGCCGATTGCATGAAGACCGTGTCGGCGATGATGCCCATGTGCGCAGCCCTCGTCCGCCTCGCCGCCCTCGACAGCAAGCGCCTCAAGGAACTCGCCGCCGTCTGCAAGGATGTCTGCGCCGACTGCGAAGCCGAGTGCAAAAAACACGCTGAAAAACATACCGTCTGCAAAGACTGCATGGACAGCTGCACCGCCTGCATAAAAGAGTGCAAAGCGCTCTTGGACGCGTAACACGCGACGGGTCAGTGTGGGGTCAGACCCCTAATCAGGGGTCTGACCCCAATCTCCCCACGAACCGTTCACCCCCGCCCGATGGCGCGCCAGCCGATGTCGCGGCGGCAGAAGCCGCCCGGCCATTCGATACGGTCGAGCGCCTGATACGCGCGCGTCTGCGCGTCGGCAACCGTCCGCCCCGTCGCCGTCACCGCCAGCACGCGCCCACCATCGGCAACGATGCGCCCATCCACGGCTTTCGTGCCTGCGTGGAATATTTGCACGCCGTCCACCGCGCGCGCCGCATCGAGCCCGCGGATCTCCGTGCCCTTCGCTGGCGTCCCCGGATACCCGTCGGCCGCATAGACGACGGTGAGCGCCGCCTCATCCGACCATTGCAGAGAAAAGGTATCGAGCACGCCATCCGCCGTGGCCAGCATGGCCGCCAGCAGATCCGACTTCAACCGCATCATGAGAACCTGCGTCTCCGGATCGCCGAAGCGCACGTTATATTCGATCAGCTTCGGCCCATCGGCCGTGATCATCAGTCCGGCAAACAGAACGCCTTTGAACGGCGTGCCGCGCTGAGCCATGGCGGCCACCGTCGGCCGCACGATCTCGTCCATCGTCCGCCGGGTCATCTCGTCCGTCATAACAGGCGCTGGCGAGTAGGCCCCCATGCCGCCCGTGTTCGGCCCCGTATCGCCCTCGCCGACGCGCTTGTGATCCTGCGCCGACGCCATGGCGAGCACATGCGTCCCATCGCACAGCGCAAAAAAGCTCGCCTCTTCCCCTTCGAGAAAATCTTCGACGACGACCTCCGCCCCCGCCGCACCGAACGCCCCGGCAAAGCAGGCATCGATCGCAGCGTCCGCTTCCGCCCGACTACCTGCGATCACGACGCCCTTACCGGCCGCCAAACCGTCCGCCTTCACCACGATGGGAAACCGTTGTGACCCGAGATATGCCTTCGCCGAAGCGGCGTCCGCAAACCGGCCATAAGCCGCCGTCGGAATATCGAACTCCCGGCACAGATCCTTCGTGTAGCCCTTCGAGCCCTCGAGTTGAGCCGCCGCCTGCGACGGACCGAAATGTTTGATCCCAGCTAGCGCCAGGGCATCCGTCAGCCCGCCGACGAGCGGTCCTTCCGGCCCGACGACGACAAACGATATGTCCTTCTCCCGGCAGAAGGCGACGACGCTCTCATGATCCGATGCGTCCAGCGCCACGCAAGCTGCCACCTCCGCAATCCCCGGATTTCCCGGCGCGCAGGTGAGCGATGTGAGGAGGGGGCTCTTTGCCAGCGTCCACGCCAATGCGTGTTCGCGGCCGCCCGAACCGATCAAAAGGACGTTCATGGCCCCGTGAAGTGCTACGGTTGCCGTTCCGGGTCAAGGGGTTGATCTTGTTTCCGCGATTCCGAAACGTTGACTAAGATCACAAACGAAGGACGTCGCGGCCTCTAGAACAAGCCGGGTGCCAAACCAGCCGCGCCAGTGACACGAGGAGCCTCACCAATGCCCGACACCATCGCCAGTTCGTTGGCGAAGACCTGGGAGGGCTGGCCTCAAACGCTGCGCGGCTGGTTCGCCCACCGTGACGACGATGACGAGTCAGATTCGCCGGGCGGCCTCCCGCACGCCGAGCGGCGGCTGCTGGCACTCGTCGCGCTGGGCCTGGCGCTCATCGTCGGTTGGTGGTGGTGGGATCAGGGCCCGCAAGTGAAGGTCGTGGCTGTTACCACAGGCGATGCGGCCGAGGTGGTCTACGCAACCGGCGTCGTGGAGCCGGTGAACTGGGCGAAGGTCACCGCGCCCGCGCGAAAGCGCATCGTCGAAATCTGCAAATGCGAAGGCGAAGCGGTGATAAAGGGCCAAGTGGTCGTGCGCCTGGACGACGATGAAGAACAGGCTGTGTTGACCGAATACGAATCGCGCCTCGCCCGCTACAAGGAAGACGCCGCCCGCTTGGAAGGCTTGGTCAAGCGCAATTCCGTTTCCCGCGTCACCCTCGACGACAAGCTCACCGAGGTGCGGGAATACGAAGCCCGGGTCGCCATGCAGAAGGACCGCATTTCCGATCTCGCGCTGAAATCTCCCCTTGATGGCATCGTGATGCGCCGCATTGGCGAAGTCGGCGAAATCGCCGGCATCGGCGAGCGCGACACACTCCTCTGGGTCGGCGAGCCAAATCCCCTGAAAATCATCGCCGAGGTCAACGAAGACGATATTTTGAAAGTTGCTTCAGGCCAGCGTGTGTTGTTACGCCACGAAGGCCACACCGGGTCGCCGCTCCCCGCCACCGTCGACCGCATCACGCCCAAGGGCGATCCCGAGACGAAGACGTTCCGCGTCCACCTGTCGCTTCCACCTGACACGCCATTGAAAGTCGGTATGAGCGTGGAGGCCAATATTGTCGTTGCCGAAGCCAAAGGTGCGCTCGTCGTGCCCGCCGAGGCGATCACCAATAACCATGTGCTCAAGGTCGACAACGGCGAGGTCCGCCAAGTCGCGGTCGAAATCGGCATACGCGGTACGGATCGCGTCGAAGTCAAAGGTGCGCTGGCGCCGGGCGATTTGATCGTCTCCGCGCCGCCTGCGGGCCTGCAAGACGGCGAGAACGTCCAGCCGGTCCGAGAATAGTATGAACCTCGTCCTCGACATTGCCCTCACGCATGTCCGCTCCCGTCTGCGGCAGACATTCGTTGGCCTCATGGGCGTCGCCATGGGCGTAGGCTTCTCGGTGATGATGGCGGCCCTCATGGAGGGTTCGCAGCGCGATTTCGTTAATCAGTTGGTCGACGCACTCCCGCACATCACCATGAGCGATGAGCGCCGCGAACCGCCGCGCCAGCCCGCTGAAGACGTTTACCAAGTGGTCGCTTACTCGGGCCTCAGCACCATGGCCACGCGCCCGGGGATAAAAAATCCCTACGCGATCATCGCCTCCCTCGACAGCTGGCTCGACGGCGCCGTCGCCCCCTCCGTTCAGGCCCGCGCCGTCATCCGCTACGCCAGCCGCGACACCGCCGCCAACGTCACCGGCATCGACCCCAAGCGCGAAGCCGCCGTCTCCAAACTCCCCGAGCAACTGCGCCAAGGCACCTTGAAGGATCTCCACCGCGCATCGAACGCCATCATCCTGGGCGATCGTCTCGCGGAAAAAATCGGCGCCCGAGTCGGCAACACGATTGCGGTCGTCTCAGGAACCGGCCGCGTCCTCTCCTGCACGGTCGTCGCTCTGGTGCACTCCGGCATCAGCCAGTCCGATGAGACGCAAGCCTTCACGCTCATCAAAACCGCGCAAATTCTAGCCGGTCAGACCGGCATCGTGAACGCCATGCGCATTCGCGTTGCCGGGATCATGGACGCAAGACAGATCGCCGAGCGCATCGAAGCCCAGAGCGGCTATAAATCGGTCTCATGGCAGGAGGCCAACGAAGACCTCATCTCCGCCCTCGAGATCCGCAACTTCATCATGTACACCGTCGTCGGCGCGATCCTCCTCGTCGCCTCCTTCGGCACGTACAATATCATCTCGACCATCACGCACGAAAAGACACGCGACATCGCGATCCTGAAATCGCTGGGTTTCACCGAACGCACCGTCCGCTCGATCTTCCTTCTCGAAGCCTTGATCATCGGGCTGGCCGGAACGGTCCTCGGCTGGCTTCTCGGCTATGCGCTCTGCAGCGCCCTGGGCACCATCGAATTCAAAAGCCCGTTCATGGATGCCACGCGACTGCCAATGTATTACAGCCCGACCCACTATCTGCTTGCTGGCCTCGTAGCCCTCGCCGCCTCCGCCATCGCCGGCTACCTCCCCGCCCGCAAAGCCGCCAGCGTCCACCCCGTGGAAATCATCCGGGGCGCCTCATGACCATCCAGCTGCCTGTCACGACACCGCTGATTGAACTCCGCCACGTCACCAAAACGATCGGCGATGGCGTCGAGACGACACTCGTGCGCGACATTAATATGAAGATCGAGCCAGGCGAATTCGTCGCCATCACCGGCCCGTCAGGCTCGGGCAAAAGCTCGCTTCTCTATCTGCTCGGCCTGCTCGATGTGCCGACCTCCGGCGAAGTCCTGATGCAAGGCCGCGCTGTCCCAGCCAACAGCGAAACCGAACGCGCCCGCTTGCGCCTCAAGCTTTTGGGCTTCGTCTTCCAGTTTCATTTCCTGTTGACGGAGTTTTCGGCACTGACAAACGTGACGCTTCCCATGCGGGCCCTGGGCGAACTGAGTGACCGGGCCATGAAGGACCGCGCCTTACATCTATTGCAATCCCTGGGGCTTCAATCCCACGCCCACAAACTGCCCGGACAGCTCTCGGGCGGTCAGCGCCAACGCGTGGCGATCGCCCGCGCACTCGCCAACGAACCACAGATCATCCTCGCCGACGAGCCGACAGGCAACCTCGACAGCGCGTCGAGCGAACAGGTGCTAGGCGTGTTGCGCCAGTTGGTCGATGAAACCAAACGCTCAGTCGTCATGGTCACGCATGACATGGCGCTCGCCGCCCGCGCCGACCGCCACGTCCGCATCGTCGACGGACGTTTGGTCGACGAAACTACTTAAGCGTCTTCAAATGATCGATGATCGCCTTGCGCTGACCCTCGTCCGCCAAGCCGGCAAACGTCGCCATGTTGCTGCCCGGAAAGACGCTGTTCGGGTTCGCGATAAACTGATCCATGTTGGTATCGTCCCACACGAGATCGGTTGTCTTAAATCCCGGCGAATAGGAGTATCCTTCGACGCTGCCAGCCTTTCGCCCCATCACCCCATGCAGCGACGGTCCGAGCCGGTTGTCGCCCGGTTCCGCCGAATGACAGGTCCGGCAATGAGTGTTGTAAGC
>JALHQM010000084.1 GCA_022841965.1 Hyphomicrobium sp. | reverse complement strand
TCGGTGAGGCCGGCGTTTTCGGCTACGAGGGCGTCGTCTTCGACCAACTGGAGTTTGGCGGCCTTGGCGGCGGCGTGGGCTGCTTCTTGAATTGTCGCCATGCGGGCGGCGGGGTCGAGCATGACTTTATGGGCGGTCAACTGCGTGACGTAATCGTCGAACGACTTCACCTTGAACGACGTGTTGCCATGGAAGCGGTGGCCGCGTGTGGTGTGGCCGCTCGCGATGCCGGCGATCTCGAAGGGGACGACCTTGCCGTCGAGCAGGCAGATGATGGACTGCAGCGGGCGGACCCACTGGAAGGTGCCCGTGCCCCACCGCATGGATTTGGGCCAGGGGAACTTGGCGAGGACTGCGGGGATGAGTTCTGCGACGATGTCGGCGGCCTTGCGGCCCGGCTTGTCGATGCGGGCGACGTAATAGTCGCCCTTCTTGTCGTCCTTGATGATTTCGGCCTCCGTGATGGAGGCAATGCCGGCGGCTTTGAGGAAGCCAGCGATCGCTTGTTCGGGTGCGCCAACGCGGGGGCCTTTGCGCTCGTCCGAGATGGCGGGCGACATGGCGGGCAGGCCATCGATCACGAGGGCGAGGCGGCGCGGGGTGGAAAAGGCGCGGGCGGTGGCAATGGTCAGCCCGGCGGCGGTCAAACCTTCTCCGACGAGGCGCTTCAAGTCCTCGCTGGCGCGCACCTGCATGCGCGCCGGAATTTCCTCGGAAAAGAGTTCAATCAACAGTTCGGACATGTGTTCTCATCGTCTCTGGCGGGTACCCTCGTCTCATAGGCGAGGACCAGATACGCGGCAAGCGGCGGGTGAGGACGCGAGGGACCGCGTTTAGGGTGTGGCGGGGGCGGCGGGCATGGGTTCGGCGGCTTTTTCGGAGGTGGCTTGGCCGATGAGGCCGAGGGCCTGGGTGCCGATGTCGTCGGCGGCGCCCGTGGTGACGAGGTAGCCGATGCCGACGGCGCAGAGTGCGACGTAGAAGAGAAACACCGCGCCGTTGCGGCGCAGGAACAGCAGGCCGAGCAGAAGAAGCGGCAGGGCGAGCGCGAGCACGCCGGCGATGGTCGGTGTCATGGATGGTCCTCCCCTAGATGGCCGCGCTTTTGGCGCGCGTGCCTACAATCGTCCTTTTAGGGACATTGTCGGGCAGGGGCAAATGGCATCGAGGCGGTGAAGAGGTGGTTAGGGTGCGGTTGGGGCTGTCCCGCCGTTGGCGGGGATCGAGCCGGTTGTTACGCCGCCATTTTGCGGGTCTGCGGTGCCGACTTTGGCGAGGCCGGAGTGGCGGTCGAGGATGCCGAACCATTTGTCTTGCGGAAGAAACCGCTCATTCAAGCCTGCCCACAGGTTGCGCGAGGCCATGCCTTCGGTGAACGTCTTTGTTGGCGGCGTGATGCTGAGGACCGCGATGGTGGCAGCGAGCATACCCAGCGACGCATACGGGTAGCGGCGGTCGAAGAGCTTGAGCGCGGTGCCGAAGGAGGCCTTAACGCGCGTATCCATGACGTCGACGGAGTAGAGTTCGTCGAGGATCAGATGGGTGATGAAGCCGAGGAAGAGGAAGGCACCGGCCAGCCAAGCCACGCCCTCATGGCGGCCGAGGACGTAATAAAACACGACAGCGGTGGCGCCGGCGGAGAACAGGGCGGCAAGGATCGAGTGCCAGATGCCGCGGTGGATCGCGAGGTGGTGGAAAGCGGCGTGGAGGCCATAGCGAAACAGCACGAGGGTGCCCAGCCAGAGGATCCAGAGTTCCGCAATTGAGAATTTGGTGGCGAAGGAAAAGAGAACCGCGAATGAGAAGAAAATGCCCAGACCAGAGAACATCGCTTTGCTCGGTCGCGAGTCTTTCAAATCGATGTCGGGCAAGACGGAGCCCAGTACGCCGGCCATTGTGACGGCGATGAGGTTTTCAGGTGCGATCACGTCGGCGGCGAGCGTGAGGGTGGCCAGCGCACCGGACACGACCGTGCCGACGGCAATGTGAGTCGTGAAATTGGCCATTGTCGCCCCCTTTTGAACGGTCCTCAGAGTTCGGAACAGATTCGTGAGGGCGGAGCGAGGGCACGGCGGATATCGGGTGTGGAAAAGGGGTGAGTGGGCATTCCCGGCTTGGCGGCGGCGGGGGAGCGTGTCAGAGGGGGTGCGGAGACGACGCGACACACTGGGTGCGGGGATCATGAGCGGATTGCACGACCACGCGCACGGAAACGGGCTTGTCGGCCGGACCGCGATTGTCACGATCATCGTGGCGCTGGTGGTGATGGGGCTCAAGTATCTGGCCTATTGGAAGACCGGAAGTGCCGCGCTCTACTCCGACGCGCTCGAGAGCATCGTGAATGTCGTGACGGCGGTGGCGGCGCTTGTTGCCGTCCGGGTCAGCGCGCGGCCGCCGGATCGGACGCATCCGTTCGGGCACCATAAGGCGGAGTTTTTCTCAGCTGTGCTCGAAGGTGTGCTGATCGTCATCGCGGCGGTGCTCATTTTTCAGGAAGCGTATCAGGCGCTGCTTAATCCACGGACGTTGACGGAGCCGGCCGCGGGGCTGGCGATCAATGGTCTGGCGGCGGCGATCAATGCGGGATGGGCGGGGTTTTTGATTTCGCGCGGCCGGCTGTGGAAGTCGCCGGCTCTGGTGGCGGGAGGCTGGCATATTCTGACCGATGTGCTGACGTCGATCGGGGTGCTGGTTGGGCTCATCCTGGCGCTATGGACTGGGATCATGCTGCTTGATCCCTTGCTGGCAGCGTTCGTCGGGGTGAATATTTTGTGGGCGGGCTATAAGATTATCTCCAGTTCGATGTCGTCGCTGATGGATGAGGCGGCTAGCCCGGCCGATCAGGAGGAGATCCGTGCGGTGATCCTGGAATGCGGCGAGGGTGCGATCCAGGCACACGATATTCGGACCCGGCATGCGGGGCGGGTGACGTTCATCGAGTTTCATCTGGTGGTGCCGGGCGAGATGTCGGTGGTAGAGTCGCACGGCATCTGCGACCGGATCGAAGTGGCGCTTAAGGCGCGGATCCCGGGTTCACAGATCGTTATCCATGTCGAACCGGACTTTAAGGCCAAGGATAAAGGCTCAGTGCCCCTCGGGACTTAAGCACGCACGAGGAATTTGACCGGGCTGTTCCCTTTGGTACAGTCGGCTAAGACTTTCCGTTTTATAATACTGGCTGAAGTTTATTCTCATGCGTGGGAGTGCGTTATGCGCCGCCTGACTGCTGCCGCTGTCGCTTTTTCGTTGTGCCCCGGATTGGTCGTGGGGCCTGTGTACGCTGCCGGGGGTGATCCCATCGGCGCGACGTTGTCTGTCGTGGATATCGTGACGGCGGCTTACAACCGCGATACGCGCACGCTGGGGGCCGGGGACGACGTCCGCCAGAATGAACTCATCGATGTCAGCAAAGATGGGTCGACGGAACTGAAGCTCAACGACGACACCAAGCTGGCATTGGGCCCGGGCGCGAAACTGCTGCTCGACAAATTCGTCTATGATTCTGAGAAGGCGACGGGGGATATCGGCGTCGATCTCGTGGAAGGCGCGTTCCGGTTTATGACGGGCAAGGCGAAGAAGCCGAGCTATGTCGTGAAGGTCCCGCGCGCGTCGATTACGGTGCGGGGCACGATTTTCGATGTGTTCGTGAAGACGGATGTGGGCAGCTGGCTGTTGCTGCACGAGGGCGCCGTGACTGTTTGCGATGAACGCGGGCGCTGCCGCGATCTGGATGAACCGGGCAAGCTCGTGCGCATCACAAATGCGGGCGAGGTCGAGGTGCCGGCGCACTGGAACAAGGTCGACAAATCTGGTTTGCCGCCGCTCGATACGTCGTTTCCGTTCGTCGCCAAGCCGCCGAAGATCGACCCGAAGCCGATTTTTACAACGGATGAGTTGATCAAGCTCGGTGCGTTGGCGCCGGTGATCGTGCCGCCGCGGAAGGTGAAAGACGATCCGCCGCCGCGCCGGACGAAGACGCCGAAGACGGAAAAGGCGGAAGACAAGCCTTCGAAGAAGCGTAAGACCGAGCAAGCAGAAGATAAGCCGTCGAAAAAGAAGCTGGTGAAAGTTGCGGTGCCGGTGAAGCCGAAGAAGCCGAAGCCGACCAAGCGGGCGAGCAATGATGACGCCGCTGCGAAGGCAGCGCTTGGGATTGCCATTGGTGTTGGGATCGGGATCGGTCTTGGCAAGATTGGCGGTGGTGGCGGCAAGGGCGGCGGCCGGTCGCCGGGCAACCGATACTCCCCCAACTGAGTGGTGCACGGGTTAGAGCGGAAGCCGGTCGCCGGTTGCTTCGAGCAGCGCGATGGCGGCCGGGATGTTCAAAGACTGAGACGCGATGATGTGGCGGCGGGCGGCGATCGTGTCGCCGGCCGCCATGGCTTTAACATAGGCGGACATCAGCGATTGTAGGTTTGGCCAGCCGGGATCGGCGGCGAGGGTTTCATCGCCAATCAGGGCGTAGAGTTTTTCGCTGCGATCCTTGCCGCGTATCGCGGCGGTGCCGATTTCAACGAGGGCGAAGCCGGCGGCAGATACGGCGGTCTGTTCACCGATGATGATGGGGACGCCATAGGTTTTGGTCATCTCCTCCAGGCGGGAGGCGGTGTTCACGACATCGCCCAAGACGGAGTAATCGAAGCGCTGCGGCGAGCCAACGTTGCCGACAACGCAGGCGCCCGTGTTGAGGCCGATGCCGAGGCGGATCGGCACGCTGGCGTCGCCGTGGCCCGCGTTGCGGGCGACGATAGAGGCCTGCATTGCCAGTGCTGTGCGGCAGGCTTGGCGGGCGTGGTCGGTATCGTTGAGGGGAGCGTTCCAAAAAGCCATGACGGCGTCGCCCATGAATTTGTCGATGGTGCCACGGTGGGCGAGGATCTCGTCGGCAAGCGGCGTGAACAGCGTGTTGACAAAGCGAACCAGGGCTTCCGCGTCCATGCCTTCGGAGAGGCGGGAGAAGCCGCGGACGTCGGCGAAAAGAAGCGTCACGTCGCGGGTTTCGCCGCCGAGTTTGAGGCGATCGGGCGTTGCAGCCAATTCTTCGACGACGGCGGGGGAGACGTAGTAGCCGAAGGCTGAGCGGATGCGGGCGCGGTCGGCTTCGGAGCGGACGTAACTCGTCAGCGAGCCGACGAGATAGACGGCGAGAAGGGCGATGGACGGGTAGACGGGATCAATCAGAAGGCCATTGCGATAGGCGACCCAGGACAGTGCGACGACGCCTGCGATCGCGGTAATGGTGAGGATGGCGGCGGCGACAGCGCCGGAGGTGGCAATGGTGCGGGCGACGGTTGCTGATTTGGAAATGAGCAGGGCGGACAGAAGTCCGGCCGCGAGAAGGAAGACCAGTTCAGCGCCGGTGGCCCAGGCGGGACGGACAAGATGGTCGCCGGAGAGCATCTGTTCGAGCGCTTGCGCGTGGACTTCGACGCCGGGGACGGCAGAGGCGAGTGGCGTTGTGCGCAGGTCCATGAGGCCGGTGGCGCTGGCGCCAATGAAAATGAAACGGCCTTCGATTTCGGATTTGTCGATCTTACCGGCGAGGAGATCGCGGGCGGACAGCGTGCGGCGCGGATCGTGGGGTGAAAACTTCAGCCAGAGTTCGCCGTGGGCGTTGGTGGGAAGGAGAACTTCGCCAACACGGATGCTGTCGATGCCTGTTTTTTCGCCGAATGAGAGGATGCCGCTGGCGCCGGACGAGCGGACAAGGATGGTCGTCGATGGGCTCTGTGCAATGCGGACCGCTTCCAAGGACAGCGAGGGATAGAGCTTGCCGCCGGCGGTGATGAGCAAAGGGACACGGCGGATGACTTGATCGGTTTCGGGCAGCCAATTGACGGCGCCGAGGCCGGTGGCGGCGTCTGAGAGTTCGGGCAAGGGGCCGACGCCGCCCTCGAATGACGGGACGAAAAGTTTGGGATCATCGCCAGCCAGCGCGAAGGGGGCGCGGGGATCGGTGAGCTGGCGGTTGAGGTTTCGGTCGCCGGCCAGCCCCACGACGACGGGCGCCTTGGCGATGGCAGCCGCGAGAACACCGTCATTTGACGGCAGGTTTGCTGCCCTTTGTCCGAGCGGTTCTAGCCCTGGAAGCTGTGCCAACTCTTTGGCGATGTTGGCGGCGTTCCAGCGGTCGGGTTCGGCCAGGATCAAGTCGATGGCGATGGTGCGGGCGCCGGCCTCTTCTAGTTTGGTAACAATTTCGGCGAGACGGGTGCGCGGCCAGGGCCATTGGCCGAATTCGGCAAGTGAGGCTTCGTCGATGTCGAGAACGCGGACGGGGAAGGTTTCGTCAGGAGCGCGGGGGCTGGCGGTCAGCATGCTGTCGAAGACTGCAAGGCGCATGCGGGCGACGGGGGCGGGATCGAAAATGCGCAGCGTCACGGCGGCGGCGAGGACCGCACCCATTAGAACCACATACAACGGCTGGCGCTGTTTCACGTGACCATGTTCCCCCGCCCGGGAATCGATCGTAGCGCTTTCATCGATCGTTCCGCCAGTTGGGAGGTTATCCACAGGCGTCGTTAGACTCGTTTGGAATGTAACGCACGGGTGTCACGTTCTCCTGGCATCTGCGCGATGCGGATGGCCGGAATATGTGGTGTGCGTAGTGTGTGCGTTCTGGAGTACCAGCCAATCCGAAGACGTAGAATGCCTCGTCCTGCCAGTATTGCGTAAACTCGACGAGGCCGAATGGCCGGGCGGATCTCTCTCGTAGGTCCGCCCGGCTTCGACTTTTCAGACAAGTGCCGCTGCAACACTGCAGGTGACCGCGCCGCCCGAAGCATGTATAGGGTGCCAGCGCTGCCGGGCTTTTGTCTGCCGCCCTTCATGAGGGCCGCTTCCGCCCGGCTGCACTTCCAATTCAGCGACGGGGCGGGACGTGTCCGAAGACGCACGCACGATGAGCGACTTAGCAAATGCCAGTGCGCCAGCAGTGGGTGGCGCGCCTGCGACGTTGCAGCAGCGGGAGATCGCGCGGCGGCGGACGTTCGCCATCATCTCGCATCCCGACGCCGGTAAGACGACGCTGACGGAAAAGCTTTTGCTGTTCGGAGGCGCGATCCAGCTCGCCGGTCAGGTGAAGGCGAAGAAGGACAAGCAGAACACGCGCTCGGACTGGATGGCCATCGAACGGGCGCGTGGAATTTCGGTCGTGACGTCGGTGATGACGTTCGAATACGGCGATGCGGTTTTGAACCTGCTCGATACGCCGGGTCATGAAGATTTTTCCGATCAAACTTATCGGACACTGACGGCGGTCGACAGCGCTATCATGGTGATCGACGCGGCGAAGGGCATTGAGAGCCGGACGCGCAAATTGTTCGAGATTTGCCGGTTGCGCGATATTCCGATTGTGACCTTCATTAACAAGCTGGACCGCGAAACGCGCGAGCCGATCGAATTGTTGGACGAGATTGCGAACATCCTGGCGCTCGATACCGCGCCGATGAACTGGCCGATTGGGCGGGGGCGGGAGTTCCGGGGGACGTATGATCTCTATAAGCCCCGTATCACGCGCCTTGATGATGAGGGCGTGGATGTTCCCGTGTCGGGGCCGGATGATCCCGTGTTCGACGCGCTGCTGCCGGAAGACGGCGCGGTGGAGCGGTGGCGCGACGAGGTGGCGCTCGTCGCGGAGGCCTGCAATAAATTCGATCTGGAGGCGTTTCGGCACGGGACGCTGACGCCGGTTTATTTTGGCTCGGCGTTGAAAAACTTTGGCGTGCGGCACTTGCTGGATGCGCTTGTTTCCTTTGCGCCCCCGCCGCGCAGTTTGCGGGCTGCGACGCGGACGGTGGACGCGGACGAGCCGCGCATGAGCGGGATCATCTTTAAAATCCAAGCCAACATGGACCCCAACCATCGCGACCGGATGGCGTTCATGCGTGTGGTATCGGGGAAGCTCAATCGCGGGATGCGCGTGAAGATCGTGCGGACGGATAAAACGCTGGCGTTGGCGGCACCACAGTTTTTCTTTGCGCAGGACCGGTCGCTGGCGGAAGAGGCCTATGCGGGCGATGTGGTTGGTATTCCGAACCGTGGGATGTTGCGTATTGGGGACGCGCTCACCGAGGGCGAGGACATTACGTTTTTGGGTATTCCGAGCTTTGCGCCCGAGATTTTGCGGCGGGTGCGGCTGGAAGATGCGATCCGGGCGAAAAAGCTGCGCGAAGCCTTGATGGAGATGGCGGAAGAGGGCGTCGTGCAGGTGTTCAACCCCGTTGATGGCACTCAACCCATCGTGGGCGTGATCGGGGCACTTCAGCTCGACGTGCTCGAAGACCGCTTAAAGAACGAATACAATTTGCCGGTGGTGTTCGAGAGCTGTCCGTATGAGGTGGTGCGGTGGTTTTCGTCCGATGACAAGACAGCGCTGGAGGCCTTCGCGGTGAAGAACAAGTCGGCGATTGCGACTGATCTTGACGGTGACCGCGTGTTCATGGCGCAGAGCCAATTCAGCCTCGGCTGGGCGAGGGATAAGAACCCCGCGATCACGTTCCAGGACATCAAGACGAACGACGGGCAGGTGGCGTCGTAGCGCTGGGGGAAATGGGGTCAGACCCCTTTTCAGGGGTCTGACCCCGATCCTATGCGAGTGGGTTAGTCCGGTAGAGAGCGATGCGCAGACCGCCGTGGAGGACGGGTTCGGCGGCGAGTGCGAAGGGAAGGCCGGTGGCAGCAGCAAGGCTTTCGTCGCTGGTGATGAGGCCGGCGCGCCAGCCGGAGAAGCGGGTCAATAACGTGTGGCCGAGGGCGCGGTAGAGCGGGCGGAGTTTATTGATATCGCCGATGCGATCGCCAAATGGCGCATTGACGATGACGAGGCCGGGTGGGCCTTCGGGCGGTGTCAGGTCTTCAATTGAGATTTCGGAAAAGTCGGTGACGGCTGTGATGCCGGCGCGCTCGGCGTTGGCGCGGCTCATGCGGATTGCGCCGGGGTCGAAATCACGGCCATAGAAACGGGCGGTGGGTGGCGTGACGGGTGATGCGCTGCGCATCGCGTCCCAAGCCGCTGGATCAAAGGTGGCGAGTTTTTCGAACGCGAAGGCGCGGGAGCGGCCGGGCTTGAGGCCACAGGCGATTTCGGCGGCTTCGATGACGAAGGTGCCGGAGCCGCACATGGGATCGAGGACGGGTTCGGTGCCGGTGTAGCCGCATTGGCGAAGAAAGAG
>JALHQM010000083.1:6264-9203 GCA_022841965.1 Hyphomicrobium sp. | reverse complement strand
GAACTCGCCGCCGCCACCGTGCTCCTGCTGCTGTTCACCTTCGCGATCGTGAATGCCGCGCTCTTCGTCTTGAAGCGCCGCGCCGGCGAACCCGAAGGCCGCTTCGAAATCCCCGCCTGGGTTCCAGCGCTCGGCTGCCTGCTCTGCATTGTGCTCATCGTCGTGCGCGTCGCGTCCGGTGACATGAAAGCCCCGCTGATCGCCGGCGCGCTCATCGCCGGCATCCTCGCACTCTACTGGCTCCTTGCGCGCCAAAAAGAAGCGCCACAGACCTGACGGCCTGCGGCGCTCGAAACGTCCAAAACAGCCCGCGCGCCTATTCCGCCGCCTGCACCGGCTCGGCCGCCGTCCGCGACAGCCGCTCTTGCTTCATGCGCTCAGCGACCAAGAACGCGAGTTCAATCGCCTGATCGGCATTGAGCCGCGGATCGCAATGCGTGTGATAGCGATCCTGCAACTCCGCTTCCGAAATCGCCGTCGCGCCGCCCGTGCACTCGGTCACGTTCTGGCCCGTCATCTCTACGTGGATGCCGCCAGCATGCGTACCCTCTGCGCGATGCACGTCGAAGAACGCCTCGACCTCCTTCAGGATGCGATCGAACGGCCGCGTCTTGAAGCCCGTCGCCGCCGAGATCGTGTTCCCGTGCATGGGATCGCACGACCAAACGACCTTGCGCCCGGCCTTCTCCACCGCGCGGATCAACTTCGGCAAGTGCTTTTCCACCTTGTCGTGGCCGAACCGGCAGATCAACGTCAGACGGCCCGGCTCGTTCTTCGGATCGAGCGTCTCGATCAGCTTTAACAGCCCATCCGGCTCCAACGTCGGCCCGCACTTCAAGCCGATCGGGTTCTTAATGCCGCGGAAGTATTCCACATGCGCATGATCCGGCTGCCGCGTGCGGTCGCCAATCCACAGCATATGCCCGCTCGTCGCGTACCAATCGCCGCTCGTCGAATCCCGCCGCGTCAGGGCCTCTTCGTACCCAAGCAGAAGCGCCTCATGGCTCGTGTAAAAACTCGTCGCGCGCAGCTGCGGCGTGTTCTCGCTCGTAATCCCACACGCCCGCATGAAGCCCATGGTCTCCGTGATCCGGTCCGCCAGTTCCTGATACCGGTGCCCCTGCGGGCTATCCTTCACGAAGCCCATATTCCACTGATGCACGCGCTCCAGATCGGCATAACCGCCGGTCGCGAACGCGCGGATCAAGTTCAGCGTCGCCGCCGATTGACGGTAAGCCTCGATCTGGCGCTGCGGATCGGGAATGCGCGAGTCCGGCGTGAACTCCGGCCCGTTGATAATGTCGCCGCGATAGCTAGGTAGCTCCACGTCCCCACGCTTTTCATTCGGCGACGAGCGCGGTTTTGCAAACTGGCCGGCAATGCGTCCGACCTTCACCACCGGCGACCCACCCGCATAGGTCAGCACGACCGCCATTTGCAGGAACACGCGGAAGAAATCGCGGATATTGTCGGCGCGATGTTCCAGAAAACTCTCAGCGCAATCGCCGCCCTGTAACAGGAAACCATGCCCGTCACAGACCTGCGCCAGCGTCTTCTTCAGATCGCGCGCTTCACCGGCAAAAACCAATGGCGGAAAGGTTGCCAGACGGGCTTCGGCGTCAGCCAAAGCCTTCGCATCCGGATAGTCCGGCACTTGTACGATCGGTTTGGATCTCCAGCTGTCCGGGGACCAGTTCGCTGCCGCCATGGCACGGTACTCCAAGAAAAAAGTGAAACAGCCGCCGCCCCGCGACGACCCGATTGCCTCCGCAAGCCCGACGACCCTGAACGTTCGCTAGCCGTTCTCGCCTTTATACGCCAAACCCTGCCACCGCGCTAGAACAGCGACACACCGTTAAGGTGCATCTCCAACGGTTGTAACCTCAGGGCGTCGGTTCGCCAGCGCCCGGCAATGTTTGAATGTCGGTCGGAACTTCCGGCGCAACCATTGTCGCTCCAGCCTCTCCCGCCGTCGACAATTCGCGGTTGGGATCGAGTGTCTCCGCCGGATCGGCCACAACCGGCAAAGCCCGCCGAAACATCTCCGTCTCGATCGTGATGCGGATTTCATCCGAGACAAACGGGATCGACCGCGTCAGCCCGAAATCAGACCGCCGTATCTGCGTTTTTGCAGAAAACCCCGATGCATAAATCCCCGCATACGTCGGGTTGATCGCCGACAGCGGATGCTCACCGGAAAAATTCCAGATCACATCGAGCACGGCCGGCCGCGCAATCCCGTTCACGCTCAACTCACCCGTCACCTCAGCCGTCCGCTGCCCCGTCGGCGTCACGCTCACACTTCGAAACGTGATGTCGGGATGAGCGTCCGGATTGAAGAATTCGCGCGAATTCAAAAGGTGCTCATCGAGCTTCGTCACACCCGTCTGGATGCTCTTCAGAGGGATCGTCACCTCAACCGTGCTCGCAGCCGGCGCGTTCGGGTTGAAATTGACAACCCCCTTGACCGCCGTAAACCGCCCGCTCTGGCGCGACAGTCCCAAATGATCCCAGGAGAAGCGCACCTCCGTGTGCTCCGGATCAAGGTCGTAGACATCCGCCTGCACACCCGTCCCGGTCAGCAAGAGCGCCGCAACCGCAGCCGCTCCCGCTCTAAAAAATTGGCGTTTCCACCCGCGCCCGCGCGGATCGGTGGCCGTCATCATTCGAAAGGCCCTCCAAATAAATCAAGGCCTTGGCACCACATCCGTGTGGCCATATTGCGGCGCAGCACACTACAGCGAGGCTGTCATACCACCATCGACCACAAGCTCCGACCCCGTCATGTACCCACTGTCATCCGACGCGAGGAACAGCGCCGCCTTGGCGATATCCTCCACCGTGCCAAGCCGCTTCATGAGTGTCCGGTCGACGAGCCACTTCTCGAACGCCGGATTGCGCAGGATGCGCTCCGTCAGCGCCGTCTCGATGTAGCCCGG
>JALHQM010000083.1:0-6164 GCA_022841965.1 Hyphomicrobium sp. | reverse complement strand
GATCGCCGCCATCTGCACCATCTCCGCCGCGTCCGGTCCCAAGACATGCACGCCCAGAACCCTATCGTTCCCAGCATCGACGACAATCTTCATCAGTGTCCGCTCGTCCCGCCCGGCCAGCACATTGCGCATCGGCCGGAACCGCGTCTCATAAACGTCGACGCGCTCCGTTGAGGCCCGCGCACCCTCTTCCGACAGGCCCACGGTCCCAATCTCCGGCGTCGTAAAGACGGCAGTGGGAATATTCAGATAGTTGGTCGACCAAGGCTTAGCCCCGAACTGTGTATCGGCAAACGCATGCCCCTCGCGGATCGCAACCGGCGTCAGGTTCACCCGGTTCGTCACATCCCCCACCGCGAAGATCGACGGCACACTCGACCGCGACTGCACATCGACCACCACCGCGCCCACCGCATCCAATTGAACGCCTGCGTTCTCGAGCCCCAGCCCGCGCGTATTCGGCGAACGCCCGATCGCGAACAAGATCTGATCCGCCATCAGCACCTCGCCGCATTTGGTCGTGCCAACCAACGATGCCGCCCGCTTCTCAATGCGCGCAAACACGTCGCCCATCACCAGCCGCACTCCCCGCGCGGCCATGGCGTCCATCAGCCCCTCGCGCAACCCCATATCGAACCCGCGCAGCACCCTCTCGCCGCGATAGATCAACGTCACCTCCGACCCGAGGCCCGCGAAAATCGACGCGAACTCCACAGCGATATATCCGCCGCCCGCCACCACGATCCGCCGCGGCTGTTCCTTGAGATCGAACACTTCGTTCGACGTGATTACATGTTCCACACCCGGCAATGCCGCATCGACGTTGGGCAACCCACCCGTCGCGATCAGAATGGTCTTGGCAGTCATGGTCCGCCCGGCGGCAAGCCGCACCGCCTGCGGCCCCGCCACCGTCACCCGCTCATCGAAAATCGTAACGCCCGCACTCTCTTGGCCACGGCGGTAAAGCCCTTCGAGCCGCGCGATCTCGCGATCCTTCGCGGCGATCAAAGTCGCCCAGTCGAAGCGGGCCGCACCCGTCTCCCAGCCAAACCCGCGCGCATCCTGAAAGTCGCTTGAATACCGCGACGCATAGACCATCAGCTTTTTCGGCACGCACCCGCGAATGACGCACGTGCCCCCAAACCGGCTCTCCTCCGCAATCGCGACGCGCGCGCCATGCCCCGCAGCGATCCGCGCCGCGCGCACCCCGCCCGACCCACCGCCGATAACAAAAAGATCAAAATCGAAATCCGCCATGAAAACTAAATCTTGATCCCGCGTTTCTTGAATTCCTCGCGGATCTGCTCCTCAATCTCGAGCCCGATCTTCTGCCCCCAATTCTGACCAGCCGTCATGCTCTCGGTTAGGATTTCCGGCTGCTTGGCGATGAATGCCGCGCCCGCCCCCTTTGAGAAAAACGCCGTCAGGTCCTGCATCTCCGGTTCCGTCAGCTTCGACGCATAGATGCCAGCGATCATCTCCATCATTTCCGACTTGCGCTGCGAGAACCGCTCGACCATCAGCCCCATGATCTCCTTGATCTCTTTGTCCTTGCCCGGCGCCATCTGCAAAAGCAGCGGCTCCAACTGCTTCACCATCATCGGCACCACGGCCTCGAAACTCTTCGACGCCCCGGTCACCACGATCAATTCGCGCGCCGCCACAAGGCCCGTCTCCGCCGGCTTCTGCGCCTCAGCCGCAACATACCCGGCCGAAAACGCCACGATCAGCACCATCGGCGCCAAGATAAAGGCCGCCCAACGCGCGCGCGTGGTCCGCATGTCAAATCCTCCGTTGAATGGCCTAGCTGGCCTCGGCCTCTTCGCCGTACGTCGCCGACAAAACACTGATCCCGTCGCGCCCACCGATCACCGCCGCGTCGGCAATGCCGAGAAACAAACCGTTCTCCACGACTCCGGGAATGAACTTCAGTGCTTCATCTAGGCTTTCAGGATCCTCGATCCGTCCGAAGTGACAGTCAAAGATCATGTTTCCGCTGTCGGTCAGAAACGGCTTCCCGTTACCCGCCACGCGCAACTTGATATCGCCCTGACAGCCCGCATCCGCAGCCAACATTTCGATCATGTTGCGCGTCGCATTGAGCCCAAACGTCACAACCTCCACCGGCAACGGAAACGCACCCAGCGTCTCCACCATCTTGCTTTCATCCGCGATCACCAGCATCCGGTCCGACGCGGTCGCCACGATCTTCTCGCGCAACAACGCCCCACCACCGCCCTTGATGAGCCTCAACTCCTTATCGATCTCATCTGCCCCGTCGATCGTGAGATCGAGGAATGGCACATCGTCCAGCGTCGTGAGCTGAATACCGAGCGCCTCCGCCTGCCGCCGCGTCGCCTCCGACGTCGGCACGCACACGACGTCCAAACCCTTCTTCACTTCCTGCCCGAGCAGATCCACAAAGCGAGCCGCCGTCGACCCCGTCCCGAGCCCCAGCCGCATGCCCGGCTCCACGAACGCGAGCGCACGAACGGCGGCGGAAATCTTCATCATGTCTGGGGTCATCGGGCCCTGCATCCTTAGCCGCAATTTACGAGCGCCCTCCCTAGCATGGCTGGCGCAGCCGTGCACCCAAAAAGCATCCCGACCAGCAACCGCTGCGCCGCCGCGTCAGTGCCTCACACCGTCGGCTGGCACCGTCTGCGCGTCCCATGCTATGAGGCCCCCATGCAGGACCTAACTGTCGTCTTCGATCTCGACGGAACCCTTGTCGACACCGCCCCCGATCTCATCGGCGCAACCCACCATGCGCTCTCTGATCTCGGCCTTCCCCTCATCCCCGCCCATCTGCTGCGCCCATGGATCTCCTTTGGCGCCCGCCGCATGATCGTTGAGGCCCTCGCCCACGCCGGCACACCGCTTCCCGACCCCGAAATCGACCGCCTGCTCGGCCTCTTCATCACCTATTATGAAGCCAACATCGCCCGCGAAAGCCGCCCCTTCCCCGGTGCCATCGAAGCCATCAACACACTCACCGCCAACGGCGCCCGCCTAGCGATCTGCACCAACAAACGCGAAAGCCTCTCCCGCGCGCTCCTCAAGGCCCTCGACCTCGACCGCCACTTTCACGGGCTCGCCGGCCGCGACACGTTCCCGGTCTGCAAACCCGATCCCGACCATCTCCTGGGCGCCATCCGCCTCGCCGGCGGCCAGCCCACGCACGCGCTGATGGTGGGCGACAGCGATGTCGACATCCGCACCGCCAAGGCGGCACACGTTCCAGTCGTAGCCGTCAGCTTCGGATACACGGAGATTCCCGTCACCGAACTCGGACCCGACCGCGTCATCGACCACTATCATGACCTCCTCCCCGCCATCCGCGACCTTCACGCCGCCCGCAACCGAAATCCCGCGACGTAGCGGCCATTTAGGGTTGCATGCCTGACCCGCGGCGAGCACCTCTTTCGCCCCATGCGGCAGGCCCCCCGTTTGACAGCGAGGTCATCATTGCCCATGTTCCGCGCCCCGGAGCCCGGCGCAACCACAACCAAAAATTGTCGTCAGCATCGTTTTGCGCCGCACCACTTTTCACAGAAAGCACGGCATGAACGTCCTGATCGTCGAGTCCGCCGCCAAGGCCAAAACCATCAAAAAGTACCTGGGCGCGAACTATAAAGTCATCGCCTCGTACGGCCACGTCCGCGACCTCGCGGCCAAGAACGACGCGGTGCTGCCCGACAGCGACTTCGCCATGACGTGGGACGACAGCGACGTACGCGGCAAGAAGGTGATGAAAGAAATCGCCGACGCCGTGAAAGGCGCCGACAAGCTGATCCTCGCCACCGACCCCGATCGCGAAGGTGAAGCAATTTCTTGGCACATTCTCGAAGTGCTGAGCGCCAAGAAAGCCTTGAAAAAAGGCATGGAAATCGAGCGCGTCGCCTTCAACGCCGTGACCAAGCCGGCCATCCTGGCCGCCCTCAAAGAACCCCGCCCTATCGATCAGCCGCTCGTCTCGGCCTATCTCGCCCGCCGCGCGCTCGATTATCTCGTCGGCTTCACGCTCTCGCCTGTCCTCTGGCGCAAATTGCCCGGCGCCCGGTCTGCCGGCCGCGTGCAGTCCGTCGCACTCCGCCTCGTCTGCGACCGCGAAGCCGAGATCGAAGCCTTCCGCACCGACGAATATTGGACCATCGAAACCACGCTGGCCACACCGAAAGGCGAAACGTTCCCCGCCCGCGTCGCCGCCATCGACGGCACCACGCTGAAAAAACTCGACATCAAAGACGAAGCCTCAGCCAAAGCGATCGTGGCCGCCATCGACAAGGGCCAATTCACCGTCACGCGTCTGGAAAAGAAAGCCGCCAAACGCAACCCTTGGCCGCCCTTCATGACGTCAACCCTGCAGATGGACGCCTCGCGCAAACTCGGCTTCTCCGCCAAGCAAACCATGCAAGTCGCGCAGCGCCTCTATGAAGGTGTCGACATCGGCGGCGAGACCACGGGCCTCATCACCTACATGCGAACCGACGGCGTCACCATCGTGCCCGAAGCGATCAGCGCCATCCGCGGCGTCATCGCGCGCGAATTCGCGCCCAACTACGTCGCCCCCTTCATTCGCGAATATAAGTCCAAGGCCAAGAACGCCCAGGAAGCGCATGAAGCCATCCGCCCCACCGATCCCGGCCGCCGCCCGAAAGATGTCGCCCGCTATCTCGACCGCGATCAGGCCGCCCTCTACGAACTGATCTGGCGCCGCACGATGGCGAGCCAAATGGCCTCCGCCGAACTCGAACAGACGAGCGCCGACATCGCAGTCAAAGGCCGCGACAGCAAGAGCTACATGCTGCGCGCCACCGGTTCGGTCGTCAATTTCGACGGCTTCCTCAAGGCCTATGAGGAAGGCCGCGATGAGAAGGTCCGCGTTGTCGAAAAGGGCAAGGAAGATCACGCGGAAGACGACGCCGACAGCCGCCGCCTGCCCCCGCTCGCCGAAGGCGATCGGGTCTCAGAGAAATCAATTGAAGCCGAACAGCACTTCACCCAGCCACCGCCGCGTTTTTCGGAAGCAACCCTCGTCAAGCGCATGGAAGAACTGGGCATCGGCCGCCCCTCGACCTACGCCTCGACCATGGCAACGGTCGTCGAACGCGGCTACGTCAAAATCGACAAAAAGCGCCTCGTGCCCGAGGACAAGGGCCGCCTCGTCACGGCGTTCCTGGAAAGCTTCTTCAAAAAATACGTCGAATTCGACTACACGGCGGGCCTGGAAGAAAAACTCGATCTCATCTCCGACAACAAGCTCGACTGGAAAGAGATGCTGCGCGAATTTTGGCGCGACTTCATCGGTTCCGTCGAGGAGATCAAAGATCTGCGCGTCGGCGATGTGCTCGATGCCCTCAACGACATGCTGGGCCCGCACATTTTTCCCGACAAGGGCGACGGCTCCGATCCGCGCGCCTGCCCCAAGTGCGGCACCGGCCGCCTCTCGCTCAAGATTTCGAGCAAGAACGGCGCCTTCATTGGCTGCGGCAATTACCCCGACTGCAACTTCACCCGCCAACTCGCCACCGGCGGCGAAAACGGCACCAGCGAAGAGCGCGAACTGGGCTTCGATCCTGAATCAGGCCTGCCCGTCGTAGTCAAGAACGGCCGCTTCGGCACCTATCTCCAGATCGGTGAAGGCTCCAAGGACGAAAAGCCGAAGCGCTCCTCGATCCCCAAGGGCATCGACGCCGCCACCATCGATCTCGAAAAGGCGCTCCAGCTCCTGTCGCTTCCGCGCCCGGTCGGCGATCACCCCGAAGGCGGCACCATCATCGCCGGCCTCGGCCGCTTTGGTCCCTTCATCCTGCACGAGGACGGTGCCACTAAAACCTACGCCAACGTTGCCTCCATCGAGGACGTCTTCACCATCGGCGTCAACCGGGCTGTCACGCTCATAGCTGATAAGAAATCCGGCAAAGGCGGTGGCCGCTTTGGCCGCGCCGCGCAGAAAACGATACTCAAAGACCTCGGCGAGCACCCCAGCGAAGGCGGCAAGATCGAAGTGCTCGACGGGAAGTACGGTCCCTACATCAGCCACAACAAGGTCAACGCCACGGTCCCGAAGGGCACCGAACCGGCCAACCTCACCGTCGAGGACGCCGTGCGACTGCTCGAAGAGCGCATCGCCAAGGGCGGCGGCAAGAAGCCCGCCCGCA
>JALHQM010000082.1 GCA_022841965.1 Hyphomicrobium sp. | reverse complement strand
CCCCTTCCCGTCGATCCCTTGTGTGTGGCTGATACGTCAGGTGGCGGGCTGGCGCGAGCGGCGATCCACAGATTTTGTCGATGGCCGGTCACTCGGCGCAGGTGCCGGAGTATTGGCCGAAGACGGGCTGGCCGATCAGACCCAGATGACGGGAGTGGACGGCGGGGTGGAGGCCGGTCTTGGGGTCCTTGTCGTAGATGGTAGTGAGATTGAGGAAACCTTCGTTGACGACTTCGAGAAAGTGGTTGGCGTTGACGGCGCGGACGATGCGCAGGCTGGCGGGGGTTTGGCCTTCGCTGGTGGTGAGGGCGGCGGATTGGCCTTCGAGGTCGATTTTGGTGATAGAAAAAGACAATGGCGCTGCGGGTTTGGTGGCAAACGCGCCGGCTTCGTAGTTGACGGAGGTGCCGGTGGAGAAGGTGCAAACGAGACGGGCGGGGGGCTGATCGGTCTCCTCGGCCGCGGCGGCGGTGGTCCATGTGAACACAGCGGCACCAATCAGGGCAACACCGAGCGCGTTCTTTGACGACATCTTCACCTCACTCCCGTCCGACAGTTGGAGCCGGACCCTAGCAGATCCTGATTGAAGCGGGTTGGGGCGGGCTCTGGCAAGCCGCTATTTGGCCCAGCCGCCCGCATGATGACGCCTTGCTTCGAACGCACCTTTTTTGAAAGATCGAGAACAACCGTTTCTTGGACTGGACGCGCTGCGTGATCGAACGTGCCAAAATCGTGATGCTATGCGGCGGATTTGCGGGTCTGGCCGGGTGTGCTGGTAACGTTGCCAGCGGTGGCGACGCCGGTCTCCTGCCGCAGGGGTATTCGCTGAGCGCTGAGGAGAAGGCGCTCGATTGCCGGCGGCTGACGGGTCGAATTCAGGTGCGGCTGCTGGCGTTGCGGGGTGACGAGTACAAGGTACAGCCCTCGGCGACGGCGCAATCGATGCGATCGGCGACGAGCGCGGCGCTTGGGACGGATACGGCAAAGAACGCTGCGGTGAGGACGTCCACCGACCGTCCGGTTCTGGACGCCTACAATACGCGGCTCGTCGAATTGGGCTGTCCGAGTTTCGATATCGGAAAGGAACTGGAGGCGCGTCCTTCGGCGCCGACGCCTTTCCCGACCGTTCCGGCCAAGAAGGCGTCGTAGTGCGCGACGATCAGGGGCACTTCGTTTTGCCCAGGAAGTTCTTGTCGGCGTAGCCTTCGAGCCCGCCCTTGCGCACCGCGCACCAATAGCCGCGCAGCGTGCACAGGGGCTTACGCTTCTCAAGAATATCGCCGGCAGACGCTGTCCCGATGACGGTTGCATCGCCGTAGGGGCGGGCGCGGATGTTGAGGGTCGGCGTGATGACCTGGAAGCAGCCGTAGTTCTTGGCTGCCTGAGCCGGATGCGCTGGCACGAGGCCGATGCCGGCGCCGGTCAGGACGAGGGCGATGGCGAGAAGCGGGTGGGGACCCCAAAATTTCAGCATGACAATCTTTTCTCCAAACAGCGGACGGCGGGTTCTTATAGGCGGATTGCGGCGAGGACGCGAACAAACGGCGGCGTGGCGCGGGGCCCCGCGCCTGTTATAGGTTTCGCTCCTGAATCTTGAAGCTAATTGAGGAGCCCATGGCGCCCGGTGACGGCAATTCTGCCTTGATGCGCCCCGGTGCCATTCCATGGCCGCCGGTTCTGCTCGTCTTGGTCGTCGTGGGTGCGGTGGCACTTGGGCGGCTTTCGCCGCTCGCCTGGCCGGGGATGGGTGACAGTGCGGCTTCGCTGGTCGGGTTGGGTTTTGGTGTCGCGGGTGTCGCGATCCTGACATGGGCCGGGCTGACGTTGCGGCGGCACCGGACGACGATCCTGCCGCATGCGGGGGCGTCAACGCTCGTGACCGATGGTCCATACCGCTGGCGGCGGCATCCGATTTATATAGCTGACGTTTTTTTGCTTTTGGGTGCGGCGGAGCTGACGCGCAATATCTGGTTCGTGATCCTGGCTTTTGCGTTCGCGGCGCTGGTCACCGTGTTGCAGATCGTTCCGGAGGAGCGGCATCTCGAAGCCAAGTTCGGCGATGCGTGGCGGGACTATGCGACGCGCACGCGGCGGTGGATCTGATCGCCATGGCCATCGACTACGCCGCAAAGGAACGGGAATTCCTGGAAAGTCTTACCCAGGACACCGGGCGCGATCTCGCCCAGTGGATGGCAGCGATTGCCGCGACAGGGCTTCACGATCGCAACGCGATCATCGATTGGTTGCGGCAACAGGGTTTTTTGTTCGCGCGGGCCTCGTGGATGGAGCGTATTTACCACAACGGCGGGCGGCCGATCTATCTCGAAGCAGCGACGTTGGCGGCCGGTTCGCCGGAGACGCCCGTCCCGCCGGTCGCAATGCAACTGCGTGCGACTGCGAAGCCTGCGCTCGTGCCGGTTGCTAATCTGCCCGCGCCCGTGCCTCGGCTGCCCAATCCCGCACCGCCGTCCGCGCAGCGACCCAAAGCGATGGTGACGGAGTGGTTGAGCCTCGATGAGGTGCTGTCAGAAGCGAAGGGATACCGGCCTCTGGCACATCTTGTTCTCAAAGAGATTGAGAGGGTGTCGCTGGATGCCTCATTCGCTCCGCGGGACGGTTACATTGCCATTCTTGCGGCCAGTCAATCTGTGGCCGGAGTGATGACCGTTGGGGCGAAAGAGTTGCGGCTGGCACTGGTGCTCGGAACCAAGGCCGTGCTGCCGCCCTTTTCCAAGCCGAAATTCGTTAAACCCCATGCGGACATCCCCGGCGCGTTCACACACATGGTGGTGCTGACCGACGCGCGGCAGGTGACGGCCAACCTGCTGGCGGCGGTTGCAGATGCGGTGAATTCAGCCTGAGCTGGCGGGCACACGCGAACCGGGGGGGTGACCCCCCACGACCATCTATTTGCCTGATTTTCCGCGCCTCTGATCGCCCGATGGAGGACCCTGCCATGCTGCGTTCGCTGCCGCGCCGATCCGCATTCGCCATCGCTTTGCTGCTCAACGTATCGACGGCTGCGATGGCCGTTGAGCGACCTTCGACGATTGCCGACATTCTGGACCGTACCAAAACGGCCGCAGCAGATGCCGTAGCTGCTGCGACGGGGGACGACGCAGAGGCCGTGCCAGCCGATCCGCGGGCCGGTGACAAGAGCTACGAGCAAGCGCGGCTTCTGATGCAGGCCGTCGAGGATGTTCTCGCCGATACGGCTGAAAAGCGGGGCGATATGAAATCGCTGCCGAAGGAATCGGATTTCGTCGTGCCGCCCCTGTGGACGGAGACGCGCGAGGACCGGGAGGTGCGGGTCAAGGCGCTACTCGACGGCGCGCTCGGCATCGTCACCGATGTTCCCGTCGTCGAGGTGCAAAAACGCATCGAGAGCCACCGGCGCACCATCCTCGACCTGGACGCTCAGATCGCGCGTTTGAAAGAAAAGCAACTGATGGCGCCCAAGGATGCGGCATTGCCCGGCGTGCTGACGGATACGGTCGGGTCGTTGGATGCTGGAATTCAAGATCTCCAGGCGCGGATCGTCAAGAACCGCGACGGGATCGCTGCTGCGAAGACGGAGGTGAGCGCGGCGCTGAAAACATCGGGCGTGGATTTGTCGGCAGAACAGCTCGATCTGCTTCTCGATGGCGTTTTGTCGGGCGATCTGGTACGGTTGGCTGCCACATTTGAAGCGGCAAAATTGATCGATCAGCAGTTGGCCCGGCTGGTTGAAGCGGCGGGCGACAATGCGGCAACGGCGCGGAAATACTTTGCCATGCATGCGGCGCTGTTTGCCATGTTGGTCCATGCGCAGGACATGGCGATTGCCAAGATCGACAAGCAATATCTGCCGCGGCTCGACGCGGTCATGAAGGACATCGCGAGCGCCAAGTCGCGGACAGCGGAATTGCTCCGGGCCGACAACCGGCCGGACCAGACGCGCATTCTGGAAGCCAACCGGGAGAGCCAGAAGATCGCTGATGAGGCGGCGAAGGCCTACCGGCGCTATCTGCAGCAGCAGCGCGAGCAGATCGCGCGGGCTCGGCAGAAGGCCGCGCATGATCTCAAGATCGCCGACAACACCTTCGACACCGTGCAGGCGAGCTTTGAGCTAAACAACCTGATGCGAGACGGGTCGGCATCGTTCGAGGCGCTGCAAATGTTGGAGGCGCCGACGTTCGAGCAAATTTTCCGCAACGAGGAACTCCGCCGCGAATTCGAGGCGCTGACGCGCAAGCTCGATCAGCCGACGAGTTGAGGCGTCAGAACAGCCAAAGTGAGGCGAGACCTAAGAAGGCGAAGAAGCCGACACAGTCCGTCACCATGGTGACGAAGACGCCCGAGGCCGGGGCAGGATCGAGCTCGAAGTGATCGAAGATCAGCGGGATCAGGATGCCGGCGACGGCGGCGCAGAACAGATTGACGATGATTGCTGCGCCAATCACGCCGCCGAGGATGCTGGACCCGAACCAGAAATAGACGACGGCGGCCATGATGGTGGACAGAACAAGGCCATTCATCACCCCGACGAGGGCTTCGCGGGTGACCACGCGGCGCGCGTTCGTGGAACCGAGCTTGCTGGTGGCGAGCGCACGCACCGTGACCGTCATGGTCTGCGTGCCGGCGTTGCCGCCAATGGAGGCGACGATCGGCATCAGAACGGCGAGTGCCACCATTTGCTCGATGGAGGCGTCGAATTGCTGGATGACGAAGGACGCGAGGATCGCGGTGCCCAGGTTGACCACCAGCCAAGGCACGCGGCTTTTGACCGTTTCGAGAACGCTGTCGGCGAGGCTTTCGTCGCCGACGCCGGCCAGCGCTTTCATGTCCTCGTCGGCTTCATCATCCAGGACCTCGACCACGTCATCGACCGTGACGACGCCGACGAGGCGCTGGTTTTCGTCGACGACGGGAACGGAGAACAGATCGTAGCGCTTGAATTGACGCGCAACCTCTTCTTGGTCGTCGGTTGCGAGGACGACATGCTGGTCGACCTCCATCAGCGTTTCGACGAGTACGTTGCGCTTGGCGCGCAGGACGCGGGAGAGTTCGACGCTGCCCAGGACGCGGAACGATGGATCGACGACGAAGATTTCGGAGAAACTTTCGGGAAGGTCGTCGGCCTCGCGCATGTAGTCGATGACTTGACCAACGGTCCAGAACGGCGCTACCGCCACGAAGTGCGCCTGCATAAGGCGGCCGGCGGTTTCTTCCGGGTATTCGAGGTTGCGTTCGAGGGCTGCGCGGTCGGACGTATCCAACTGCGAAAGGACATCTTCTTTGTCGCTGTCTTCGAGGCCTTCGATGATGTAGGCGGCGTCGTCGGTGTCAAGTTCGGTGATCGCGCGGGCCAGGAACTCATTGGGCAAGGCCTCGGAGAGCTGGTCGCGGACGGTTTCGTCGAGTTCGGAAAACACCTCGAAGTTGAAGTCGGCGCCGAAGGCTTCAACCAGAGCGACCCGGTCATCAGGGTCAAGGAGTTCAATGACCTCAGCGAGGTCGGGCGCGCGCAGGGCCTCGACGATCTGGCGGGCGGCCGCAGGCGCGCCGGCCGCCAATGCTGCGGACACATCGCGAACCAGTGTCTCAGTCAGGACCGGTTCATTCTCAGGTGTTTGCGCATTGGGTATCGACTGAGACACGCGGGCGCTTTCCTTGTCTCTTCATCGGGGGTTCGGCAAACAACCGCAGCCTCAACATCCGGGCCGCATTAGCATATGTACGGTGAGCCGCCTACCATGGTGCGCGAAAGGCACAGGCAAATCTTGGGTGGCTTGCACCGGTCAAAGCGGCGCAGGTAAGGTTTGGTCTTGGTCAGTGTGCGGGGCACCGTCCACTTTTGATGAGTGGTTCTGAGGATGACAGTTTGATGACGTCGGCCGGTCGGCAAATACGAGCACTTTTGATGATCGGGACGCTTGCGGCTTTTATTGGCGGTGCGGATACGCGCGCCAATCCGGCCGGTGACACGGCGGTCTGTGCCGCTGGAACTCTGGGCGTCTCTCGCGTGGCCGAAATTGATGCGACGGGGGGACCGAGGTTTGGCGCGCCGGGGCCTGAGCCATTTCAGCTGTTACAGGACAAAGAGGTCGTTCTAACGTTCGATGACGGCCCCATGCGCCGCTTTACAAGGCCCATTCTGGAGGCGCTGGACGAGGAGTGCGTGAAGGCAACGTTCTTCATTGTGGGGCGAATGGCACTTTCCGATCCCGATACGTTGCGCAACACAGCGGCCCGGGGCCACACGATTGCCTTGCACAGCTGGTCGCACAAGCGGCTCGACAGGATCGGGACAGCCGCGTCCAAACAGGAGATCGAACTGGGCCTCAGCGCCACAGCGCTGGCTCTCGGTCAGCCGGTCGCACCGTTCTTTCGCTTTCCTTACTTAGGGGAGAGTTCGGCGATGCGGGCGCATCTGAAGGCGCGCGACATGGCGAATATTGCTATCGACGTGGATAGCCGAGACTTCCTGACGCGCAATCCCAGCGTCATGCGCCGAAACGTGATGGCGCAATTGGCCAAAAAGGGTCGCGGGATCATCTTGTTTCACGACATCCAACCGGCAACGGCCGGTGGCATTCGCGCGCTCCTGGGCGAGTTGAAGGCCAAGGGTTACAAAATCGTCCACATCGTGCCTAAGGGCCAGGTTGCGACGCTGCCGGAGTTCGATGCGATGGCGCAGCGCGAGGCGGCGCGGCGCAAGGTGGTCCTCAGCACCCAACCGCTCGCCGACCGGTCAGCGGTTTGGCCAATGACGCCGGGCGATGGGGAAAATCTGCCGTGGGCCCCACCAGCGCAAGGTTCACCGGAACCTCCGGCGCGGATCGTCAAGCCCGTTTCCCAGCCGGCGGCACCCCCGCCCGGTTTGCCCAATCTCCGGCCATCTGTGACCGATGATACTTGGGCGACGAATCCGCTCGGCCGGCCTTAGGGATGCCGGCAAGCCTCAGCCCGCTTGCGATTTGACCCGGCCCGGTTGTCGGGGGCGCCGAAATCAGCCACCCTCCGGCCGAAAGCGGCAAGGAGCGGGTGCGGACGATGTTTCGGCGGGCGGGGTATTTTGCAATTGCGGTCATCCTGGGTGCGTCTGGCGCCGCCGGCGCCGCGTGGGCCGAGGCGACGTGCGCTGACCCCGGGCGGGCTTTGGGCGTCGAGCGGGTCGTGGAAATCGATGCATCGACAGGTCCGCTCTATGGCGAGATTTCGGTTCTGCAGCGGGAGGAGAGCTTCCTAAAGCCGCGCGAAGTGGTGCTGACGTTCGACGATGGGCCGATGCCCTGGATCACAAAGTCGATCCTCGACACGCTGGACCAATTCTGCACCAAAGCGACCTTTTTTTCCGTGGGCCGCATGGCGATCGCCTATCCCGCGTCCATCAAGGATGTGCTGGCGCGTGGCCATACTCTCGGTGCGCACACGTGGTCGCATCCGCTGAACATGAAGCGGCGGGGACTGGACCGGGCCATCGACGAAATTGAACGTGGCTTCTCAGCCATTGCAATGGCCGCGGAGCAGCCTATCGCGCCGTTCTTTCGTTTTCCGGGGCTCAGCGATAGCGATCCGATGATGGCGCATTTGCAGTCGCGCGGGATCGCGGCGTTTACCGTCGATGTGGTGTCGAACGACAGTTACATCGGCAGCGCGGACCGTTTGGCAACGTACACGCTCAGCCAGATCGACAAGCGGCAGGGTGGTATCGTGCTCTTCCACGACATTAAGAGTGCGACGGCCAAGGCGCTGCCGGTCATCCTCGCTGAACTGAAGCGGCAGGGGTACAAAGTCGTCCACATGCGCGCCAAGGCGCCTTTGGTGCCGGTAAATACTTACGATGCCGATCTGGAGAAGCTCATCGCAAAGTCGCGTCCCAAGGCCGCTCCGGAAGTGACGTTCGTTGCCGCAACGGCTGCGGGGGTCGCGGGGGATGGGACACCGGCGGCCGAAGGAACACCGCAACCGCACTTGCTGCCGTTCTTTGGTTCACCGGCGGTTTTGAAGACGCTGTCGGGGGCGGAGGCGGAAGTAACTGCATTGGCGCCGGCGGCGCGGCCTCGGGAAGCGGCGACGGCGAGGGATCATATCGCGGCGCCCACGCGCGAGAAGAAGTCGGTACACTCGACGGGCGGTCATAAGGCCAAACCACCGCGTGTGAAGCGGGCGACAGCGAACGAACCGCCACCATTTGCACTTTTTGGATTTTGATATCTGACGGGCCAGGAGAGCCGGTGGCCGTCAGACGTTTTCCGGCGCCGTATCGCGCCGTCCGGGAATGGTGCGGTTGAGAGGACTCGAACCTCCACGAGTTGCCCCGTTACCACCTCAAGGTAGTGCGTCTACCAATTCCGCCACAACCGCATGGGACCGCCCTCAAAGCCAACGGGGCTTTTCGGGAGAGCCGCGCAACGGACTGGAGGACCAGTCGCATTGCCGAGGCGACGGGAACTAACAGACGGCTCCGGATATGGCAAGCCTGAACCCGGTCCGGCCGCGCAATTGCCGAGCTGGCTGCGGCAAGGCGCGGCCGTTGGGCTGCCCACTGGCGTTGGCAGTGGAGGTTGGGGTTGGCAAAGTGCCTTTTGGGTGTTGCTCTGCCCATTCGCCGACCCCTCAATTCATCGCATCGAGAGCAGCCCATGCCCCTTTCCGACCGTTCGATTCGCCTGATGCATACGACACGGCCGGTGGCTTATCCCGACGCGGTCGGGTTCATGATGCGTGAGGTGGAGCTGATCGCGGACGGGCAGGCGCGGGAACTGCTGTGGTTCCTGGAGCATCCGCCGCTTTTGACGACGGGGCCGCGCGGACGGGTTGAGCATTTGATTGAACCGGAGCGGTTTCCTGTGTTCGAGACCGATCGGGGCGGTGAGATCACGTATCATGGGCCGGGCCAGCGGATCGTCTACACCTTGCTCGATGTGCGGCAGCGGGCCGGTGGCGACATTCGCGCGTTTGTTCGCCTGCTGGAGCGCTGCGTTATCGGTTCGCTCGATAGGCTCGGTGTGGTCGCGTCGGGCGACCCGGCGCGGCCGGGTGTGTGGGTGCGGCGGCCTGATCTGCCGGGTGGAGAGGCCAAGATCGGTGCGCTCGGTTTGAAGGTGAGGCGCGGGATCAGTTTGCACGGCATCAGCCTGAACGTGGCGCCGGATCTCACCCACTTCGCGGCGATCGTCGCGTGCGGGCTGGAGGGATCGGCGGTGACGAGCTTGGCAGCGCTCGGTCAAACCGCATCACTCGAAACTGTGGACAACGCCCTGATCGCGAGTTTTGAGGAGTGGCTGGGGCCTCTCGATCCCGTCGCGGCGGTGCAGTTCGACAGAGAGGGCAAGCGTTGAGGTTTGGCGGGGATGGGGTTGCGGCGGCTATGCCGAGCCCCCAAACGAAACCGGCACCCGAGCCACGGTGGCACGGGTGCCGGAATGCAAAGCCTCGATCAACTCCGACACCTTACGGGCCGGGCTTGGAAGGCTGGCCGGAGGCTCCGGTACGCGGAGAACCCAGCGGCCCTTGCCCTTCGGCGTAGAGATCGCCCCCGTCGATGGTCGTGATCTCGGTGCCCTCGAGCACGTAGGGATTCACGTCGTCACCATCGATGCGTATGCTGCAGCCGCGCAGGCAGACCCCTTCAATATCCTCGTCTTTTTTGAGGACGTGGTCTTGTTGGGTGCCGCCCTCGATGATTGTGACCTTGCGGTCAACATCATCCCGGTTGGTGACCGACGCCGCTTGCGCGGCGGAGAGAACGCTGATCAGCACCGCCGCTGGAACCACCAATGCTCTGACGAGCCGACTGACACGGTTCCGGGGCACGAGGCAGGAAACTCTTACTTCTTCTTCTTCGCCGCCGGCTTCTTGGCAGCCTTCTTCGCGGCAGGCTTCTTTGCAGCTTTGGCCATGTTCTTCGTCCTTCAGTTTT
>JALHQM010000081.1 GCA_022841965.1 Hyphomicrobium sp. | reverse complement strand
GATGCGAACGCGGCCGCATTGCGGGCGGCACTGGCGGACGTGACCCGCCCTGCTGAACCAACCCGGCGGGTTGGCACACCGCGCGTGCTCGTGGCGGAGGATAACGGTGTCAATGCGCTGCTCGCCACGCGGTTGCTCGAGCGGGAGGGATGTTCCGTCGTTGGGGTGAGCACGGGGGATGAGGCGGTGGCGGCGGTGGCGCGGTCGATCGCGGGGCATGAACCGGACTACGATCTCGTGCTTATGGATATTTACATGCCCCGGCTCGATGGAATCGAGGCGACGCGGGCCATCCGGCGGCTGCTGGCGGCTGCAGTGGACCCGGGGCGGCGCGAGCTGCCCATCGTCGCTGTGACGGCCAATGCGTTTGCCGAGGACCGTCAACGCTACCTTGCTGCGGGCTTCGACGACCACTTGGCCAAGCCCTTCGACGGAGAGGCTTTGAGAGCCATTTTGGAGCGATGGCTGGCACTTGGCTTGCGCAAAACACCGGCAGCCTGACGCGCGGTCGCAGGGCCAACCGATGTCGCAAATTCGTCTCGGAATCGTGCCATACGCTTTCGAAGTGGCCGTCTTGGCCGCATAGGATTGCGCCGCGCCGGGCGGTGCCGGAGCTGACACAGATGACGCAAGGCCACGGCCTGACGGGACGTTTGAAGCGCATTGCAAAGGCGAGCGCTCCGCCTTCGGGACTTCTGGCATCACGGGCACTCGATGTTCGCGCGTTAAAGGACAAGGCGCAGGCCAAGGCGCTGTCGTTCGTGCGGGCGCAGCAGCCCAAAGTTTATGGCCGCATTGGCGATCTGGAAGTAAGGCTTGCGGCTGGCCGCGCCGACATCCTGCAAGCACAGCGCTTGAGATACGAAGTGTTCTACGAAGAGATGTCGGCGCAGCCCAATCCTGTGGCTGCCATGCGCCGTCTCGACCAGGACGCCTATGACGCTGTTTGCGAGCACCTGCTCGTCGTCGATACGTCGCCAGGACCGCGCGATCAGGAACGCTGGGCCCACCGCCGCCGTCCGCGCGTCGTGGGCACGTACCGCGTGCTGCGGCAGGACGTTGCCGAGCGCTCGTTGGGATTCTACACGCAAGGCGAATATGACATCGCTCCGTTGATGCGGGCGAAATCACCGCATTACCGGTTCATGGAACTGGGCCGCTCATGCGTGATGAAACCCTACCGGTCGAAGCGGTCGGTCGAGCTTCTATGGCATGGCCTTTGGACTTACATCCGCGAGCACAAGGTCGATGTGATGATCGGCTGCGCAAGCTTTGAGGGTGTTGATCCGGCAGAGCACGCCATGGCGCTCTCGTATCTCCATCACTACGCCAGCGCTCCCGACGACTGGCGGTGTGCGGCACATTCGGGGATGCATCAGCGCATGGATCTCGTGGCGAAAGATCAGGTTGACTTAAAGCGGGCGCTGAAGGCGATGCCGCCGCTGATCAAAGGGTATCTGCGGCTTGGCGCATTCGTTGGCGATGGCGCGGTGATCGACCGGCAATTCGGCACGACAGACGTGCTCATCATCCTACCGGTCGAGAAGATCGATCCGCGCTATTTCGAGCACTTCGGGGCTCCGGACGAAGTTAAGAGCCGGGTCGCAGTTCAGGCCTGATCGCGGACGAGACGTATGGAATGGCGCGTCATTGTGTTGCCGCCGTGCGGGTGGGCGTCTATGTTTCGGCGATGATCGTCCAACCATCGCGAGCCCCATGACCCAGTCCCAGCCCGTTGCCCTGCCGCTGCTTGTTGCCTTCCGTGACCCGATGCCAAGGGGCGAGACCTACCGGCCGTCGGCCGAGCGCATTTTGGCTGGCGACCCGGTGCAAACGGCGTGGAACCTTTTCACTAGTGCCGACGGGCGGTTTCATTCCGGTATTTGGGAATCCCAGCCAGGCAAGTGGCGCTGCGTGTTCACCGAGAGCGAGTTCTGTCAGATCCTGAAGGGCGTCCTGGTCGTGACCGGGGACGATGGCCAGACAGCGACTTACAAGGCGGGCGATGCGTTCGTCTCGCCGGCCGGCTTCACCGGCACATGGGAGGTCGTTGAGACCGTTCGCAAGCATTACGCTTTTTACGAATAGGGACCGGCCAGACATGAAAGCTATCATCGCTCGCAAGCCGTCGACGCTCGATACGCTCGAAGTTGTCGACCTTCCTGACCCTGGCGCGCCGGGGCCGGGGCAGATTCGCGTGCGCCTGCACGCCAATTCGCTCAATTATCACGACTACGCCGTGGCGGCTGGAGCGCTGCCATCGGAAGACCGGCGCATTCTCATGTCCGACGGCGCGGGTGTTGTGGAGGCTGTTGGCGCGGACGTGAGTTCATGTGCGGTCGGCGACCATGTGGTGTCGGTCTTCTTTCCATACTGGCAGGACGGTGTTCCTCCGCACGGTGATTTCAGCCATGTGCCCGGCGATGGGATCGACGGGTACGCGCGTGACGTTGTCGTGGTGCCGGCGGACTGGTTCACGCCAGCGCCGAAGGGTTGGTCGCATGCGGAAGCCGCGACGCTGCCGTGCGCGGCGTTGACGGCCTGGCGGGCGCTGGCCGTGGATGGACGGCTAAAGGCTGGCGATAGCGTGTTGATCCTAGGCACAGGCGGTGTCGCCGTTTTTGCGTTGCAGTTCGCTAAAATGTTCGGGGCGACGGCGATCATCACATCGTCGTCGGATGCGAAGCTGGAGCGAGCCAAATCGCTCGGGGCTGACCATACGATAAATTACACGACTGAGACGAAATGGGGCCGAGCCGTACTCGACTGGACGGGCGGGCGTGGCGTCGATCATGTGCTCGAAATCGGCGGACCGGGGACGCTGCCGCAGTCGATCACGGCGGCCCGCGTCGGGGGACATATTTCGCTGATCGGGATTTTGACTGGTCTGGCGGGCAATGTGCCGACCATTCAGCTGATGGTGAAGCAAATCCGGCTGCAGGGCGTGATCGTCGCCAGCCGCAGCCACCAGATGGACATGATCCGGGCCTTCGACGCCAATCCGGCCATCCGCCCTGTCATCGACCGGTCATTCCCGCTTGCCAATCTGGCCGACGCGTTCCGCCATGAGGAGGGCGCGACGCACTTCGGCAAGATCTGCGTGGAGATGTAGCCATCTTTTCGGATAGATCATGGACACGTTTGCTTCCCAACTCACAGGTAATCAGGAAGCGGCGGGCGCCTCAACCGTTCCCCACTTTAGGGAAATTCTATTATGGCCTGTCCAGCTGATGGGGTCAGGCGATGCGGGCGCCCCGCGCAATCATGCCGCGCTCATCGCAGGGCTCGGTCTTGGCAATCCCTGGAGCGAAGTCGTCGATGAATTCACCGGGAATCCGGAAGAATTCCAGGAGCGGCATTACAATGAATTCGTAACGTTCCTGCCGCCGGTTCAGCGCTTTTTGTACGGTTCGGGCCGGAACACGCAGGCGGGAGGCGGGCGTAGTCCGATGAGCGTTTTGCGGCGGCATGATATCGCGGCGTTTCGCGTCAAGCTTCGCGGTGAGGCGCAACCGATTACGCTCAATGTTGCGCATGTCGACTTATATTTTTTCTACGACATCGACATTGCCATCCTCGCGGTTGAATTGTTCGCATCCGATCTACCGCTCTCGACGGTTCAAAACGTGATGTTTCAACTTGGACGGGCCTATCCGGCGTTCTGGCATACGGATGGGAAGGCCGGTCATTGTCCGGAAGTGGTCGAACTTCTGGCGGCGGATGGGAGCGTACTCACCCAGTCCGACTATCAGAACCGAGAGGCGTTTCTATCATTTGCCTGCCGCAACAAGGCGCCGCGCACGGCGGCGCACTGGGACTACATTTTAAAGCCGCTGGTGCTGCATCATTCCGACGATACGGGTCCGATCCGCTACCGCCAGCTCGAATATTACCGCATGCCGCAGATGGCGTTTCTCGCGATGAGCAAGGGGCAGACGCTCAGCCGGGCCGATTATGTGCGCCTTGCCCTTTCAACAGGTCCCGGCGACAGCGACCGGCTCCCGTTTGCCGACACAGAACTCGCCAAGTTCGAGAACAAGTATTGCTACGACCGCTATTTTCGGCAGGCCACGCCACTCGAGTGGCCGGAAAGCCGGTATATGACGTGCGGGCATACTCTCGTTGTGACGGGCTCCGCTGACGATGATTTCTTTGTCAATCTCGACCATGGCTGCCTGAACAGTTTCCGCCATGAGAATTTTCTGCTGTTTCTCATTGCGCACTTTCACAAGGCATCACTCTTGATGTTTTCGGATCGTCTGGCGAAGGCGGTGAGCCGGCTCGACACGGCGGATGCGGCGGCGGTGCGATCCTTTCGGCTGGAGACGCGGCACGCACTTGAGACGTTCCTGCGGTTCACCCACCGGTACTGGTTTCACGTGATTAGCAATCAGGTGCACGTGCATGATCTTTTTGCGCTCTGCCGCAAACATCTTGAGGTCGACCGCCTTTTTGACGACGTGCGTGAAGAACTACAGGAAATGAGCGACTTCCTCGAGAACGAGGCGATGCGACGTCAGAACGAGACGATGACACGATTGACCGTTGTCACGACGTTCGGGTTGATCGCAACCATCGCCACCGGCTTTCTCGGCATGAACATCTTCGACTGGGCTGCCGAGAGTGCCGCTTGGCGCGCGGGCATTTTTGCGACTGTCATTGCCGGCGTCGCTGTGTTGACGACGCTAACGGTGGCCCGGTCGCGACGGCTGGCCGACATGATGGAGCGGCTGTCCGATGACCTCCGCGCGCGCAAGGTTTCTCGGCTTAAGAAGAGCTGAGATCGTAGGCGGCGAGGGCTGCCATGTTCATGATGTCGGTGTCTTGGGCTCCGAGTGTGCAGATCTGGACGGAGTGTTCCAGACCGACGAGCAAAGGGCCGATGACGGTGGCGCCGCCGAGTTCCTTCAGAGTCTTGGTGGCGATCGATGCCGCGTGGAATGCCGGCATGATGAGCACGTTCGCCGTGTCGGTGAGGCGGCAAAACGGATAGAGCTTCATCAGATCGGCATTGAGGGCCACGTCGGCGGCCATGTCGCCGTCGTATTCGAAATCGACTTGGCGCTCATCAAGGATGCGGACGGCTTCGCGGACCACATCGGAGCGTTCGCCGCGCGGCTGGCCGAAGGTGGAATAGGCGAGCATGGCGACGCGGGGCTCGAGGCCGAAGTTGCGCGCGGCCTTGGCGGCCTCCATTGCGATGTTGGCCAACTGCTCAGGCGTGGGCATGTCGTGGACGCTGGTGTCGGCGATGAGCACCGCGCGCCCGCGGCATAGGGCGAGTGAGACACCGATGATATTGCGGCCGGGTTCGGCGTCCATCACGCGGCGGACATCTTGGAATACGCTCGTCCAGTTGCGCGTGACGCCGGAGACCATCGCGTCGGCGTGCCCGTGGACCACCATGAGAGCGGCGAAGACGTTGCGCTCATTGCGCACGGTGCGCTCGCAGTCACGCTTGAGATGGCCGCGTCGCTGGAGGCGCTGATAGAGGAATTCGGCGAATTCCTCGGCGTGAGAAGAGAAATTCGTGTCGATGATTTCGAACTCGGGGCGCATGGGGATGCCGAGTTCCTGGAAACGCTTTTTGATGATGTCCTTGGTGCCAACGAGAATGGGCGTGCCGAACCCTTGCGCGAAGAAGGTGTTGGCGGCGCGGATGACGGCGGGATCCTCGCCTTCGGCAAAGACGACGCGCTTGGGGTCTTGGCGAACGCTGTCGAATGTTGCTTGTAACCAGCCCGTGACCGGGTCGAGGCGGCCCTTGAGGCGCGCGATATAGGCTTCCATGTCGACGATGGGGCGGCGGGCAACGCCTGATTCCATCGCGGCCTTGGCAACGGCGGGCGGAACGTGGCTGATGAGGCGCGGGTCGAAGGGCGCGGGGATAATGTATTCCGGGCCGAAGGTCGGTCGGCGGCCATGGAAGGCTGCCGCAACCTGATCGGGGACTTCCTGGCGCGCGAGTTCGGCCAGCGCTTTGGTGGCGGCGATTTTCATTTCTTCGTTGATGGTTTTCGCCTGCACGTCGAGTGCGCCGCGGAAGATGAAGGGGAAGCCGAGGACGTTGTTGACCTGATTGGGATAGTCGGAGCGGCCTGTCGCCATGATGGCATCAGAGCGGACGGCGGCGACTTCTTCCGGCGTAATTTCGGGGTCGGGGTTAGCCATGGCGAAAATGATCGGCTTGGCCGCCATCGAGCGAACCATATCAGGCGTGACGGCACCTTTGGCGGAGAGGCCGAAGAAGGCGTCGGCGCCGTCCAGCGCTTCGGCGAGCGTGCGGGCTTTGGTTTTGGCCGCGTATGCCGATTTCCACTGGTTCATGCCGTCCTTGCGGCCCTGGTAGATGACGCCTTTGGTATCGCAGAAGATGACGTTTTTGCGGGGCATGCCGAGTGCGCCCAAGAGTTCGAGGCAGGCAATGCCGGCGGCGCCGGCGCCATTCACGACGAGCTTGAAGTTCTCGATGGTGCGGCCGGTGAGTTCGAGTGCGTTGAGGAGGCCGGCGGCGGCGATGATGGCGGTGCCGTGCTGGTCGTCGTGGAAGACTGGGATGTCGAGGAGTTCTTTCAACTTCTCTTCGATGATGAAGCAGTCCGGCGCCTTGATGTCTTCCAGGTTGATGCCGCCAAAGGAGGGGCCAAGATAGCGCACGCAGTTGATGAACGCATCGACGTCTTCTGTGGAAACGAGGAGGTCCATGGCATCGATGTCGGCGAAGCGCTTAAAGAGGGCGCCCTTGCCTTCCATCACGGGCTTTGATGCGAGCGCGCCGAGATTGCCGAGTCCCAGGATCGCGGTCCCATTGGAGACGACGGCGACGAGGTTGCCCTTGTTCGTGTAGTCGTAGGCGAGAGCCGGATTTTCAGCGATCGCATGCACAGGAGCCGCAACGCCGGGCGAATAGGCAAGGGACAGATCGCGCTGTGTGGCCAGCGGCTTCGTCGGCGTGATCTCGAGCTTGCCGGGCTTTCCTTGCGCGTGGAACTGCAAAGCTTCCTGATCCGTAATGCGGGCCGGGGGGTTCTTGTGGGCCATTTTGGGTCTTTATGTTGGTGCTTCCGGCTTCCTTGTGAGGGAAGCTCGCGATAAGCGGCGGCGCTGCTGTTGGTTTCGACGCACCGTAGGCGCTGGCGGCGGATTTCTCAACGCGGCCAATCTGCTACTTTCGGCCTGCAAACGCGAGCGGGAGGGATGGCTAGCCCTGTCGCATCCGAGCCGCTATGTCATTCAAGGGATTGGTGAAGGGGTGGGAATGGCGGCGCGGCGGACAGCTAAGAGCGGGGACGAGGGACAGGTTGACGAGGGCGCAGTGGCGCCTGCGGATGCCGTCGTGCCGCCACCTGCGCCAGTGGACGCCACGCCGTCGATGGCCCAGTTCCTGGAGATTAAGGCTGCCAATCCGGACAGTCTGCTCTGGTACCGGATGGGGGATTTTTACGAACTCTTTTTCGAGGACGCCGTGGTTGCGTCAGCGGCGCTCGGGATCGTGCTGACGAAGCGTGGGCGGCATCAGGGTGTCGAAATCCCGATGTGCGGGGTGCCGATCCATCGCGCGGACGAATATCTGCAACGGCTGATCCGGCAAGGATATCGCGTGGCCGTGTGCGAGCAGCTGGAAGATCCGGCGGAGGCGAAAAAGCGCGGATCGAAGTCGGTTGTGAAGCGGGATGTGGTGCGGCTCGTCACGCCGGGCACGCTGACGGAAGAGACGTTGCTCGATGCGAAGTCGCGCAATTATCTGACGGCGGTTTTTCGCGTTCCGGGGTCGGGCGAGGGCGCGGCGCTTGATGCCTCATCTCTGTACGCGCTGGCGTCGCTCGATATCTCGACGGGGGAGATGGAGACCGGCGAGGTAGCGGGGCCGGATCTACCGGGCGAACTTGTGCGCCTGTCGCCAAGTGAACTTCTGACGACCGATGCGGTGCTGGCGGACGACGACCTGAAACGATGGATCGATGTGGCGGGGGCGGCGACGACGCCGGTTCCGGTGGCGTCTTTCGATAGTCTGTCTGGCGAACGGGGATTAAAGGCACAGTTGGGCGTTGCGGATCTGGGCGGATTTGGCGGGTTTTCGCGGGCGGAATTGGCGGCCGTGGGCGCGTTGTTGCGCTACGTTGATCTCACGCAGATCGGCAAACGGCCGGTGATCCGTCCGCCGAAACGGACGGGCGACGGCGGCGTTCTTGTCATCGATGCATCGACGCGAGCGAGTTTGGAGTTGACGCGGTCGTCCTCGGGCGAGAGGGGGGCGAGTTTGCTCTCAGCCATTGATCGGACCGTAACGGCGGCAGGCGCACGGGAGCTTGCGAACCGTGTTGCCAGTCCGCTGCGCGACGTGGGCGCGATCGAGCGGCGGCTCGATGCGGTATCTTTTCTCGTGTCGGAAGCGCGGACTCGGGATCAGCTGCGGGATTGTTTGCGCGGGGCGCCGGACATTGCGCGCGCGGTGTCGCGGTTGGCGTTTGGGCGCGGAGGACCGCGCGATCTCGGAGCGTTGCGCGATGGGTTGGCTGCGGCAGCGGCGTGCACAGGGCTGATGAAGACAGCTGGAGCGGCGATGGGACTGCCGCCGGAACTCGATCGTGTGGCGCGAGAGTTGGCGGCGACGGAGCCGAGACTCCTGGCTACGCTTTCGGCGGCTTTGGTCGATGATCCGCCGCATCTCAAGCGCGACGGCGGTTTTGTTCGCGCCGGATATTCCGAGCCGCTCGATACCGTGCGGCGGCTCAAGGACGACAGCCGGCAGGTGATCGCCGCACTTGAAGGCACGTATATTGAGAAGACCGGCGTGAAGACGCTGAAGATCCGTCACAACAATATTCTTGGCTACTTCATCGAAGTGACGGCGCTCAACGCCAAGGCGCTGACAACGCCGCCGCTCGATGAGCTTTTCCGGCACCGGCAGAGCATGGCAAACGCCATGCGGTTCACGACGGTGGAGTTGGCGGAGATCGAGGGGCGGGTGGCGTCGGCGGGCGAGCGGGCGCTGGCGCTGGAAGACGAGGTGTTTCAGGCGCTGGCCGGTGCGGTGGCGACGAACGAGCAGGGCTTGTCGGCGGTCGCTGCGGCACTCGCCGAGATCGATCATCTGGCGGCGCTGGCGGAACTGGCGGTGAGCGAAAGCTACGTGCGGCCCGAAATCAGCGACGGACGTGGGTTTGAGATTCGCGGCGGGCGGCATCCGGTTGTCGAGCAGGCGTTGAAGACGACGAAGGCGGGCGCGTTTATCGAGAACGATTGCATTTTGGGATTTGAGGCTGAGAAGCCCACCGGGTTTGACGAGGAAACCACAGCGCGCATCTGGCTTGTCACCGGGCCGAATATGGCGGGCAAGTCCACGTTTTTACGCCAGAATGCGCTGTTCGTCGTGATGGCGCAAATGGGGTCGTTCGTGCCGGCGCGGGTGGCGCGGATCGGGATCGTGGACCGGTTGTTCTCGCGGGTCGGCGCATCAGATGATCTGGCGCGCGGGCGATCGACGTTCATGGTCGAGATGGTGGAGACGGCGGGAATTCTCAATCAGGCGACGGACCGGTCGCTTGTCATTTTGGATGAGATCGGGCGTGGGACGGCGACGTTCGATGGGCTGTCGATCGCGTGGGCGACGGTGGAATATCTACACGACGTGGCGACGTGCCGGGCACTGTTTGCGACGCACTACCATGAGATGACCGCGCTGGCGGGACGGCTGCGCGATGTCGGCAACGTGACGATGGACGTGAAGGAGTGGCAGGACGAGATCGTGTTCCTGCACAAGGTGCGGCCAGGAGCGGCGGATCGGTCGTACGGAATTCAAGTGGCGAAGCTCGCGGGGATACCTCAGGCGGTGATCGATCGCGCGCGGCAGGTGCTCGATCGTCTGGAGAAGAACGATCGGCGCGCGACGGGGGCGGAAAAGCCACTCGATGATCTGCCGCTGTTCGCGGCCGCGCGGCCGACGAGTTCAGGGCCGAAGGCTGGGCCGTCGAAAGTCGAAGCGGCGTTGGCCAAGATCAATCCGGACGAGTTGACGCCCAAGGCTGCGCTGGAAGCGCTTTATGCGCTGAAGAAGCTGAAGGGTGA
>JALHQM010000080.1 GCA_022841965.1 Hyphomicrobium sp. | reverse complement strand
CAGCGCGCCATCAAAGTCTGGGACAAGCGCGAGTTCAGAGATCTCGCGGGCGACGTGGAACTGGGCACGCGCAACATCAAGGTTGCCCTGCGTCGGCTTCGGCAATTCGCGCGTTCGGGTGCTGCAGATGAATTCGATCTGGCGGGCACCATTCGCGGGACGGCAGAGAAGGGTCATCTCGACATTCACATGCGGCCTGAGCGGCGCAATGCGTTGAAGGTTTTGATGTTCTTCGATGTGGGCGGGTCGATGGACTGGCACATCAAGGGCGTCGAGGAGCTGTTTTCGGCAGCGCGGACCGAGTTCAAGCATCTCGAATATTACTATTTTCACAACTGCCTCTATGAGCGCGCGTGGCGGGATAATGCGCGGCGGTGGACGGAGACGATCCCGACGTGGGATGTGCTCAACACGTATCCGGCTGACTACAAGCTGATCTTCGTCGGCGATGCCTCCATGAGCCCATATGAGATCACGCATCCGGGCGGATCGGTGGAGCACATGAACGAGGAGGCCGGGCACATTTGGATGTCGCGGGCGCTGCAGCGTTTTCCGAATGCGGTTTGGCTCAACCCAGTCCCCGACCAGCACTGGAGTTGGACGCCATCCATCGGTATCATGCAGCGGGTGATGGAGGGGCGCATGTATCCGCTGACCCTGGAGGGGCTGGAAAATGCCATCCGGACCCTCCTGCGCTAGGGATATTGCCTTGTCCCCGCCGCATTTCAGGTGCGCGGTTGACGGGCGGGGTACGGATCGCTTCCATGGGGCATGATCCAGGGATTCGGGGCTTGGGATATGACGGGTAGGTTTGTCGCGCTCGGTGCGGTGATGTTTCTGGGGGGCTGTTCCAGTTCGTCGGGGCTGTCGACCGGTTCGCTGTTCGGCGGTGGGCAGGCGGCGGCTCCGGTCGCTCCGGCGGTCGTGGCGAACCCAGCGGGCGACCCGACAACACGTGCGTTTCAGGTTGGGTCCACGGCGGCGCGCGCGGTGAAGTGCGGTTATAATTTCGACCCGACGAAGCTGAAGACGACGTTCCTTTCCAATGAAGCGGCCGGCGTTGCGGCCGCTGATATCCCCCGCGTCGAGAAGGTTTACGACACGGCTTACAACGGCGTGGCGAAGGCGGTCGCGGGTCAGGCGGGATACTGCACGCCCGACAAGACCGCCGATATCAAGGCCAACCTGACGCGCCATCTGGCGGGGGATTACACGCCCGCACAGGTGAAGAAACAGGCCGAGGAGCCGGGTTGGTTTTCGAACTGGGGCGGCGCGCAGGATGGCGGGCCGAAGTTCGGTTCCGGTGATTGGTGGGAAAAGCAGACCGACGCGCTGGGCGGCTAGTGTGGCGTCACGCCATAGTTGACCGATGGTGCGGCAAGGCTTGTATCAACTATGGCGCGATGAACGCCACACTAAGCCCATGATGTTGCTAGTGGCCCTTATGTCGCGCCAAAATCGGAAGGGGTTGGGGCCATGATGCGATTTTTGCGCGACGGGCCACTCGTTCGCGCCACCTGTTAAGACCTCATTTCCCAGTTTCGGAGCGGCGGTCTTGTATGGGGCCGCCGTTGTTATTGCTGGCATCCGGTTTGCTCGGGTTGGTCGAACGAACGGCCAATTCAACCGGGGCGCCTGTCTATGACCGCACTGCCGCTGTTAACGTCCCCGTATGAGACGGTCGCGCTTGGCGACTTTGAGCGCCCCGTATCGCTCCGGCACACGCAACTGACGCCGGTTGCTGACGTGAACGCCCGTGTAGCGCCCGTCTCGCTTCGCCTTGTTGACGACCGGTCGGCCTTTAACGCCTTGGAGGCGGAGTGGACCGCCCTGTTCGAGCGCGCCGGCCGGCCCGAGCAGCTGTTTCAGTCGTTTGGGTGGCTCTGGCACTGGTGCAATCATTTTCTCGTGTCGCGCGCCTCAAATCCGTCATTGGCAATCGTGACCGGGCATCGCGACGGACGGCTGGTGCTTGTCCTTCCGTTCTTGGTGACGCGGGCGGGCGGGCTGACGACGCTGTCGTTCATGGGCGATCCTGTCAGTCAGTATGGCGACGTGTTGATCGAGGCGGGTCCGGAGGCTGACCGTGATCTCACTGCGGCCTTTGATTTTGTGCTGAACGCGGCCGACGTCAATCTCGTCCATCTGCGCAAGCTGCGTGCGGACGCGGCGATCGCTCCTATGCTGCGGGCGCGTGGGGCGGTGTTGACCGACGTGCAAAATGCTCCCTATGTCGCGTTCGAGGGAGTAGCCGACTACGCGGCGTTTGAGCAGCGCTATGGGAAGGCTGCGCGCAAGAATCGTAAGCGCCAGATGCGCCGTTTGCAGGACACGGGTGAGACGTCCTTTGAGCGGTTTGCATCAGGGCCACGGGCGAGCGATGCTGCGAGCCTTGCACTTGGTTTGAAGCGCGATTGGTTGCGGCAGCGCGGTCTCGTCTCTCCGGCCGTCGTGGATGTGCGCACGGAGGGCTTTTTCCGCGATTGTGTGTCGGGGCGTGGTCCGGCAACGGGCGTGGAAGTCGGTGCGGTGATTTCGAACGGGACGGTGGCGGCGATCGAGATTGCGATCCAGTGCAAGGATCGCGTAGCGCTCCATCTGATTGCCTATGATCCGCGTTTTGAGAAGACTGGTGCGGGAGCGCTGCTGATGGAAGACAGCGTTCGGCGCGCTTGTCAGTCGGGCAAAGCGGCGCTTGATCTTTTGGCTCCTGGGACGGCCTATAAGTACGATTGGGCGGATCGCTCGGTGGAGTTAAGCGATTGTGCGATCGGGCTTAGTGCGGTGGGCAAGCTCTATGCGGCGCTCTATCTGGCGTGGGTTCGCCCGGCTGCGAAGACATTGGTCGAGCACTTGCCGATGGGCGTGCGCCGGCATCTTGCGGCGATTGTGGGTGGTGCGGTTTTGCTGATGCAGACCGGCGAGATTATTTGACGCCGAGCTTCTTTTGCAGGCTTGAGGATGAGGTCGTGTACTGGAACACGACTTTCTTATCCGGATAGACGATCTTTTGCGCGGCCTGTGCCATGAGGGCGGCTTCATGGAAGCCGGACAGGATTAGCTTGAGCTTGCCCGGATAGGTATTGATATCGCCGATGGCGAATATGCCGGTCTCGCTCGTCTCGAATTTCTCGGTATCGACGGGGATCAGATTTTCGTGGAGGTTGATGCCCCAATCGGCGATGGGCCCTAGCTTCATGGTCAAGCCGAAGAACGGCAGCATGGCATCGACGGAGATCTTTTCTTCGCCGGACGCGGTCTTGACGGTGACGGTTTTCAGAACGCCTGCGTCGCCGTCGAGGCCGGTCATCTGACCGATCATCAACCGGACTTTGCCGTCACCGACGAGGCGGCGCATCTCGTTGACAGAATGGGGGGCGCCGCGGAAATCATCGCGGCGATGGAGCAGCGTGAGGCTCTTGGCCAACGGTTGCAGGTTGAGCGTCCAGTCGAGGGCGCTGTCGCCGCCGCCGACAATCAGCACATCCTTGCCGCGCAGATCGTCCATGCGGCGGACGGAGTAGAAGACAGAGCCACCCTCATAGGCCTCGATGCCATCGAGTGGCGGGCGCTTGGGTGTGAAGGAGCCGCCGCCAGCGGCGATGACGACGACCTTGGCGAGAAAGGACTTGCCGGCATCCGTGGTCATCAGAAAGCGGCCATCGGGCTCACGGGCGAGGCCGTCGATGCGCTCACCGAAATGAAAGACGGGATTGAACGGCTTGATCTGCTCCAAGAGCCGGTCCGTCAATTCCTGGCCCGTGACGATGGGCAGGGCCGGCACATCGTAGATCGGTTTTTCAGGATAGAGTTCGGAACACTGACCGCCCGGTTTGCCGAGGATGTCGACGACGTGGCACTTCAGATCGAGCAGGCCCAATTCGAAGACGGCAAAGAGACCGCACGGTCCGGCGCCGACAATGACGACATCGGTTTCGATGGGGCCCAATTCGTTGGGGACGGCGCCGCCGGCGCTTTCCACTGCGGTCATCACTCTTCCAACCTATTTTGCACCGATCCAGCCCGTTAGAACTGCTTGGCTGGAACGCGAAGCACGAGGCCATCAAGGGCGGTCGTCACCTTGATCTGACAGCACAGACGGCTTTCCTCACGCACGTCAAAGGCGAAGTCGAGCATGTCCTCCTCCATGTCGGAGGGGGCGCCGGTTTTCTCGCGCCAGCCCGCATCGACGTAGACGTGGCAGGTGGCGCAGGCGCACGCGCCGCCGCACTCGGCATCGATGCCGGGCACGTCCGCCATCTTGGCGGCTTCCATGACGGTCAGGCCTTCTTCCGCCGACACCGTCTGGGTGGTGCCGTCGGGCTGGATGAACGTGATTTTGACCATCTCGCCTCTGCTCAATGCCGGTCGCACTACGGGGGACGTCTGACGTGTTGGCCCAACGTGTCTCGTTGGGCCACTCGCCGTCGTGGAGCCATGGCCTTAGACGGAGGCAGATGCGAATTCAAGGCTCAATGGGCGCGCAGTGAGGTCAAGTTTGCCGCTTGGTTCCGTTGTGGTTTAACGGGGCGGTGCGAGCGTCGAGATATAGGTGACGGCTTCGATCACCGCGCGTTCGCATGCAGCAATGATGCCGGCTTTGCCGGCGCGGTCCTCGACCACGTAAGGATCGCGCTCGGCGTCAACGGCGGCGGCGGCAACCTGCCAGGCACCGACGGTGCGCGCTGAACCCTTCAGCGTGTGGGCCGCAATCTTCCACTCTTTCAGTGTCGTGGCGGCCTGCAAATTGGCCAGCGTGCGCGGCAGTTCGCTTGCAAAAAGGACCAAGACCTCGTGCTCGAGTTGTAGGTCGCCCATAGTGAAGCGGCGGAGGTGGGGATGGTCAATGGCCGCGGGGTGGCTGGCGGGGAACGCGGCGCCGCTCAACATTTCACTTTGCAGCATTTCACTATTGTCGAGCATTTCTCGTCATCCCACACGTCGACGCCGTCAACAGAGGCACACTGTGACCGGCGTGTCTGTAAACAGAGCTAAAGGGTTGCAGGGATCTGTTGCGAGAGTGAACAAAGAGTTGCGGCGCGATGGAAGGCGGCGGTTGCATCTTCATTTGGCCCCAAAACGGGGCTATCGCCGACGTTTAGCGCGTTCACGGATCGCGTTCATTCTGCGGTGCGTCACCTTCAAATCGGATTTGAGGGTCAGGCGTCAATTGGGCTATCAGTGACACAGGGGAATGCGCCGGCAGGCGCCCGGGGACCGATCGAGAGATGGCGCAAGACAATAAAGCTTCGCGAGAGCCGCCGGGGTTACCGGTGCCGCCCCCGCTGTCGCTGTCGGCGTCCGATCCCACTCCTTCCGGTGGCATGCCGGCTTTGCTACCGCCCCCACTTCCGCCCGCGAAAAAGGGTGAGGGTAAGGGGCGCAGGCCCAGGGCTGCAGCCGATCTGGCGCCGCCTCCGCCTGCGGCAGAGCCTGAAACGGAAGAAGTTGAGACTTCGCAACGCCGGACCGCGCGCCGGCGGCCGGCCGGTCCACCGCGGGGCCATGTCGCCGCGAACGATGACGTGCCCTCCATCGGCGGCCTGATCTACGCGCTCGACCAGAAGCCCGACGGCAAGCCGTTCCGCTATGCGATGTACGCGAGCGTGGGGTGGGGCGTGCTCACGGCTGTGTTCGGGTGGATGATTTTTTCGACGAAGGTCGCCGAAGGCCAAGGCCTCGCCGCGATCATGTCGGATCCTTGGACGTTCCTGCTGCTGGCAGCACTTGTCGTGCCGGTCGCGGTGATGTGGTTCCTGGCGCTGCTGGCCTGGCGGGCTGAGGAACTGCGTTTGCGGTCGTCGACCATGACCGAGGTGGCCATCCGTCTGGCCGAACCCGATCGCATGGCCGAGCAATCGATTGCCTCGCTGGGGCAGGCCGTGCGGCGGCAAGTTTCGTTTATGAATGATGCCGTTTCGCGCGCACTCGGGCGGGCCGGCGAATTGGAAGCGCTGGTTCATAACGAAGTCGCGGCACTCGAGCGCTCCTACGAAGAGAACGAACGCAAGATCCGAGGTCTCATTCAGGAATTGTCGGGTGAGCGCGGGGCGCTGCTGGGCACGTCCGAGCGCGTGACCGAGACGCTGCGGTCATTGGGCACTGAAATTCCGCAGCTGATTGACCGGCTGTCCAACCAGCAGATCAAGCTGGCGACGATTATTCAGAACGCGGGCGAGAACCTAACCTCGCTCGAAAGTGCTGTTGGCGCCAGCGCCGACCGGTTGGAAACGACGCTCGGGCAGCGTACCGAGGAAATGAACGCGGTGCTGGTGGGCTACACGTCGGCGCTGGCGGATGCGCTCAGCTCGCGGACAGAGACGATCCAAAATGCTTTCCAGGACTACCTGGACAATCTCAACACGTCGCTCGACGGGCGGACGCAGAACCTGCAGGCCGTGTTCGAGGAGTATGCGCGGGCGCTCGATAGCTCGCTCGCCAACCGCGCCCAGATCCTCGACACGCAACTTATCGAACGGACACGCGCGCTCGACAGTGCATTCAGTGACCGGTTGATGCTGTTTGATCAGTCGATCCAGCGCTCGACGCAGGCCATCGATTTTGCAGTGACTGAGCGTTCGCAGGCGCTAACCTCGGCGTTGGAGAACCATGCTGTGGTCTTCAGCGAAACGATCCAGCGCCAAACGCACGATCTCGATGAGCAGCTTGTCGCCGGCATCAGCGCGGTTCGGCGGTCGTCGGAGAATATCACCAAGCAGTCGCTCAAGGCGATCGAGGGACTGGCTGGTCAGTCGGAAATGCTGCGGAACGTCTCTGAGAACCTGCTCGGCCAGATCAATTCGGTGACGAACCGGTTCGAGAACCAGGGCCAGACGATCATGCGGGCTGCGAACGCCCTGGAGACGGTCAACTTCAAGATCGACAATACGCTGCAGACGCGGCACGCCGCGCTCTCGCAGACTTTGGACAACCTGTCGGGCAAGGCGGAGGAGTTCGGCCGGTTTGTGCAGGGCTATTCCTCCACCATCGAGGGATCGCTTTCGGAGGCTGAGCTGAGAGCGCGCGCGTCGGCGGAGGACATCCGGCTGCAGGCGGAGGCAACGCGGCGCAATGCGTTGGCCGATCTGGAGCGCCTCAAATCCGAAACGGATGCGGAAAGCGGACGCCGTCTCGACGAAATGCGCAATCGGTTCGCCAACGTATCGTCTATTGTGACGCGCGATCTGGATTCGTTGTCGTCGCGCGTCGACCAGACAGCCGACGAAGTTCGCCAACGCGCGGCCCGGACTGCGGCTGAGATTTCCGCTGAGCAGGCGCGGCTGAAGGATCAGCTGGATAAGCTGCCGCTCGCCACGCGCGACAGTGCCGATCAAATGCGGCGCGCACTTTCCGATCAGTTGAAGGCGCTCGATACGCTGGCCAACCTCACACAGCGCACGATGCAGGCGCGCGACGTGTCGCGGCCGGTCGGGGCACCGCCGGCTCAGGCGGCTGCATTGCCGCCGCCGTCGTCCGGGGCAAACGCGCCGCCTTCACCGCCCGGCCTGTCGCAGCTTTCACGCCCCGCGCAGGGCGACAGTGGGCGCGAGGGCTGGTCGCTCGGCGATCTTTTGGCGCGCGCGTCCCGCGATGAGGAGCAGGCAGGCGGGGCACCGCGGGCCGCGCCGCCACCGCTGCTGTCCCAGCAAATGCAACGGCAGGCGCCATTCCGGCTCGATATTGAGGTGGTTGCGCGTGCGCTTGATCCGGCGACGACGTCGGCGCTGTGGTCGCGCATCAATGCCGGGCACCGGAATGTGCTCTCGCGCGGACTGTACTCGGGCGAAGGGCGTCAGGCTTTCGACGACATCACAGCAACGTTGGCGACGGATGTGAACTTGCAAGCGACGCTTGCACGCTATTTGGAAGACTTTGAGCGGGTCCGCCGCGACCTCGATCAGCGGGATCCATCGGGCCGGTCGACGCAGAGCCACCTGATGTCGGATTCCGGCCGCGTTTACCTGTTCCTTGCTCACGCCACAGGCCGGTTGACCTGACTGGCGGCTTGAGCAACCGGGTGCCATCGCATGATAACTGATCGTACGATCCGCGTGGCGCACGAAGCGTGGCCTCTGGCGCAGCCGTTCGTCATTGCGCGCGGGGCCAAGACGGAGGCGCGCGTCGTTGTTGTGACGATTGCGCAGGGCGGCGTCGAGGGGCGTGGCGAGTGTGTGCCCTATGCGCGCTATGGAGAGACGGCGGAGGCAACGGCGGCTGCAATCATAGCGGCTGGAGCACCGGCTTCGCATGGCGATCTGGCCCGTCTGCTCCCGCCTGGGGCCGCGCGCAATGCGCTCGATTGCGCGTTGTTCGATTTGGAGGCCAAGCTTGCCGGCGTGCCGGTGGCGCAATTGTTAAAGCGGCCCGAACCGGGCGCGCGCGAAACGTGCTTTACGCTCAGTCTCGATACGCCGGAGGCTATGGCCGACGCCGCGCGGCGGGTGCCCCACCTACAGCTTTTGAAATTGAAACTTGGTGGCGTGGGCGACGACGCGCGGATGCGGGCCGTGCGGGCGGCACGCCCGGATGCGCGGCTCGTCGGGGATGCGAACGAAGCTTGGACGGTGGAGCTTCTCGATCCGTTTCTTGCGGTGGCGGCCGACTGCGGGTTCGAGACGATCGAACAGCCGCTGCCGGCCGAAGCCGATGACGCTCTTGTTGCGTGCGACCGGCCGGTGGCTGTGTGCGCGGATGAGAGTGCGCATGTTGCTTCCGACATCGCGGCGCTGGTCGACCGGTACGATGCGGTCAACATCAAGCTCGACAAGGCGGGCGGACTGACGGAAGCGCTCGCCATGGCGGATGCGGCGCGGGCGGCTGGGCTCGATATCATGGCGGGTTCCATGGTGTCGACGTCGCTCGGTGTGGCACCGGCGATGATCGTGGCGCAGTACGCGCGTTGGGTTGATCTCGATGGGCCGTTGCTCCTGGCACAGGATCGGGAGCCCGGGATCGTGATCCGTGACGGCATCATCGAGCCGCCGCAGCGGGGCTTGTGGGGATAACAGGTCTATAGCGTGCCCTGGTTCCAGCGGGCGCGGATCACGAGTGCGGCTACGAGCGACAGGACGGCGAGGCCCGCCATCGATGCGTACGCGCCGCCTTTATAAGCATTGAACAGCGGGCCGGAGGCCCATGTGGCAATGCCCATGGCGACGCCGGAGGCAAATGTGGCGTAGAGCGCCTGCACGGTTCCCGACACATCATCCGGCACGGCGCGGGCGACAAAGAGGATAGCGCCGAGATGCGTCGCGCCATAGGTGAGCGCGTGCAAAAGTTGGAGCGGGACGAGGAGTTCCAGCGGTGGATCGAGCGTCATCACCGCCCAGCGCAGGATCGCGGCGGCGGCACCGATGGCCAGCAGCGTGTCGGGCTTCAAGTGGCGAAAGCGGGAGCCGGCGACGGCGAAGAGCGCCACTTCGGCCATGACGCCGATGGCCCACAAGGCACCGATCCACGCGCCGGAGATGCCCTGGTCGCGCAAATGGAGCGCGCCGAAGGTGTAGAACATGGCGTGCGAGGCTTGGGCGGCGCTCGCCGCGATCAGGAACGCCAGGAAAACGGGCAGACGCATCAGGCGGATGACTTCGCGGGTGACGTTGCGGGGTGGCGTCGGAATTTCATCGGCTTCTACGGCAGCCGCTGGCGCATGCGGTAGCGCATGGGCGGCGGCCACCGTGAGGACAGCGCCGGCGATCAACACCCAGAGGGCTGCTTCAGAGCCGCTGCGGTCGATGAGTGCGCCGACGATCAAACCCACGACAACGAAGGAGAGCGAGCCCCAAAGACGCATGCGGCCATAGTCGAGGGTGTAGAGGCGCACACCTTTGACTGCGATGGCTTCGACGAGAGGCATCATGGTGGCGGCGGCGAGGGACAGGGCGGCTGCAATGAGAAGGATCGGCCAGAAGCCGTTCATGCCACCCAGGGCGAGGCTGGCGGCGAGGGTTGCCCAGGCGGATGCGATGATGAACTGGCGGTGCGCACCGAGGCGGTCGGCGAAAATGGCGACCGAGGGTGTGACGGCGAGGCGGAGGATGAACGGGACGGCGGTGACGATGGCGACTTCATTGGCATCAAGCCCGCGACCGTCGAGCCAGACCGGGAGAAACGGGACCAGCACGCCATAAATGACGAACATGGCGGCGAAATAGAGCGCAATGCGCTGGCCGTAGTCGGCGCCGGGGTCGGGCAGGCG
>JALHQM010000079.1 GCA_022841965.1 Hyphomicrobium sp. | reverse complement strand
GTCTTGGCGGCGCGCGCGATGGTCTGCACCACCGGCATGAGTTTTGACAGCACGGCCGGGTCCGCATCGAGCAGATTGCGCGACGCCGCCTTGGGCACCACCAGCGTATGCCCCGCCGCCTGCGGCATCACATCCATGAATGCCACCACGTCGTCATCCTCATAGACCCGGTGCGAGGGGATCTCACCGCGCAGGATCTTAGCGAAGATGTTTCCACGATCGTACTCGGCCAGCATGCGCGGTCTCCCTCGAATGTGCGAGCTACCGGCTTAAGTGAGGGCCGCCGCCGCCGTCAAGCAGCACACCTCTCAAGCGCTCAGTCTTGTTCCTCGGCCATGGCCTTCTTGTAAGGCGCAAAATCGGCCAGCAGCCGGTTCGTCTCCTCCACGGCCCGGCGCTCTTCGACCAGAAACCGCGCCACCGCCGCATGCAGTCCCGCATCGGCAAACCAGTGCGCCGAATAGGTCGTCACGGGATTGTAACCCCGGGCCAGCTTGTGCTCGCCCTGCGCGCCAGCTTCCACCCGCGCAAGCCCGTGCGCGATCGCATAGTCGATGGCCCGGTAGTAGCAGAGTTCGAAATGAAGATACGGCACAAGCTCTGCCGCACCCCAGTAGCGGCCATAGAGGCAATCGCCACCGATCATATGCATCGCCCCCGCGATCCGACGTCCATCGCGGACGGCAAACATCAGCAGACACTGCCCCGCCATCGTGCGGCCAAGCTCGGAAAAGAACGCGCGGTTGAGATACGGCCGCCCCCACTTGCGCGAGGCCGTGTCCATGTAGAAATCATACATTGCGTCCCAGTGCGCCTGCCCGATCTGCGCACCAGTTACCTCTTCGATCTCAAGCCCGGTCACGGCCTCAGCCCGCTCCTTGCGCACCATTTTGCGCTTGCGCGAGGCCAGGCTCTCCAAAAAATCGTCAAAGGAGCGATAGCCGCGATTTTCCCAATGAAACTGCTGACCCGTTCGCTGCAACAGTCCCATCGCGCCAAGACGCTCCCATGCGCCGGCTTGCGAAAATGTGATGTGCAGCGACGATGCTCCGATCGTCTCGGCCAGCGTCATCGCCGCGGCAATGAGTGTTTGCTCGGCCCGATCCCGATCAGCCTCAGGCGAGACCAGCAACCGCGGCCCCGGCACCGGCGTGAACGGCACGGCAACCTGCAGCTTGGGATAATATCGCCCGCCAGCACGGTGATACGCATCCGCAATGGCGTGATCGAAAACGTATTCGCCCCGGCTATGCGACTTCACATACAGCGGCATCGCCGCCTCGATGGCTCCCGCCGGAGTTTCCAAAACGATGTGCTGCGGCACCCACCCGGCCTCTGGACCCGTCGTGCCCGCCCGTTCTAAGGCATCAAGGAACCCATGTGCGGCGAACGGATTGGTAGATTTCGGATCGGGGTTCGCCATGCGGTCCCAGTCCGCAGCCTTGATCTGCGCGATCCGGCCAACGACCTTTGCTTCCCGGGTGCCGCCGTCGTCCATCCATTGGCCTCTGCTTTGTCGCACACTATATGATACTTGTACGGTCGATGCCGGATCACGCGAGGGAATGAGAGATGCAAAAGAATTGGGGTGATTTCAGGCCAGCCCGGTGGTCGCTTGGCCTCGCCGCCGCGGCCCTCGTTCTCTCCGCCAGCCTCGCCGCCGCCCAGGACAGCGAAGGCGTGAAGGTCCCGCGCAAGTCCATGTTCAATCGGTTGGTCTCGGCGGAAACCGTCGAGAAATCTGCTGCCCTGCAATACAGCCAGATGACCCGTCAGGCCTTCCAGCAGCGCAAATTGCTCGACAAGGACGATCCCCGCAAGCTTCGCGTCCGCCGCATCGCCAAGGATCTGCTGCCGCACACCAAGAAGTTCAACGACCGGTCCGACAAATGGGACTGGGAGGTGAACGTGTTTGAAAGCCCGGCCATCAATGCGTTCTGTATGCCGGGCGGTAAGATCGCCTTCTACACCGGCATCATTGAGAAGCTCAAGCTAACCGACGACGAAATCGCCGTCATCATGGGCCATGAGATGGGCCATGCCCTATGGGAACATGCCCGCGAGCGCACAGCTAAGGTCAACATCACCAACATTGGCAGCCGCGTCATCGGCGGCCTTCTGTTTGGCCAAGCCGGCGAACTCGTCGGCGCCGCAGGCTCCAGCCTTGCCGCGCTGAAGTTCTCCCGCAACGATGAAACCGAAGCCGACCTCATCGGCATGGAATTGGCAGCTCGCGGTGGCTATGACCCCCGTGCGGGCATCACGCTGTGGCAGAAGATGTCGAAGGCCGCCAGCGGCGCGCCGCCACAATGGATGTCCACGCATCCCTCCGGCAAAACGCGCATCAAAACGTTCGAAGACAATTTGAAAGACGTGATGCCACTCTATGAGCGCGCCAAGGCAGCAAAACCGCGCTAATCAGCCTTGCGCGTTTGATCCCTCGAATATCGGCGCGTCGGCGTAATAATGGGCAGCTGTGCGGTCCTCCGCTGAGCGCACGGTCCATGCAAAAACCGGCAGCCCCGCAACTTCGCGCACATAGCGTGTCACAGGCGTTGGCAGCGACGCGACGTGATAGGCGAAAAACGACGGCGCCACGGGCCCAGATTCGAGCAGGTTCGCCAGCCGGTCCGCCCGCTCGTCGCTGATCCGGTCGCGCCACCACGTCGCGCCGTGCTCGTCCTTGTAGCCCCCCGACACGATCCCGCGCGGCACCTCGGTCGCCAATTCCCGCATCACCGTCATCACGTCCGGATCGAACGACATCAGCGCAATATCACCGCCATAGTCGAGCGCACGCCGCGCAATTTCGGCCAAGAAAGGAACATCCGGCGGATCCCACTCACTCTTGATCTCGACCAGCAGCGGCACGCGCCCGTCGACGAGCGCCAGAAAGTCCTCGAACGTCAGAACGCCGTGACCACCCACTTTTGTCCGCAGCCCCTGCACCTGCGATGGCACCATCTCCGCGATGCGCCCCGCTCCAGCCATCAAACGGTCCGTCGTCTCATCATGAAAGACGACCGGCAGCCCACCGCGCGTTGGTCGCAAATCGCACTCGATGCCGAAGCCTTGTCCGATGGCCGCTTCGAACGCAGCTGCCGTGTTCTCGATGACCCCTCGGGCGGCGTCGTGCAGCCCCCGATGCGCAATCGGCCTCAGAAACGCGCCGCGATCGAGCATGTCGTGATCCTCTCAGCCAACCAGCAGAATGGCATCCACTTCCACCGCCGTATTCGCGGGCAAACCGGACGCGCCGACAGCAGCCCGCGTATGCCGCCCCTTTTCGCCCAGCACCTCCACCATCAAGTCCGACGCTCCGTTGATGACCTTGGGATGATCGGCGAAGCCTGCAGCCGAGTTGACGAAGCCGGTCAGACGCAAGATCTGCTGGATGCGATCAAGGGATCCAAGCGCCGCCTTCGCCTGCGCCAGAATGTTGAGCGCGCACAACCGGGCTGCCTTTTGCCCCTCTTCAACCGTAAGGTCCGTACCCACCGAACCTGTCACCAGAGTGCCGTCGGCCGACTTGGCGATTTGTCCAGAAATAAACAGGAGGTTTCCGGCTTGCAGCGCGGGCACGTAGTTGGCCACCGGCACGGGTGCTGCCGGAAGCTCGAGCCCGAGTTCCTTCAATCGTGCCTCGATATCGCCAGCCATCCGTGATCTCCTTGAAGCTTGAAGTCGAAAGCCCTAGTTTCGTCGGCAGGTTGTCCGCCGAACGGGCGATGTTTGCAACCGCTGCGACAGCCCGGGAGACCGAATGCAGTTCAAGGCAATGGTACGGATCATGCTCGGTGTGGTGCCCGCCGCCATTGCGGCTGGCGTTGCGCCCGCATTGGCCCAGATCGTCAATCCGGTCACCTCGCCCGTGCGTCTGCAACCCCACCGCGCCGTCTATGATGTGGTGCTCGACGAAACCGGTCCGGCGATGAGCATTTCGAGCATCTCCGGCCGCGTGGTCTACGAACTGATGGGCAGCACCTGCGAAGGCTACGCGCAGAACATGCGCTTCGTCACCGAGACGACAACCACCGAAGGCCAGACCAACACCACCGATCTGCGTACCTCGAGCTGGGAAGATGCAGCCTCCCGCCGCATGCGCTTTTCGTCGTCCACCTTCGGCAACGATCAGCTGGCCGAACAAACCCAGGGCACCGCGACGAAGTTGGATGCGCCCACCAAGCTCAGCGATAAGCCGCCGGTGCCTCAGTCACCCACCGCCCGAATTTCCGAGCAGATCCCAGGCTCGGGGCAGTCGCTCAACATCGACGTCACCAAGCCCGCGCGCAAATCGGCCCAGATCGGCGAGCCGGTTTTCTTCCCCATCGACCATTCCGTGGCGATGATCCGCAGCGCGAAAGCGGGCAGCCGCGTCTTCTCCGGCAATCTCTACGATGGCTCCGAAGGCGGTGAAAAATACTACTTCACCGCCGCCATGATCGGCAACGCCTCGGCGAAGGGCGAACTTGAGGCCGTACCGAAGCTGACGGGTGATACCGCCAAACTCGCCGGCCTTCGGTCGTGGCCGGTCTCCATTGCCTATTTCAAGCCCGAGACGCGGCACTTCGATCAGCTACCGCTCTATGAAATGTATTTCCGGTTCCACGAGAACGGCATCACCTCCAATCTCCTCATCGATCATGGCGATTACCGCTTGAAGGGCGAGTTGAAGGAATTGACGCTGCTCGATCAGAGCCCCTGCAAGTAGACGGCATGCGCCCGCCGGCCGAGCCGTCGGCGGCCCCCCGGTTCAGTCCCACCCCGTGCCATCCAGCAGCGCCCGCGCCACTTGGACTGAGTCCGGATTCAACCCCGCATGCCCGGAAAAGACCATCAGCAACGATTCATCCCCCAGCAGATAGTCGAGCACGGCGACCTGAACCGGTGCCGTTTCCGCCCCCGCCATGAGCGTATCGGGCTCCATCCCGGTCAATGACAAGAACCGCGCCATCCGGCTTGGCTCCTCCGCCAGAAACCCTATGGCCTGGAAGGCGATGGTCTCCGCGTCGTCTCGGGTCAAGGCTTTCGGCCGTCCGGCCTTGAGCGCACACATTTGATTTACCTTCACAAATGGTGACACGAGGGGGATCCCTCATGTTTTAAACTGTTGGTTACTGCTCCATGCGCACAGTGAGAACAAGGCGTCGCCCGATAGAATCGGTGCATCACGGTCCGGGCTGCGAGTTGGGATTAACCGGAAATGGTCTACCAGGATCAAGGCTTGACCGTCGAGGACCGCCCGCGCATCGCGCGCGCCGGCCGCAAACTCGTGCTCATCGTTGAGGACAACGAACTCAACATGAAGCTCTTCCACGACCTGCTCGACGCCCACGGTTACGAGACCATCCAGACCCGCAACGGGTTCGATGCTATCGCGCTGGCCCGTGAGCATCACCCCGATCTCATCCTGATGGACATCCAATTGCCTGAGGTCTCCGGCCTCGAGGTGACCAAGTGGCTGAAGGAAGATGACGCCCTGCGCTCCATTCCAGTGGTTGCCGTCACCGCCTTCGCCATGAAGGGCGACGAGGAACGGATCCGATCAGGCGGCTGCGAAGCCTACGTGTCCAAGCCCATTTCCGTGATGACCTTCCTTGAAACCGTCAACCGGTTCGCCGGAGCACAGCGCGCATAAACAGCCACATTCGTCCGATTTCCGAGTACCACATCAAATGACCGCCCGCGTTCTTGTCGTCGACGACATCCCCGCCAACGTCAAGCTGCTCGAAGCCCGGCTCACTGCCGAGTATTTCGAAGTGGTCACCGCGTCCAATGGCCCCGCCGCCCTTGAGATCTGCGCCAGTCAACGCATTGACGTCGTCCTCCTCGACGTGATGATGCCGGGCATGGACGGCTTCGAGGTCTGCCGCCGCCTCAAGTCGGAAGCCGAGACCCAGCACGTCCCAGTCATCATGGTCACGGCGCTCGATCAGCCCTCCGACAAGGTCCAGGGTCTTGAAAACGGCGCCGACGACTTTCTCACCAAGCCGGTTGACGATATCGCCCTGATTACGCGGGTAAAAAACCTTGCCCGTCTGAAGATGTTGAGCGACGAAATGCTGATGCGCGCGTCAACGTCGCGCCAGCTGGGATTGACCGACAACGCTGCTCTCCAGAAAGCGACATCGGTCCGCTCCGGGCGCATTCTGTTGGTGGACGACCATCCCCGCTCCGCCTCGCGCCTCGTCGATGTCATCTCGAAATCGCACGATATCTTTGTCGAGCGCGATCCCAATGCCGCCCTGATCAAGCTCGCCGAGCACAATTTCGACCTTCTCATTGTCAGCCTGAGCCTGACCCACGCCGACGGTCTGCGGCTGTGCTCCCAAGTCCGCTCGCTCGACCGGACACGCCATCTGCCGATCGTCATTCTGGTCGAGCCTGGCGACGAAGCCCGCCTGTTGCGCGGCATGGATATGGGCGTCAACGACTACCTTATTCGCCCCATCGACCGCCACGAGCTCCTCGCCCGCATCAAAACCCAGATTAAGCGCAAGCGGTTCACGGACTACCTTCGCAACCGTCTCGAAGAGAGCGTTGAACAAGCCATCACCGACAGCCTGACGGGCCTCCACAACCGCCGCTACATGGAAAGCCATCTGCGCACGCTGGTGGATGAATCCATCCGGACCGGCCGCCCGCTCTCAATCCTCGTCACCGACATCGATCACTTCAAGAACGTCAACGACACCCACGGCCACGATGGCGGAGACGTTGTCTTGAAAGAATTCGCCACCCGCCTGAAACGCAACACGCGTGGCATCGATCTCGCGTGCCGCATGGGCGGCGAAGAGTTCCTGATCATCATGCCGGAAACGGATTTGGCACGCGCCTATCAAGTCGCCGAACGCACCCGCGCGATGGTGGCGTCCGAGCCATTCCAAGTGCGGCCAGATCTCCAGATCCGGGTGACGGCCAGCGTCGGGTTGGCCACTCTGGAGAGCCCCGACGATACGCCCGAGACGATCTTCAAGCGGGCGGACAGTGCTCTCTATGCTGCAAAGCGCCGTGGCCGCAATCGAGTCAGCGCCGACGCGGCTTAGTCCAACATTTTGAAAACATGAGAGAAAATTCGCGCACGCCAGAGTTGCGCATGCGGAGTCGCGGGAGCGGCGTATTTCGGCCGCAACATGTCAAGAGAATTCCTTGAAACCGTACTGAACCTCTGTCAAAGTTGAAAATTAGGATGGGCAGGGATCAAATTCGCGCTTTGCGAGATCGTCATCCTGATTGTATGATGAATGTCCGCGCACGTGCTGGTTGCATGAACGAGCAAGGCACGAAGCGACAGTGAGATACCAGGTGGGACGTCAACGCCCTCTATGACCATCATCTGGTGACGACGCCAGGGTCCGTGATCTTCTCGGAATGCTAACCCCGCTGCCGAGCGGTTACGGACCCTGGTCCCTCTTCAAACTGAGGGACAATAACAGCAATCAAAATGAGCCTGAAAACGTGCAGCTGTCGTTACGGCAGCTGTGCGCACGACGCCGCCGTCCGGGATTACTTGATCTTCGTTTCCTTGAACTCGACATGCTTGCGCGCGACGGGGTCATATTTGTTGAAAACAAGTTTTTCCGTCGACGTGCGCGGGTTCTTCTTCGTCACGTAGAAGAAGCCGGTGCCGGCGGTCGACAGGAGCTTAATCTTCTGCGTTACAGGCTTAGCCATGATGAAGAACCTTCAGAAAACATTCTCTTCGCGATTGCGCGGGAAGCGCGGAACATACTGCCAGACCGTCCGAAGTCAAGCCGCCCCCGCTAGCCACCGGTGCGCCCCTTAAGCACAACCCGCCGGAACGCCCCAGACCGCCAATAGTAAAAGGGAATTTCGCGGTCTCCACCCCCATCGAGCACACCTTTAAGGTCCTGCAGCACCATCCGCGTGATCGAGGGCAAATCGTGCGCCGTCACCCGGTCGATCTCAAACCAGCCGATCTCGGACAATTCCCCATCCGTTCGCGGAACGTGCGCTGCAACCGCTGAAGCCTCAGCGAGGAAGAAGCGCGTATCGTACCGCCGCGGCCGTCCGGGGGGCGTAATCGCCCGTGCCGCGTAGCGAAGCTGGCGTAGGTCTGGCCGCAGGCCGGCGCGAACCAGACCCGCCCAATCCAAGGCTGGGTCCGCAGCATTGACGGGCCCGTCCACCGCCACGAGATACCCCGTCTCTTCAAACGTCTCGCGGATGGCAGCCGTCACAAACGCGCGCACACCGCGCTGCGGTTCCGCATGACGAACGCCGCGCTTCAGGCAGCCATGATCGTAGTCGGGTAAAACCCCCACGGCTTCAAGATCACCGTCCTGCGCTTCCAGCCGTCCTCCGGGGAACACATATTTGTCGGGCAAGAACACCGCGTCCGGCCGCCGCCGCCCCATCAGAATGCGCGGCTCAGGCCCACTGCGGTCAACAACGATCAACGTCGCGGCCAGGAGCGGCCGGCCCGCAAAACCTTTGACGGCGTCAGGCGTCGTCACCCCTGTGACACCGGCTGCGGTTCGGGATCGGGCTCATCCGAATGCCCGCCAAAGCCGTGCATGCGCAGCGCCCACTGCAATCCGATGAGACCGCCCTTCACCTTTGGCAGCAGCCACAAACTCAAGAACAATGTCAGCGGCAACCAAATCACCAGATGCACCCACGTTGCCGGCGCCAGCGTTTGCTCCATTACGAGCAGCCCGCCGATGACAATGTGTCCAACGATAAACATTGTAAAATACGGCGGCGCGTCGTCCGCGCGCTGGTGATGCAATTCCTCACCGCACTCTGCGCACACAGGCGCAACTTTCAGATAGCTCTCATAAAGCTGGCCCGTCCCGCACGCGGGGCACCGGCATCGGGTGCCGGTCATCACGGCTTTCGGCCACGAACGGTCGTTAGCCGGCGCATCAGGATCGTTGGTATAAATTTGTTCCATGATCGAAACGTGATCCCAATCGCATTGACGGTCAAGCGTGCCACGAGGCCGCGCCGCAGTGTCTACCGCCGCGGCCGCCGCTGCCGCATGATGTGCCGCCCGCGCGGCCCCTTCACTGGCTTCAACACACCCCGCTTGCCCTCCGACACCATCTCGAACCGCAACGCGCCTGCCGACGGGATTGCCTCCACAAGTTTCACGTCGACCACATCGCCGAGCCGGAACGTCTCGCCCGTCTGCGATCCCACGAGCGCGTGCGCCTCTTCCACATGATGGAAATAATCCTGTCCCAGCGTCGAAATCGGCACGAACCCGTCCGCGCCCGTGTCCTTCAACCGCACGAACAGCCCCGAACGCGTCACGCCGCCGATGCGCGCCGAAAACACCGCCCCGATCCGGTCCGCCAGATGCAGCGCAACGAGCCGGTCGATCGTCTCCCGCTCGGCTGCCATCGCGCGCCGCTCCGCATCCGAGATCGACTGCGCAATCGCCGCCAGCCGCGGGATCTCCTCATCCGTCAACCCGTCGTCACCAAGCTTCAACGCCCGAATGAGCGCCCGATGCACAAGCAAATCCGCATAGCGCCGGATCGGCGACGTAAAATGCGCATATCGCGCGAGGTTCAAACCAAAGTGCCCGATGTTGTCGGGATTGTACTGCGCCTGCGCCTGCGACCTCAGGATCACTTCATTGACAAGCTCCGGCACCGGCAACGACTTCGCCGCCGTGAGCACCTTGTTGAACGCGCCGGGCTTTAAGCTGCCGTGCGGCGGGATCGCGAGATCGAGCGTTTCGAGAAAATCCCGCAGCGACTTCAGCTTCTCTTTCGACGGCGCATCGTGCACGCGATAGACGAGCGGCGATTTCCTCTGCTCCAAGCTCTCGGCCGCCGCCACATTCGCCTGGATCATCATCTCTTCGATGAGTTTGTGCGCTTCCAGCCGCTCAGGAATGTAAACGCCCGCGATCCGCCCTTTGTCGTCGAGCTTGATCTTGCGTTCCGGGAGATCGAGGTCGAGCGGTTCGCGCCGGTCGCGTGCCGCTTTCAACGCCTGGTACGCCGCCCATAGCGGCTTGAGCGCACCCTCGACATGCGGCGCGGCTTTTTCGTCCGGCGTCCCGTCGAACGCGGCTTGCGCCTGTTGGTAGGACAGTTTCACCGCCGACCGCATCATGGCGCGTAGAAACGTATGGCTGCGCTTGTCGCCGTGCTTGTCGTAGACCATGCGCACGGCCAGACACGCCCGGTCCTCGCCCTCACGCAGCGAACACAGATCGTTGGAAATCTTTTCTGGCAGCATCGGCACGACACGATCGGGGAAATAAACCGAGTTGCCGCGGATCTGCGCCTCGCGATCAAGCCGCGTTCCCGGCCGCACGTAATGCGCCACGTCTGCAATCGCCACGATCACAATATGTCCGCCCGGATTTTTCGGGTCCGTATCGGATTCCGCAAAGACGGCATCGTCATGGTCGCGCGCATCCACCGGATCGATGGTGAGAAGCGCAATACCGCGCAAATCCTTGCGCCCCGCCATCTGCAGCGGTTTCAGATCGCGCGTCTCATCAATGACGCTCTGCGGAAAATCATCGGGAATGCCGTGTGAATGAACGGAAATAAGCGATACCTTGCGCTCATCATCCGGATTGCCAAGCGCCTCGACGATCTTCGCGCGTGGGCTAGTGAACCGTCCCGTCTGTGCCAGTTCGAACCGAACCAGATCGCCGTCCTTGGCGTCCTTCTCGTCGCCCTTGTGCACCGGCCAGGATTTCAACTCCTT
>JALHQM010000078.1 GCA_022841965.1 Hyphomicrobium sp. | reverse complement strand
TGTGTGAGGGGCTTGGTGTCGATCCCGATGCGGCGGGGGAGGACGCCGTACTCTGGCGATTGGAGGAGCAGCAGGCGGACGGCATGGCGCCTGATGCGAAAAAGAAAGATGCAGCGGAGGATGTGGCGCCGGAGGTGCGGCCTGCTTGGGCAGAAACGGCCGCGCCGCGCGAGAAGACGCTGAGCATTCCGCTCGCGCCTTCGCGGTTGGCGCCTTATGAGACTGACGACGATGGGGAGCCGAGCACGACAGAGCCTGCGCTGGACCCCTTGGCCGAACCGGCGGCGTCTCCGCCGTTCGTTGGTACGGGTGACGGTGTGGGGTTGGCGGGTGACCGCTTTCTGCGTGGAACGCTGACACATGCCTTGCTGGAACATCTGCCGGGTATCGCGGTGACAGCGCGGGCAAAGTCGGCGGCGGCGTATTTGATGGCGCGGGCTGGTCATCTGCCGGAGCGGACGCGGAAGAGCATTGCGAAGGAGGCGCTGGCGATCCTGGCCGATCCGGCGTTCGGCGCGTTGTTCGCGGCCGACAGCCGGGCCGAGGTGTCGTTGGTGGCGGAGATCCCCAATCCATCGGGGCGCGGGCCTGCATTGAAATTAACCGGCCAGATCGACCGGCTGGCGGTGACGGACGACGCGGTGCTGATCATCGACTACAAGACGAACCGCGCAGCGCCGAAGGACATCGCAGATGTGGCGCCAGTGTACTTGTATCAGCTGGCTGCCTATCGCTTGGCCTTGGCCGAGATTTATCCGGGCAGGCCCATCCGGGCGGCGCTGCTATGGACAGAAGTGCCGCAGCTGATGGAAATTCCGCCTGCAATCCTCGATACATACGGGCAAGGTCTCTGGACGCTCGATGCGGCTAGCCTTGACGCGGCGGGCGGGCGTTCCTAAGTCTTGCGTCCGATCAAGGCCGGTGGCTTCCCTGCGCGCCGGCGACAACAGAGAGATCCCCATGGGCAGCGATACCCCCGTCGTTTCCGACAGCACGTTCGATGAGGTCGTGCTGAAGTCGACCGAACCGGTCGTTGTGGACTTCTATGCGGAGTGGTGCGGGCCGTGCAAAGCCATGGCGCCGACGCTCGACGCGGTCGCCGCCGACATGAAGGGCAAAGTCAAGATCGTGAAGGTGGACGTGGACCAGAGCCCGGGCATCACCACGAAATATGCCATTCAGGCGATGCCGACGCTGATGGTGTTCCATGGCGGTGAAGTGAAGGCGCGTCAGGCGGGTGCCATGGTGCAGAAGAAGCGCTTGGAAGATTTCATCAAGGATGCGCTCGCTTAAAGAGCGCTGCATCGCTGAGACGATAAGACCGCGCGGTGAAAGCCGCGCGGTTTTATTTTTGGTGGCGTTCAGTTGCCTTGGACTTCGACGCCTTCCTGGCGGGCGAGGACGTGCCCGGCGAGGTAAAGCGAGCCGCAGATCAGGACGCGCTTTGGGGCAGCGTCGAGCACTTCGATGCGCTTCAGAGCGGTTTCAACGTCGGCTCCGGCTTCGGCGGAGAGATCGATGCGGTTGGCGACTTCGGCGAGTGCGTCGGGCGAGAACGGGGCTTCGTGCGCGCCGGGGATCGGCACGGTGACGATGTGACGGACGAGGCCGCGAAACGGAGAGAGGAAGCCCGTCGCGTCTTTCAAGCCCATCATGCCGCAGATGAGATAAAGCGGTTTGGGTGCTCGTTCTTCGAGATCGGCCAGTGTTTGCGCGAGCGCGATGCCGGCGGAAGGATTATGGCCGCCGTCGAGCCAGAGTTCTGAGTTGCGGCTCAAGAGATCGGGCAGGGGACCACTATCGAGGCGCTGCATGCGGGCGGGCCATTTGGCGGTGAGAAGCCCGCGTTCGATGGCCGCTTCGTTCTGGCGCAGCTCTTCGAGCTGGAGCGCGGCGATGACAGCGGTGCCGGCGTTGACGATCTGATGGGGGCCGACGAGGGCGGGAAGCGGCAGATCGAGCACGCGGGTTTCCGTTTGGACGACGAGGCGGCCGTTTTGTTCAAAAGCGTCGAACTCCTGACCCCAGACGATGGGCTTGGCGCCGATGCGGTGCGCGGTGTCGACGATGACTGCGCGTGCTTCATCATCCTGTTGCGCGACGACGCAGGTGACGCCGCGCTTCAGAATGCCGGCCTTTTCCGCAGCGATGAGGCCGACGGTGGAACCCAGCTTTTCAGCGTGGTCCATGGAGACGGGCGTGATGATGGTGAGCGCCGGGCGCTTGATGACGTTGGTCGCGTCGAGGCGGCCGCCGAGGCCGACCTCGAGGAGGAGGACGTCGGCGGGTGTTTCGGCATAGGCGAGGAAAGCTGCAGCGGTTGTGATTTCGAATTGGGTGATGTCATCGCCATCGTTGACAGCCTGGGTGCGCGTCAGAACGTCGACCAGTTGGTCTTCGCCGATGGGCAGGGAGACACAATCGGGGCCGGCGAGTTCAATGCGCTCGTGGAAGCGGACGAGGTGGGGCGAGGTGTAGGCGTGGACGCGCAGGCCGGCGGCGGAGAGCATGGCTTTGAGGAAAGCTGTGGTAGACCCCTTGCCGTTGGTGCCGGCGATGTGAATGACGGGGGGCAACTTTTCGTGGGGGTTGCCCAGCTTGGCCAACAGGCGCTCGATGCGGCCCAGCGACAGGTCGATCAGCTTCGGGTGAAGAAGCTTGAGGTCGGCCAGGAGCTTGTCGCTCTTTCGCATGGTGGGCTATGTGCTCGTTCGGCGCGGCGGCGTGACGGGGAATGCCCGTTCTCTATTGGGGCATTCTTCCTCGGCCTGTCTACGCCGTTGTGACCGGAAGCAGACCGACCTGCCGCATCAACAGATCGTGCAATCCCTGCGGCGGATCGTCTGGTCGCGGGCTTTGCGTTTTACGACGGGGTGTTGCCGGCTGCGGGTTTCGCTGTCTTCACGGCGACGGTGTCGCGCGCGGTGATCGTTTTGGGGTCGGAGGCGGCAGGCGGCGTGGTCGACGTTTCCAGCGGTTGCGGCTCGAGGGCGGTGATGGCGCTTTCGCGGGCTGCGTTTTCCATCGTGCGACCGTTGGCGACCGGGCGGCTCACGACGCGCTTGGGCTTGGTGCCGCCATTCATGAGAACGCGGCAGACGCGCGAGAGCGTCTCGCGCAGTTTGTGGCGGTGGACGACCATGTCGATCATGCCGTGCTCCAGCAGATATTCGGAGCGCTGGAAGCCTTCGGGCAGTTGTTCGCGAATGGTCTGCTGGATGACGCGCGGGCCGGCGAAGCAGATCAGCGCGCCGGGTTCAGCGATGTGGATGTCGCCGAGCATGGCGTAGGACGCCGTGACGCCGCCGGTGGTGGGGTCGGTGAGCACGACGATGTAGGGGAGGCCCGCTTCGCGCAGGCGTTGCACGGCGATGGTGGTGCGCGGCATCTGCATGAGCGACAGGATGCCTTCCTGCATACGAGCGCCGCCGGAGGCCGCGAAGAGAATGAAGGGCGTGCCCTTTTCGAGCGCGCGGGTGAGGCCGGTGATAACAGCTTCGCCAGCGGCCATGCCGAGCGAGCCACCCATGAAGTCGAAGTCTTGGGCGGCGGCCGTCATGGGCTGGCCGTCGAGCTTGCCTTCGCCGATGAGGACTGCGTCTTCCTGGCCGGTCTTGGCTTTAGCGTCTTTGAGGCGCTCGGTGTATTTGCGGCCGTCGCGGAATTTGAGCGGGTCCTGCGGGACGGCGGGGACGGGGACCATCTCGAAGGCGCCGCCGTCGAAAAGGGCGGTGAGGCGGGCGCGGGCGCCCATGCGCATGTGATAGCCGGAGCCGGGCACAACGAACTGGTTTGTCTCGAGGTCTTTGTAGAAGACCATCTGGCCGCTCTCGGGGCATTTGACCCAGAGGTTGTCGGGCACTTCGCGCTTCGTTGTCAGGAAGCTGCGGATCTTGGGCCGGACGACGTTATTGATCCAGTTCACGGATGTCTCGCTCCTTCAGGAGTGCGGCGACGTTGATCGCTCAAGGTTACATAGCATGCCGGATGCGGTTGTTTGAGGGCCGGGGCGTCGCAATCTGTGGGAGATTTTGGCCGTTGGTTAGGGCCGGGTGCATGGCTCAGGCCTCAGATCGCGGTCATTTACGGTTTCAAGGCGCCGCTGAGGCTTCGGACGAGTTGTAGGACCCCGGAGACGGTGGCGGCGGTGGGTTTACCGTCCTTGTCCAGGCTTGCAGCGATGGTGTTGACCAGGGCGGAGCCGACGACCACACCGTCGCCGTGGCTGGCCAGTTCCTTGGCTTGGGCGGGTGTTTTGACGCCGAAGCCGATGCAAACGGGGAGGTCGGTGGACCTCTTGATGCGGGCGACCTGACGGCCGACGTCGGTGGCGACCGCAGAGCCGGCACCGGTGATGCCGGTGATCGACACGTAATAGACGAAGCCGGAGGTGTTGTTGAGGACGGCGGGCAGGCGCTTGTCGTCGGTGGTCGGTGTGGCGAGGCGGATGAAATTCAGCCCGCGCGCGATGGCCGGCACGCAGAGTTCGTCATCGGCTTCGGGTGGGACATCGACCACGATGAGACCATCGACGCCGGCTGAGGCGGCATCGTCGAGGAAGCGCTCGTTGCCGTAAACGTAGATGGGATTGTAGTAGCCCATCAGGACGATGGGGGTCTCGGCGTTGGTTTTGCGAACGTCGCGGACGAGCTGCAGCGTCTTGATCATGTTCTGGCCGGCTTTCAGCGCGCGCAGGCCTGAAGCTTGAATCGGCGGACCGTCGGCCATGGGATCGGAGAAGGGCATGCCGATTTCGATGACGTCGGCGCCGGCGCCGGGAAGGCCGGAGATGATTTTCAGCGAGGTTTCGTAGTCGGGGTCACCGGCGGTGACGAACGTCACGAGAGCCGCGCGGCCCTCCTCACGCAGCTTGGCGAAGTGCTTGTCAATGCGTGTTTCGGTCTTCATCGTGGCTCCGGATCAGATCTTCATGCCCAGCGCTTTGGCGACGGTGAAGAGGTCTTTGTCACCGCGGCCGCAGAGGTTCATGACGAGGAGATTGTCTTTGGGCAGCGTGGGCGCGAGCTTCATGACGTGGGCGATGGCGTGGCTGGGTTCGAGCGCCGGGATGATGCCTTCCATGCGCGTGCAGAATTGGAGCGCGTCGAGGGCTTCTTTGTCGGTGATCGAGACGTAGGTGACGCGGCCGGTGTCTTTGAGCCAGGCGTGCTCGGGTCCGACGCCGGGATAGTCGAGACCGGCGGAGATGGAGTGGCCTTCGAGGATCTGGCCATCGCTGTCTTGCAAGAGATAGGTGCGGTTGCCGTGGAGGACGCCGGGCGAGCCGCCATTCATGGAGGCGGCGTGGCCGTTCTCGACGTCGAGACCGTGGCCGCCGGCTTCGACGCCGTAGATCGCCACACCCTTGTCGTCGAGGAACGGATGGAACAGCCCGATGGCGTTCGAGCCACCGCCGATGCAGGCGACGATCGTATCGGGTAGCCGGCCTTCGGCGGCGATCATCTGTTCGCGCGTTTCCTTGCCGATGATCGACTGGAAATCGCGGACCATCGCGGGATAGGGATGGGGGCCAGCGGCGGTGCCGATGAGATAGTAGGTGTCGGTGACGTTGGTGACCCAATCGCGCAGCGCTTCATTCATGGCATCCTTGAGGGTGCCGGCGCCGGCGGTGACGGGATTGAGCTTGGCGCCCAAGAGCTTCATGCGCGCAACGTTCGGCGCCTGACGCTCGACGTCCAACGCGCCCATATAGATTTCGCAGGGGAGGCCATACTTGGCGCAGACGGTGGCGACGGCGACGCCGTGCTGACCGGCACCCGTCTCAGCGATGATGCGGCCTTTGCCCATGCGGCGGGCGAGAAGGATTTGCCCGAGGCAGTTGTTGATCTTGTGCGAGCCGGTGTGATTGAGTTCATCACGCTTGAAATAGATTTTCGCGCCACCCAATTCGTTGGTCATGCGCTCGGCGAAATAGAGCGGGCTGGGACGGCCAGCGTAGTGGAGATTGAGATAATCGATTTCGGCCTGGAAGGTGGGATCGGCTTTCGCGTCTTCGTAGGCGCGCTCCAGTTCGAGGATGAGCGGCATCAGCGTTTCGGCGACGAAACGGCCGCCGAACAGGCCGAAGAAGCCCTTGTCGTCGGGGCCGGTGCGGTAACTGTTGAGCTTCACGTCGGTGGTGGATGCCATGTGGTTTTCTCGCCAGTTCGAGCGCGATGCGCGGGGCGCTTTTCAGGCCCCTTGCTTAGCCCCCTTCGCCGCCTGAAGGAAGCGGCGGATGAGCCCAGGGTCTTTGCGGCCGGGTCGACTTTCGACGCCTGATGAGACATCGACGATGGCCGCGCCCGTGCGCGCGATTGCCTCGCCGACATTGTCCGGCGTGAGGCCGCCGGCGAGGGCGAATGCGGTGCGCGTTTTGATCCCGTCGAGGATGTGCCAATCGAAGGCTAGACCATTGCCTCCAGGAAGCGCCGCCGAGGGATCGGGCTTGGCGTCGAACAGCAGGATGTCCGCGACGCGGCCGGGCGCAAGGTAGCTGAGGGCGGCGTCGACGTCGGCCGCGCTGGCGACAGGAATTGCTTTCAGGATGGGCTTTTGGAAGCGTGCGCGGATGTCCGCGACGCGCTCGGGCGTCTCGTGGCCGTGGAGCTGGATCAGGTCCGGATCGACAACGCGGATGATCTCGGCGAGATCGGCGTCGGCCGGATCGACGACGAGGGCGACGGTTTTGGTGATGCCATCACGGGGAACATGGTCGCGCAGGGTTCGAGCCGCTGACAGCGAAAGATTGCGCGGGCTTTTGGGGAAAAAGACCAGGCCAATGTAGTCGGCACCGCCAGCCAGCGCCGCGTCGAGGCTCGCTTCATCGGTGATACCGCAGATTTTGACGGCGGTGGACATAGGACAAAGCTTTCGGCGGACGGGTTTGTCCGTGGGACGGGAGGGGCGGCACCGGTTGCAGGTTAAGCTGCGGAGCGTTCGGTGGCAGGAGCGGCAAGTTGGCGACTGCGATCGGCAATGCTGGTATCGCGTTCGCGGGCGAGACGATCAGCTTCGGTTTGCCATCGGCGCGCTTCGGCGGATTGCAGGCGGGCTTGACGGCGCCAGCGGGATTGGCCGAACCACGCCGCGAGGCCGCCGAGCACGACGCCCAAGATCAAGCTTGCGAAGATGTAGACGTAGAACGGCAACGACAGCGAGACGAGCGGAGCTGTGGGATTGAACGGATCGAGCACCAGGGTTGCCGCGTGACGATTGGCGATCGCGAGCGTCACCAGCACTGCGGCGGCGGGAAACGCGATCAGGATGGTGGCGATGCGTTTCAGCACGTGGCCCCTCGCGCGGGTTGGCTTATTCGATCTTCAAGCCGCAGCACTGCTCAGCTCTTGGCGGGGCCGTCGTCGCCGTTGAGACGGTCGCGCAATTCCTTGCCCGTCTTGAAGAAGGGCACGAACTTTTCTTCGACCGGCACCGGCGAGCCCGTGCGTGGATTGCGGCCTTGTCGGGCGGCGCGATGCTTGACCGTGAAGGCCCCAAAGCCGCGGAGTTCTACGCGGTCGCCGCGCGCCAATGCATCGACGATTTCATCGAAGATGACATTGACGATGCGCTCGACGTCGCGGTGGTAGAGATGCGGGTTCGCACTCGCGATCTTCTGGATCAGTTCCGACTTGATCACGGGCTCCCCCGAAAGGTTTGTTTTTCCTTAGTTTTCGGGAGGTTGCCAAACCGACAGCATGCCGTCAAGGCCCAGTGTGGCGAAGGCGCGTGTCCGGGACAAGATTTCGACCACTTCGCGGGCTTCAGCGCCGAAAAGGTTACCGGCGGCGTTGGACATCGCGGCCCCCAGGCCCCAAGGGCTGTCGGTGGCCGGCTTCCAGTCGATGATCTTGAGATCCTTTTCGAGGCTGCGCTTGTCTTCGAGCCAGCGCTTGGCCTCGGCTTCGCCACCGATCTCGTCGACCAGCTTGTGCCGGAGGGCGTCGCGGCCGGAGAAAATGCGGCCTTGCTGGAGGCCGGGAACGTCGGCCAGCTTGATTCCGCGGCGGGTTTCTACCAGCGCGCCAAACCAACGGAAGCTCTCATCGATCATGTCTTTGGCGACGGCGAGGGAGGGTTCATCGGCGGGGGCGAAGGGGGAGGGGGAGGCTTTGAGGCTGCCGCTCTTCACCTCGTTCATCTTAACGCCGATCTTGCCCAGCATCTCGGAGACTTCTGGCCACTGCATGAGGACGCCGACCGAGCCGGTGATGGTGTTGCCGCGCGAGACGATGTGATCGGTGCCGAGACCGACGATGTAGCCCGCGGAGGCGGCGACTGTGCCGAACTGGCCGACAACGGGCTTCTTCGCAGCGATCAGGCGCAGTTCTTCGTAGAGCGCTTCGCCGCCGGTGGTGGTGCCGCCGGGGCTATTCACGAAGACGATGACGCCGGCCACGTTGTCGGCATCGCGGACTTTGCGCAGCATTTCCAGCTGCGGGCGATCTTCGGTGATGGTGCCGGTGATGTTGACGCGGGCGATGTGCTTTTGGGCGAGGACGCCGCTCGTCTCATCGGCTGAAAGCAGGTAGCCGCCAACGGCGAGGACCAGAGCGGTGATGGCAAGGCCGCGCCACAAGCTGAGGCGGCGGCGCAACTGGCGGCGGTCGAGGATGATCTCGGTTTCAAGCGACATAGCTGGTGCCAACTCCATACAATCACGCGCGGCTGGGGCTCCGCGCACACCCGAACTCTTTTATGGTTTCAATCCGCTAAGAAAGGGTCAGCGACCAGGATTTCACCCACGCCAATCGCTTCCAGATAAAGAAAAAGCGCGGCACCAGCATGGCGCCGCGCTGTTTTTGTTTCGATCCGGCACAGAATTTTACAGCCTGTTTGGGATCGGTTGGACGCGATTACTCGGTCTCTTCCTCGTCGGTGTCGGCATTGCGCTTTTTAATGGCGGCCTTGAAGATGTCGCCCAGCGAGGCGCCCGAGTCGGACGAACCGAATTGAGCGACGGCCTGCTTCTCTTCGGCGATTTCGAGGGCCTTGATCGAGACCGTAATCCGGCGAGCTGCCTTATCGACGGTGAGGACGGCGGCATCGACCTTCTGGCCGACCGTGAAGCGCTCGGGGCGCTGCTCGGAGCGGTCACGCGACAGATCGGAGCGTTTGACGAAGGCGGTGATGTCGCTGTCGGCGATTTTCACTTCGACGCCGTTTTCCTGGACGGCGACGACTTCGCAGGTGACCGTGTCGCCCTTCTTGTAACGGGCCAGCGTGTCGGCGGGGTCGCCGGCAAGCTGCTTGACGCCGAGCGAAATGCGCTCCTTGGAGCTGTCAACGTCCAGCACCATGGCCTTCACGTTGTCGCCCTTCTTGTATTCCTTGATCAGCTCGTCGCCGGGCTTCGACCAGTCGAGGTCCGAGAGGTGGACCATGCCGTCGATGCCGTTGTCGAGGCCGATGAAGAGGCCGAATTCCGTGATGTTGCGGATCGGACCTTCGACGATGGTGCCCTTCGGGTGGGCTGTGAGGAAGGCATCCCAGGGGTTGTCCTGGGTCTGCTTGAGGCCGAGCGAAATGCGGCGCTTGGTGGGATCGACTTCGAGCACCTGAACGTCGACCTGCTGGCTCGTGGAGACGATCTTGCCGGGGTGGACGTTCTTTTTGGTCCAGCTCATTTCGGAGACGTGGATCAAGCCTTCGACGCCGGGCTCGAGTTCGACGAACGCGCCATAGTCGGCGATGTTCGTGACGTTGCCCGTCAGCTTGGCGCCGACAGGGTACTTGGCTTCAATCGCCGACCACGGATCGGACTGGAGCTGCTTCATGCCGAGCGAGATGCGCTGCGTTTCCGGGTTGATGCGGATGATCTGCACCTTCACCGTGTCGCCGACGTTGAGGATCTCGGAGGGGTGGTTTACGCGGCGCCACGCCATGTCGGTGACGTGAAGCAGACCGTCGATGCCGCCCAGATCGATGAACGCGCCGTAGTCGGTGATGTTCTTGACGAGGCCGTCGATGACCTGACCTTCGGCCAAGCGCGAGACGATGTCGGCGCGCTGTTCGGCGCGGGTTTCTTCGAGGACCGAGCGGCGCGAGACGACGATGTTGCCGCGGCGGCGATCCATCTTGAGGATCTGGAAGGGCAGCTGCTGGTGCATCAGCGGGCCAACGTCGCGCACGGGGCGGATATCGACCTGCGAACCAGGGAGGAACGCGACGGCGCCGTCGAGGTCGACGGTGAAGCCGCCCTTGACCTTGTTGAAGATGACGCCCGTGACCTTCTCGCCCTTTTCGTGCAGGCGCTCGAGGCGGGTCCAGCTTTCTTCGCGGCGAGCCTTGTCGCGCGAGAGGACAGCTTCACCCAGCGCGTTCTCGACGCGCTCGAGATAGACTTCGACAGTGTCGCCTATCTTGATTTCGTTGGGCTTACCGCCGATCGCGAATTCCTTCAGCGCCACGCGGCCTTCCATCTTGAGGCCGACGTCGATGATGGCGAGATCCTTCTCGATGCCGACGACCTTGCCTTTGACGACTTGGCCTTCAAAGACGTCGTCCTTGGCGAGGCTCTCGGCGAGCAAGGCTGCGAACTCATCACGCGAGGGGGAAAATTCTTTCGAGACTTCGGCTGACATTCAGGCTCCTGGAAACGGTCTTGGTTGCGGCCGACGGGGGCACATTTGGGCCGACGGCGGCAAGGGGTTGACGATGGACACCGGCACGGCCCGGAGCGCGCGGTTGCGCGACCAGAGGCGATGATGCCGGCGGGAATGATGCTGCTTGAGTGATGCCACCGTGATGGGCGTTTAGTTGCCCTGCCAACACGTTTCGAGTGGCCCGCGTTGGAGCCGCTCCGTTGACCCGGCCTTACCTCTCGGCCGATCCGACAGTGGCGTCAGATTGCG
>JALHQM010000077.1 GCA_022841965.1 Hyphomicrobium sp. | reverse complement strand
ATACGGCTCCGTTCCGCTCGCCGTTTTGCGCAAGTGCGTGAACGCCTCGGCCTTGGCCCCGCGCTCGCTCTCTGAAACGACATTCACAAGATCGGCCGGCCGCCGCAGCACCGGCACCGTGAACCGCTCCGTCCGCACCCGCGACCCTGGGATCACCGGCTCATAATATCCTGTCAGCAGTCCTTGGGGATCGCTATGCACCACACGATGCGGCACGAAATGCGCTTCAAAAAATATGCGCGCATCATCGGCTGATTCAATATGCGCGCATCCATCCACCGCGATCCGCGCCACGCGCAACAGCGCCTCTGGGCTCTCCGGCTTAGCTCCCTCGCGCGCCCGCTCCAGAAGCCGCCGCGCCGACACGAGAAACGCGGCGAACGCCGCCGCGTGATCGTCCTCAGCCCAATGCGGCACTTCGGCAAACGTCACCGGCGCGCGTGAGACATCCGTGTCTGACATGACCTCACGCGCCTCGCCCTCGGCTCAGTGCGCGTCTTGCGTGGCGATGAGACGCCAATTCGGATTCGACCGCGCCCGCGCCGTCGAGATATCGCGGCTGAACGTCCAGATATCCGTCACGTCCGAAATCTTCGTCGGATCGCCGGCCACCACCGTTCCCGCCTTGTCCCGCGTCGCGGTAATGAGCTGGCTCACGAATCGGATCGTGATGTTCGCAACGCCGCTCTTCACTTCCGCTTCCAGAATATCGGCCTTGTTGATGCCGACGAAGTTCTGCTCGATCCGCTCTCCGCGCGCGTCGCGCTCGTTGATGGCGGCCGTGAAGCCATCCAGCACATCCTTCGACAACAGATCGCGCAGCGCCTTCTTGTTGCCCTCGCCAAACGACGTCACGATGATCTCGTAGGCCTGCCGCGCCCCATCGACGAATTCACCCGGCTCAAAATCCGGATCGAGCTTGCGGATGGCAAAAAGCCCGTCCGCCACCGTCTCATCGCCTTTGGCGAACTGACGCACGCGTTCATCCGCCTCCGCCGTATCGACGCGAGCGTCCGCAGCCGCCGGCTCCTCGCGATCCCGCCGCGGCAAACTCACGACCTTGTCGGATTGAGCGCCCGCCGTCGCCGGATTGCGAACATCCTCCCGCGCCTTGCGCTCGATACGGGCATCGTCCTCATCGCTGCGCTGACCAAGAACGTTCCTGAGCTTTAGGACCGCGATCACGGCAACGATCATTGCCAAGAGGGTAAAGACGTCGATCTGGCCTTCCATCGGCAACTTTCCGGATAAGAGTTCGGGCGGGTGGCCCATGTTATGTAGGTGGCGGACCCAGGAAATCACAGCTCAATAAGGCTGCCCCGGGCAATTGGACCTGTGACAGGTCCGTTTCGGTTTGCGGTTGGTGTTGCGTTTGACCTTAGGGCACAATGGCATAGATGCCAACCATGTCGCGACCGCCAACCCGCATCACGGCAGTCGGCGGATCGGTCAGATGGTGCGGAAAACAAGGCCGTAGGTTGGCCAGGATAAAAGAATGCGCCTCGCTCTTCTGCTCGTTTTCGTCGCATATCCGCTCCTGGAACTGGCGCTGCTGATCCGCGCCGGTCAGAGCTGGGGCTTCTGGCCAGTCCTAGGGGTCATCATCGGCACCGGCATCCTTGGCGCCGCCATCCTCCGCCGTCAGGGCTTTAAGGTGGCCGAAAAACTGTCCGCCGACTTGAACGCCGGCCGCGCCCCCGTCGCCCCGTTGGCCGACAGCGGCTTGATCTTCGCCGCCGGCACAGCCCTCATATCACCCGGCCTCATCGGTGACGCGCTCGGACTACTCCTCATGCTCCCACCGATACGCGCGCTTGTCCGTACCGCATTGGCCGCACGCCTCGACGACACCTCCACTGTTGTCGTCCGCCGCTCGCGTGTGCGCCGATGGCGCAACAAGCCGCTCAATCCGGAAGAGCCCCCCGTCATTGACGGCGAATGGGAACGCATGGACGACGACAAGGGAAATCGCTCCTGATTGCTCTCCGCCCCGCCGCGTGTTAGCGCTCCCGCCATCTTCGACCCCAAATCAGCGAAAGTCCCATGGCAGACGAGACCAACGGCGGCGCCGCCGCGACCGAAGCCCAACCCGCCGGAATGCAGATCCAGGTTCTCGGTCAGCACATCAAGGACCTCTCGTTCGAAAATCCGAACGTCGGCAAAGTCCAGATCAAAGAGGGCGAAAGCCCCGCCGTCTCGCTTGAGGTGAATGTCGACGCGCAGCGCCTCGGCCCCGATGTCTACGAAAGCGCCATCACATTTAACGCCACGGCCTCGCACACGGGCGGCACGATCTATGTGCTCGAACTCAACTACGGCGGCGCCTTCCGCCTTCAAAATGTACCGCCACAGGCTATGGAACCGTTCTTGCTCGTCAATTGCCCGACGCTGTTGTTCCCGTTCCTCCGCCGCATCGTTGCCGACATCACGCGCGAAGGCGGCTACCCGCCACTCTGGCTTGATCCAGTCGACTTCGGCGCCCTCTACATGCGCCGCCAACAGGAACTCGCGAAAACCGCCGAAAAACAGTAGCGCCCGCTACGACGTCTTATCCGTCTCGCCCGGCGGCTGCGGATAAAACCGGCGCCACAGCGCACTTGCGCCCAGCGTCTCCACAAACGCCCGATGCGCGGCGTCCATCTCGACCGTCAGCCGCGACGGCAGCGGTGCGGGCCGCTGGGCCGCCTTGCGTTGCGCCGCCCCCGCTCGTCGGGCCGCGCTCTCCTTCGCCGCCGACTGCGCCAATCCCAGCGTCGCCTGCCGCTCACCGAGCAATTCGACATAAACATCCGCCAAGAGCAGCGAGTCCATCAGCGCGCCGTGCTTCGTGCGCTTGGAGTTGTCCACCCCATAGCGCTTGCACAGCGCATCGAGATTATTCGGCCCCGCCGGATGCTTGCGCCGCGCCAGCGCCAGCGTATCGACCACACGGCTCATGGCGATGGCCGGCTTGCCCAGCCGCGCCAACTCAGCACTCAAAAATCCGACGTCGAACGATGCATTGTGAATCACGAGCACATCGCCGCCGATGAACTCCAGAAAGTCCTCAGCCACTTGGTGAAACCGCGGCTTATCCTTCAAAAACTCCGTCGAAATCCCATGCACCGCCTGTGCCTCTGCCGGCACATCGCGATCGGGATTGACGAAGCAGTGATACTCGCGCCCCGTGGGAATCCGATTGAACAGCTCGATACATCCGATTTCGATCAGCCGGTCGCCTTTGGTCGGATCAAGTCCCGTCGTCTCCGTGTCGAGTACGATTTCGCGCAGCATGTCGAAAGGCCCCCCGGCCACAATGCAGTTCCGTGTTATGGCGACCAATACCGCGCATAGGCCTGCGCACGCCGTCCCCCCAACACACCGAGACTAGCATCCAGCTGGTCGAGCGAGACCCCCGGCGGCCCGTTCGTATCCACAACGAAATGCGCCCGCCGCCGCTTTTCTTCATCGGGCATCTGCCGCGCGAGCAATTGGTCCAGCTTTTCCGGCGTCATCCCCGGCCGCATCAACGCCCGTTCCCGCTGCGCCTCGGCACAGGCACTCACCACGATCACCGCATCCAGCGCCGTATCAAGACCTGTTTCATAGAGCAGCGGCACATCCAGCACCGCGACCGTGGCACCTGCGTCGGCCGCAGCCCTCAAAAACGCCACCTCCCGGTCCCGCACCAGCGGATGCACGATAGCCTCCAGCCGCTTGAACCCGGACGGGTCGGCATGCAGCGCCTCCGACAACCGCACGCGATTGACGCCCGCAGCGTCCGTCGTCCCAGGAAACGCAGCTTCGATCAGCGGCACGGCCTCATCTCGATAGATCTCATGCACGCTCGCATCCGCATCGAACACCGGCACTCCGCGCGACCGCAGATGCGCAGCCGCCGTCGACTTCCCCATCGCGATCGATCCGGTCAGCCCTACAACCACCATCACGCTGGCCTTTCGATATCAGCGCGCACCAAATCAAAAAGGGCATCCGTGACCTGCGGCCGCACACCAAACCAACGCTCAAACCCGGGCACCGCCTGATGCAGCAACATGCCGAGCCCGTCGACCGTGCGCAGTCCGCGCCCCCGCGCCGCCGCCAGAAACGCTGTCTCCAGCGGCACATAGACAATATCGCTCACCACAGTATCGGGATGAACACCCGCGAAATCGATCCCCGGATCGCCAGCGCCCTTCAGACCCAGCGTCGTCGTATTGACGATCACGCTGACCTCCCGCGCCGCACCGTTGCGTGCGTCCCAATCCCACGCTTCCACGCGCGACCCGAAGTGCCGCGCGAGATCCTCACTCCGCACACGCGACCGGTTACAGACACGCACCCGAGCCACGCCGGCCTCAAGAAATCCATGCACGATCGCCCGCGCCGCGCCGCCCGCACCCAAAATCAAAACCGGCGCATCCTGCATCGCCCATTCCGGCGCCTTCAGTCCCAGATAGGTCATGTATCCATAGGCATCAGTGTTCGACGCACACAGCCGGCCATCCTCCAGCCACAACGTATTCACCGCGCCGATCGCCACCGCGGCCACGTCCCGTTGATCCGCCAGCGCCAGCGCGGCCTCCTTGTGTGGCACCGTCACATTGCAACCGGCAAACCCCCGCCCACCAAGCGAGGACAAGAAGTCCGCGAGGTCCTCCGGCTTCACCGCTTCGCGTGAATAGTGACCCTCGATACCCAGGGTCCGCAGCCAGTATCCATGAATAATCGGCGAGCGAGAATGTTCGATTGGCCAACCGATGACGCACGCGCGCTTCATGCCGGCACCCCGTCCATCCGCCGCAATTGCCCCAACAATGGCAACAACGGCATCCCCATGATCGTAAAATGATCACCCACCACCCGCTCAAAAAAGCGAATGCCGGCCCCTTCGATCTGATACGCCCCGACACAGCCGAAAATGCTCTGACCCGCCGCGTCCAGATAGCGCTCGATTTCTTCGTCCCTCACATCACGCATGGTCAGCGTCGCTGTCTCCACCGTTCGCCAAACAAGATCGTCATCCACCGCAACCGCCACAGCCGAATGCAGCCAATGCGTCCGCCCGCGCAGCATCCGCAGCGTCTCCCGCGCGCCCTCCCGCGATCCAGGCTTCGACAGGATACGCTCACCCGTGCTCAAGATCTGATCCGATCCAACCACAATCGCTCCCGAATGCGCCGCCGCCGCGGAAAGCGCTTTCGTCTCCGCCAGCACCACGGCAATCTGCTGATGCGGCGCGGCCTCCATCATCACGTCGCGCACCGCGTCCTCATCAATGTCGGCCGGCACAACATCGAAAACCAATCCGGCATTCGCCAACATCTGCCGCCGCGCCGCCGATCCGGACGCGAGAATGAGCCGTCGCGCCATCATCGCCCCACTCATGGCGACGTCTCACCCGCGCGCGTCTCCGATCGGCGATCATTCATCATCAGGATCACGGTCGCCGCCGTCTCCTCGACAGACTTGCGCGTCACATCGATCACCGGCCAGCCATGGTCCGCGCAGATTCGACGCGAATAGGCGATCTCTTCCGTAATCTGCGTCCGATCCGCATACGCGTTGATATCGCGGTCCGACATGAGCAACGCCCGGTTCCGCCGCACCTCCGTGATGCGATCGACGCTCGCCACCAGACACACAACGAATGCCGAATGCGGCTCCGTCAGAGCCACCGGCAAGGGGATCTCTGGAACCAAAGGCAAGTTCGTCGTCTTGTACCCGCGCTGCGCCAGATAAATGCTCGTTGGCGTCTTCGACGTGCGCGAGATGCCGAGCAGCACAATGTCCGCTTTATTGAGATCCTCCGGCAGTCGGCCGTCGTCGTGCTGCATCGTGAAATTCAACGCATCGATCCGCTTGAAATAGCTCGCGTCGAGCACATGCTGCCCGGCCACTGTTGGTGTCTGCGGCGCGCCAAGATACGATTCGAACACCTGCATAATCGGCTGCAGCACAGCGTGCGCCGGCACGTTGAGATCGCGGCACCGGTCCTCCAGCGCCGCCACAAGTTCGCGATTGACGATCGTATAGAGTACGATCCCCGGCGCCTGCTCAATTTCCTGCAACACGCGCTTCAGCTGCCGCGGCGTCCGCACCAGAGGATGCATATGCTCGATGGGTTTCAGCGTGGCGTATTGCGCTGCCGCCGCCTTGGCGATTGCCGTCAGCGTATCGCCCGTCGAGTCGGACACAAGATGCATATGGTAGTAGCTGGGCGGGCTGTGCGGCATCTGTGGACAAAAGACCGGGTTATCAACGGCAGGGATCGACCGGCCGACCCCCTCCCCACTCTGCTGTGGACTTGCCCTGCCAGATACCCACATTCGGCCTCGCCGGGATAGCCCTCACCCATTTTCCTCTCCTCCCGTGGATATCTGGTCTCCACCTCGGGTCTCCACGTCCTATCCCCAGCCCCTCCCCCACAGTTGCCGCCACACCGTTTACCGCAACACACTGACTTCCAAAGCCGCATCTGACCCTGGTAGACTGTCATCACGCGATGCCACTAGATGGTGTCAGTCGTGCCGTGCACATCGAAGATCTGTTGGAGAACCTGGGGATGACACATCAATTCCCGCAATCCCTCGGTCTAAGAGTCAAAGAAGAAACCTAGAAAGAATCTCTCTCAGTATTTAAGGGACCGGAATGTCGAGTGCGGGGGCCAAAGGCCAAAACGATCGCAAACTGCTCAAGGTGCTTGGCGGTGAGGTGCTTCCAACCCCGCCGATTTGGCTCATGCGCCAGGCCGGCCGCTACCTCGCCGAATATCGCGCCACACGCTCGGAGGCCGGCGGCTTCCTCAAACTGTGCTACACCCCAGCACTGGCCGCAGAAGTCACGCTGCAACCCATTCGCCGCTACGGGTTCGACGCCGCCATCTTGTTTTCAGACATTCTGATTGTGCCCGACGCGCTTGGTCAGTCCGTTGCCTTCCTCGAAGGCGAAGGACCCAAGCTCGAGCCCATCACGTCGACCGCCGAACTGACCCGCCTTGATCCCACCAAGACCGGCGAAAAATTTGGCCTTATCTGCGAAACCGTCTCCCGCCTGCGCCAAGATCTGCCGAAAGAAACCACGCTCATCGGTTTCTGCGGCGCACCCTGGACGGTCGCCACGTACGTCGTCGGCGGCGAAGGCTCTTCCGACCAGGCCGCAGCCCGCCGTTTTGCCTACCGCGATCCAAAGGCTTTCCAACAGCTGATCGACATCCTCGTCGATACCTCCGTCGATTATTTATCCCAACAAATCGAAGCTGGCGCAGACACGGTCATGGTCTTCGACAGCTGGGCCGGCACCTTGCCCGATCATGAATTCGCCGCCTGGGTCACCGCTCCAACCGCGCGTTTGGTTCGCGATCTAAAAAAACGGCACCCGACCGTTCCCGTCATCGGTTTTCCACGCGGCGCAGGGTCCCATGCGCTCGGATTCGTCAAGCAAACCGGCGTTCGCGGCGTCGGCTGCGATACCGCAATGCCACTGAAAGACATGCGTGCCCTTGCCATCGATGCAGGAATCGCGGTTCAAGGAAACATCGATCCGCTGCTTCTCGTTGCTGGTGGTGATGCCCTCGATCGCCGCATCGATGAAACGTTGGAAGCCATGCAAGGCCTGCCGCATATCTTCAACCTTGGTCACGGCATCGTGCCGGATACGCCGCCCGCTCACGTTGCTCGCCTCGTCGAACGTGTCCGTGCCTTCAACAAGGTCTCTGCATGACCACCGCGGTCGAAGAGAAGTCCGCCGCCGGACGTGCAGGCACAGCGCTCGCCGTCACTGTCGCGATCACCGCGCTGACCATCTGGCTCTTCGGGGACGCCGCGTATCTCTGGATCAAATCGATCCATGTCGTCGCGATCATTTCGTGGATGGCCGGCCTACTCTACTTGCCGCGTCTGTTCATCTACCACTGCGACGCGCCCAAAGATTCCGAGCAGTCCGAGACCTTCAAGGTCATGGAGGCCCGCCTCCTCAACATCATCATGACCCCGGCGATGGTGATCTCCTGGGTCCTCGGTCTCTGGCTGGCCTACCAAGCCGGATACTTTTCCGCCGGCTGGTTTCACGCCAAACTGGCCCTGACCATCGCACTATCTGGCGTACACGGATATTTCTCCGCCTCTGTCCGCCGCTTTGGTCAAGATGCCAACGAAAAGCCACCCCGCCACTGGCGCTTCGTCAACGAAGTCCCAACCCTCTTGATGGTTGCGATTGTGATTCTTGTGATCGTAAAGCCCTTCTGACCCAATCACAGGGCTTCGCAGGAATTGCTTTGAAATCCGTGACGATTCTGCTACCACTATCCCGTCTCTACAAAGGCTTCGCGGTCTCTCCGGCCGCGAATAGGTTCAGGTCGGCCCCAGTCAGCGGCTCGCACCGGCCAAGCAAGCTCAGCACAAGACTGAGCTTTTCCTCCCCCACCTTGACCCCGGCGCGCGGCCACATTTTCCCTCCATCGCCGCAGCCCATGCGGAGCCATTTATGAGTGAAGTAAAGCTCGAAGACCTCAAGCGCAAAACCCCGACGGAGCTATTGAGCTTCGCGGAAGAGGTCGGCGTGGAAAACGCGAGCACCCTGCGCAAGCAAGAATTGATGTTCGCAACGCTGAAACAGCTCGCCGCCAAAGAGATCGAGATTGCTGGTATCGGCGTGGTCGAAGTCCTCCAGGACGGCTTCGGTTTTCTCCGGTCACCCGACGCAAACTATCTCCCTGGCCCTGACGACATCTACATCTCACCCAGTCAAATTCGCCGCTTTGCACTCCGTACCGGCGACACGGTCGAAGGCCAGATCCGCAGCCCGAAAGAAGGCGAACGCTACTTCGCCCTCGTCAAGGTCAACAAGATCAACTTCGAAGACCCCGAAGCAACCAAACACAAGGTCCACTTCGACAACCTGACGCCATTGTACCCGACCAAGTGGCTCAAGATGGAAATCGAAGATCCCACCATCAAAGACTTCTCTGCCCGCGTCATCGACATCGTCGCCCCGCTCGGCAAAGGTCAGCGCGGTCTGATTGTCGCCCCGCCGCGCACCGGCAAAACCGTCCTTCTCCAAAACATCGCTCACGCGATCTCGACCAACCATCCCGAGTGCTATCTGATGGTGCTGCTCATCGACGAGCGCCCGGAGGAAGTCACCGATATGCAGCGCACGGTGAAGGGCGAGGTGATCGCCTCTACCTTCGACGAACCGCCCTCGCGCCACGTCCAGGTCTCCGAAATGGTGATCGAGAAGGCCAAGCGCCTCGTCGAACACAAACGCGATGTGGTCATCCTACTGGATTCCATCACGCGCCTCGGCCGCGCTTACAACACCACCGTCCCCTCATCCGGCAAGGTCCTGACCGGCGGCGTTGACAGCAACGCCCTCCAGCGTCCCAAGCGTTTCTTCGGCGCAGCCCGCAACATCGAAGAAGGCGGCTCGCTCACCATCATCGCCACTGCTCTTGTTGAAACCGGCTCGCGCATGGACGAAGTCATTTTCGAAGAGTTCAAGGGCACCGGTAACTCGGAAGTCATTCTCGACCGGAAGGTCTCCGACAAGCGCGTCTTCCCCGCCATCGACGTTGCCCGCTCCGGCACCCGCAAGGAAGATCTGCTCATCCCGAAGGATCAGCTCAAGAAGGTCTATGTCCTCCGCCGCATCCTCAACCCGATGGGCACGATGGACTCGATCGAATTTCTCATCGACAAACTCAAGTCGACCAAGACCAACAGCGAATTCTTCCAGCAGATGAACACCTGACGCTGGTCCTCGCCGTTCGACAATCAAAAAGGGCCGCTGGTTTCAGCGGCCCTTTTTTGATCTCCAAGCGATATCCAACCTATCGCGGCGCGCCCTGCCGCGACGCTTCGCTATGCTGTGCAATTCCGGCCTTGTCATTCACATCCGCCAGTTCCAGCGTATCGTCTTGCACACTGATCTCCTCACCGGCCAAAGCGTATCTCGGTCCGAGAACCTCCACGATCGACGGCGCGCCAGGACCACCCTGACCCAGCACCCCATGCACGACCCTGCCCTTCTCACGATACTCCGGATCGCTGAGCAGCACCTCGTGCAGATCCTTCAATTTGTAATGCGGCACCGAGCAATAGATGTGGTGCGGCAGGTGGTAGTCCATCCCCCACGGAAACACGAGCCAGCGCACCACCGGGTTCACGAAAAAGATCCGCGAATTCGTGAGCCGCCCGCGATCCGCGTTGCCATGCTGCACCCATTCCCGCGCAATCATGAACAGCGGGAACGTCGTGAACAGCGGCAGGATCCAAAGGAGCCCATACCATCCCCACGCCGGCGCACCGGTCAGATAGCACGTCAGCGACAGTGTCCCGTAGAGCAGCGCCAGGAAGCCCATCCGCCCAAGCGCCGTCACCCGATGCGACACGATCGGATTGATCCGGCTCTGCGCAAAGTCCTCTTCCGGGATCAATGCATAGAACCCAAGCACCGCGGCCGAGATCACCAGATGCGCGATCAACGCCGCCAGCCAATCCTCATGCATGATGAGCGCAATCGCCACCACCGGCATGAACACCGCATAAAACGCCCCGACGCGGACCGTCCACGGCGATCCCATCCGCGTCTTGTCGGCATAGGGGTTATCGTCCGACCCGATCGCACTATAGCGCGCCCGCGCCATCACATACCTGACCAGCCGGATCGGATTGAGCTGCCGGATGACAGCCATGAGCAGTTCGAACTGCGTCAGCGGAAAATCCAGCCAATGCCCCGACATCTCGGCCTGCGCGAAATTCGGATCGCGCACCGGATCGTTGACGAACTGATGGTGCGCGAGATGATGCAGCCGAAAGGCATACGTGGACGTGTAGATCGGGAACGCGGCCAGCCAATCAGAGACAATTTCGTTCTTCCGGCGATCGGCGAACAAAATGTAATGCGTGCCCTCATGCACCGCTCCGCCGAGCTGATGCTGGAATCCGCCGATAATGATCACGGCCATTGCGCCCACCGGAACCGTGAGCCATGCGCCCAG
>JALHQM010000076.1 GCA_022841965.1 Hyphomicrobium sp. | reverse complement strand
CGCTTCCGCCCAGTCGAGCGACGCGGGTTTACGACCGACGATCCGGGCGTCGACGAGATGGAACTCCGCATTGGTGCCGGGCCTTATGAGCGATCCGGCATAATAGACCTCGTCGCCTGCCACGAACTGCGTCACGTCGGGGCCGACCTCGCGCACGATCCCGGCGGCATCCCATCCCAGCACCTTCCAATCGCCATTGGCGGGCGGCGTGCCGTTGCGGATCTTGTAGTCGACCGGATTGACCGAGACGGCCTTCACCTCAACCAGGATATCGCGTCCTGCAGCGACAGGCCGAGGCAGATCGATGTCGACCAGCGCAGCATCCTCGGCGATGGGTCCCGGAACCTTGTAACCAACGGCTTTCATCAGTGTCTCCAGCTTGCTGCATCCTGAAGTCTTGATCGATCAGATCGAAATTTCTTCCGAACTATACTCAGGATTTACAGATTTCGCGTGTCATACTATGAAGGTATGCGCGCAGCATTTCCAATAGCGCTACGACATAGTTTCCATACCTCTGAGCCGGACTCGGGAGTTTATCGAGAATAGCAGTTTATTGCGGTTCGGCGGGTGAGCATCCGGATGGAGGCGATAAGCGCCCAAGCGGTTGAGGATTCGACCTCTCAGCGGTAGCATTGGCAGGGGCGATCTTGCCCCCCGATCTCACAACACCGCTGGCAAGCGACGGCGTCCGGTCGAAATCCGCCAACGGGGGTGCGCCTGTAATGCCGCTGTGAAGGCTATCAAAACTATAGCTACGGGGTATTGGGAAATCATACTGGCCTGCCGCTATAGTCTACACGCAATAACCACGACTCAAAATGGTCCAAACTAATAGGGCATCCGGTATTCTGATTTTCAGTGAATTGGCTCGCTCGGCGGTCGTGCGTGCAAAGGTCTTTTACAGAATTCTGAACTGAATCCGGTTCTGGTCTGTCGTGACAAGCAAGGAGGTTTCGCTATGGTCACCAGAGGTTTCACCGGCCGCGGTTCAGGCGGCGACCAGTCCGATCGGATTCCGCCAGGCCAGCATCTCGTGGAGAATTTCCCTGTCCTGACGGCCGGGCCAACGCCGAGCGTGGAGCCCTCCGATTGGAAATTCACCGTCAAGATCGGTCCGAAGCCCGTCAAAGTGTGGAACTGGAGCGAGTTCAACGCCCTACCGAAGACCAAGGTGACCCGAGACATTCACTGCGTCACGTCCTGGTCCAAGCTGGATACCGCGTGGGAGGGCGTACTCGTCGAAGACATCCTTGCAGATGCAGGGCTCGATCGGCCCACCGATTTCGTTTTGGCGCACTGCTACGATAATTACTCGACAAACGTCCCGCTGGCGGATCTTCTCTCCGGGAAAGCGATGGTCGCCCTCAACTATGCGGGCAAGCCGCTTCCCCGCGATCATGGAGGGCCGGCGCGTCTTCTGGTTCCGCACCTTTACTTCTGGAAGTCCGCCAAATGGGTGAACGCGCTGCAATTCACAACGCGTGACGAGGCCGGCTTTTGGGAGCTGCGCGGCTATCACATCTACGGCGATCCGTGGCGCGAGCAACGATACACCAATGACTGAAAACGGCGCGCAAATCGCGTGGCAGCCATGCGTAATCGACGAAATCGTCCAACAGACCCCGAGTATCAAGAGCTTCTTCCTTCGGTTGAGCAAACCGTTCGCGCACATCGCAGGGCAGCATGTCGATGTCCGGCTGACCGCGCCCGGTGGCTACAGTGCGATGCGGAGTTACTCGATCGCGTCTTCGGCAATCTCGTCTCCGATCGTCGAGCTCGCTATCGAGCGCCTACCGGATGGCGAAGTTTCGCCGTTCTTTCACGATGTCGCAGCGATCGGCGACGAAATCGAGCTTCGTGGTCCGCTCGGCGGCCATTTCCTATGGCCTGAACCTGCCATAGACCCAGTGCTGTTGATCGGGGCAGGCTCGGGCCTCGTGCCGTTGATGGCAATGATCCGGCAGCGCCGCGCACTGGCCCAGGTCGTGCCGACAGCGCTGCTCCTGTCCGCACGAACCGCTGAAGACGTTCTCTTCTCAAAAGAGCTTCATTCCTTCGAAGTCAGCGATCCGGCATTCGTCTTGGCGCTGGCAATTACGCGCGAGAAACCGATCCGCGCATCGGACTTCGGGCGACGGATCGACGGCGGGATGGTCCAGGAAGTTCTAGCGCGGCTTCACCGAAAGCCGACGCAAGTGTTCGTCTGCGGATCAAACGGCTTCGTCAACATCGCGACCGAGGGCGCGCTGCTGGCCGGCCTGGACCCCACCATTATCAAAACCGAGCGCTACGGTGGTTAGCGGCCCAAGCGACTGCGCGTTCCGCCGTCGCGGAAGTGCAGCCCAGAAATAGTTTGGAGATCATAATGAGCCGCTTTGCCGAACCCGTCTTCGTTGCAGCCGGCCTTCGGACCCCTTTCGGCCGTGGTGGAGGCGCGTTGGCGGCTTACGACGCCATCTCTCTGTCCGTGCCTGTCGTACAGGCGATGGCGGCGCAGGCGGAACCCGATCTCCTCGTCTGGGGAACCGTGATACCGAATTTGGGCTGGAGCAATATTGCTCGCGAAACCTGGCTTGACGCCAAGCTCAATCCGATTGTTCCGGCATTTTCCGTGGTCCTGGCTTGCTCGACCAGCATGACGGCGACCTTCGCTGCGGCAGGGATGCTGGGCGGCGGGATTGACCTCACGATGGTCGGCGGGTCCGAAGTTATGAGCCGCCCGTCAATCGCCCTGACCGCCGAGGCATCGAAGCGGCTCACCGACCTCTTTGCCCAGGATGCGACGGCCGCGCTTGCCGCGCTCCAGTCTCTTACCCCGCGCGACTACGTGCTCCCCACGAAAGGTTGGGCCAACCGAATCACCGGCAGGACGATGGGTGATCATATGGAGGAGACCGCCAAGGCTTGGCGGATCTCGCGCGTCGCGCAGGATGATTGGGCGCTCAAGAGCCACCAGCGGGCAGTCGCGGGCTGGGAACGAGGCTTCTTCGACGATCTTGTGATTTCCCTGCCTGAACTGGCGCGCGATGCGAACCCGCGCGCCGACACCTCGCGCGAGCGGCTTGCCGCTCTGAAGCCCGCCTTCGATCGCGACACTGGGAGGGGAACCCTGACCGCCGGCAACAGCTCGCCGATTACGGATGGAGCCGCCGGGTGTTGGGTCGCCACCGAAGCCGGTGTGGCGAGACTCCCGCCGGGCACCCCGTATGTGCGGCTCGTCGACTACGAGGTCTCGGCCGTCGATTTCCACACCGAGGGCCTGCTGATGGCGCCCTCCTATGGCATTCCGCGCCTGCTCGCGCGGCATCGACTCAGCTTCTCCGACATCGCACTCTGGGAAATCCACGAAGCCTTCGCAGCCCAGGTCCTGGCGAACGTTGCAGCCATCACTGATCGGGAGTGGGTGCGCGGAACAGCCGGTGTCCAGGCGACTATGGGCGACTTCGATTGGGACCGCGTCAATCCTAATGGAGGCTCGGTCGCCATCGGTCATCCGTTCGGCGCTACAGGCGCGCGCGACCTCAGCCAGGCGGTGAAGGAACTGTGGACCATGCCGCCCGGATCACGGGCGATCGTCAGCATCTGTGCCGACGGCGGCCAAGGCACAGTCGCCCTCCTCGAACGCGGCTGACCGGAGACGCAAAATGAAACCTGACGTCCTCCTTTACACCACGAGCTGGTGCCCGTTCTGCCGCCGGGCGAAGACGCTCCTCAAGGAGAAGGGCGTGCAATGGAAGGAACTCGATATCGAGGCGGATCCGGTTCACCGGCAGGCCATGACGGAAGCGTCGGGTCGAAACACCGTGCCGCAGATCTTCATCAACGGCACGCATGTCGGTGGCTCCGACGAGCTTATCGAGCTCGATGTCAGAGGCGAACTCGACAAACTCCTCGGGCGCACGCCGCGCGTCAACTGAGGAGGTGCGGCCCGGGCAGACACCCCATGACCCCGTGCCGGTTTTTGAACGGGAAAGGAGAGTCCGTTGGTCTCAGCTATCTGGAATGACGCCACCATCGCCACAAGCAACGAGACGGTCGTCGTCGAGGGAAACCACTACTTCCCACCGTCGGCGGTCGATTTTGGCCTGCTTGAGATGAGCCCGCACACGTCCGTCTGTCCGATCAAGGGCACCGCGCGCTACTTCCATGTTCGTGTGGGCGATGCGCTCAACGCGAACGCGGCCTGGACCTATCCCGATCCGACGCCGGAAGCCGAGGGCATTCGGGATCACGTCGCTTTCTGGAAGGGCGTGGACGTTGCATAGCAGACCGGTCAGGCGGCGGCTTCGCTGATGGCCCTGTGCAAGCGCCGGCATCTCAGATCGTCCGCCCATCCCGAAGCGGCTCGGCTGAAGGACACTGCCCCCGGCCGTTCGGCGCCAACAGCGTCGAATCCTTCCGTCTCTGCCGGATCAAGACGGGTGGATTGAGATGGAGCATGCCGGGTTCGAGGCCGCTTTCGCCAAGCTTGCGGAGGGATACAGCGAAGGCGCCTACGAAGGCCGGCGTTTCGGCCTGACTGTCCGGCGATCCGGGGATGGGCGCCGCAACAGCCTGTTCGCCAGGGAGCTGGCCGGGACCGACATTGTCAGCTTCAACCTCTATCGCACTGCATCTGATCGAACCTTGCTGAAGCCGTGCGAGATGTCCGCCGAAAAGGTCGTGGCGTTCGTGCTGGATTTCCGACCGGACCCCTGACGGGCAGGTGGAGGTCCGGCCGGCCGGTTCGCCTGCGACGCCCGCCGCCCTACGATTGCGCATGTCGCTCAAAGGTATCGAAACTATAGCCGCTGATCATTGGACTTCGCCTGGCGATGAATTCATCTTCTATACATCGCCATCGGTGGCGGAACCGGTGCCGGCTCCCGTGCAAGCCGAAATTGAGAAGGTCTAAGTGATGACGAATGCCGGTTCTGCCACCGTTCCTGCACCTTCTGATCTCGATGAATGTGCGGCGATGACCGTCTCTGATGCTCTGAAGATCATCCTGGCGAACAGCTATGCGATCTACCTGAAGACAAAGAATTTCCACTGGCACGTCTCCGGACCCTACTTCAGGGACTATCACCTGCTTCTTGATGAGCAGGCCGCACAGATCCTCGCCGCCACCGATGCGATCGCCGAGCGCGCCCGAAAGACGGGCAACACCACCATACGATCGATCGGCGATATCGCGCGCCACCAGACCATCAAGGACAATGATGCTGAGTTCGTGACGCCGCAGGACATGCTGGGCGAGCTCCGCGCCGACAATCTCCACATGGTCGAGTCGTTTCGCCGCGCAAAGGACGTCGCGGACAAGGCGAAGGATAATGCGACGTCCGGCCTGATCGATGCCTGGACGGACGAGGCTGAGCGCCGTGCGTGGTTCCTCTTCGAAATCAGCCGCTAGCGCTTCGCCGGGCAAACCTACGTCAGGAATGACGCCTGGGCGTGGAGGTGATGATGGCGAAGGCCGGCTTTGGAGGGGGGTGCCATTGGTGCACAGAAGGAGTGTTCCAGGCGTTGCGCGGCGTCGCCCAGGTCGACCAGGGCTTTGTTCAGTCGGACGCGCCGGCGGATACCTGGTCAGAAGGCGTGATCGTTACCTTCGATCCATCGGTTATTCCGTTGGCGACGCTTTCCGAGGTCCATCTCAGAACGCATTCCGCTGCCAGGGCCCGTTCACCTCGCAGCAAATACCGTAGCGCGATCTACATCTTTGAAGAGAGCCAGCGGCCTGAGGCCGAACAGGCGATCGTCCGCTTCGCCGGCGCGTCTGCCAAGGCGGTGCACACCCTGGTCCTCCCGTTTAAAGGTTTCAGAGCGTCGGACGAGCGTTACCAAAACTACTATCGAACCGACCCGAGCAGGCCCTTCTGCCGCCGCTACATCGATCCCAAGCTGGATCATATCCGACGGCACTTTTCGGAACTGGCGCTCCCCTGAACTGAATCGCGGGTTCCACCGGGCTGAAATTCCACGGGCAGCGGCGCTTCGAATAAGCCGAAGGGTCCGGCAGAGCTTCTAGACGTCACTTGCCCGTTGAGACCACCCGTCCGATTTACACGCTATAGCCCGATATTACCGCACGCGTTCACACGCGGGCTTCAAAGCGGAGGATCTATCGCCTTCTATCTCCACGAGAGCAAAGAAGTGGAGATACGGTATGAGCGCTGCCCCACATGTCACCCGAAGAACAATTCGCCGGCAGCAGTTACGAGAGATCGTGCCGCTTGCCGACAGCACGATCTATGACATGGAGCAGCGAGGAGAATTCCCGCAGCGCTTCTATCTCACCTCACGCTGCGTCGTCTGGGACTTGGCAGAGGTCGAAGCCTGGCTCGACGCTCGGCGCCATGCCACTCGCGCAAATGCCATCAAACGTGCTCCAAGCCCTGACGTGAGGCTGCGCCGTTCGCGGCCCGTCAAACACTAGGCTCCAACTCAAGCGACTCCATCGTGGCCGGGAGCAGCGTCGGACGATACTTCTGACCCAAAACCCAGGCATCCAACATATTGGACCACTCCTGCATCATATGGCGGCGTTGATGCTCGTATTCCGCCTTGTTATAGACGCCACGCGAGGACCTTCCGTCTTCATGCGCCAAGCACTTCTCGATCCAGTCGCTATTGAAGCCCAGCTCATTCAGCAGGGTAGAACCTGTGCGCCGTAGGTCATGGACAGTGAACGGTTCGAGCGGCAGCCCCTCCTTCTTCGCCCTTACGACGACTGCGGTGGTGATCCGATTGAATGTCGCCCGCGACATCGGTGCGTCAGCGTCGTATCGCGAAGGAAGGACATAGCGCGAGTTACCCGCGCAAGTTTTCAGCGCGACGAAGATGTCCACCGCCTGCTCCGACAGGTAGACGTTGTGTGCTTTCGACCGCTTCATTCTCTCCTTTGGGATCGACCAGACGGCGTTCTCGAAATCGACTTCATCCCATGTCGCGTCCTGCAGCTCGCTTTTCCTGACCATCGTCAGAAGGAAGAGCTTCATTCCCAGCCGTATAGTCGGCAGGGTCGGCACATGGTCGAGCTGACCGAGCATGACGCGGATCTCCGCCGGTGATAGCGAACGATCCTTCGGTACGAATGTTGCGATAGACGCAGGCCCAACTTCATCCGCCGGGTTGGCGACCTTCTCGCCATGCAAGATCGCGAACGCAAAGATCAGCTTCACGATATCCCGCACATGGACGGCCGTAGCTGGAGCACCGCGATCCTTCACTTTTCCGCACATCATGCGGAGATCGTCAGGCGCGATCTCCGTCAAAAGCTTGTTTCGAAACGTTGGTAGGATGTCGCGCTCGTAGATCGAGCGTCGCATGGCGCGCGTGCTGTCGGCCATGCGCGACTCTTGGAACCATTTCTCGCCGAACTCGCCGAACCTCTTCGCCTCCTTCAGTCGCCGCTTGTCGTGCTGCTTCTCCTGGGCCGGAGACCTCCCCTCTGAAATGGCCCGCTTGGCATCGATCAGCTTTTCCCGAGCGCGGGCCAGCGAAAGGCCTTCTGGCCCGTACCGACCGAGCGTCAGCGTCTCGCGACGGCCGTTTAGGCGGTAGTCGTACCGGAACACGATCGCACCCGACGGCTGCACCACGACGTACATACCGTCACGGTCGCTCACCTTATACAACTTCTGCTGTGCTTTCAGTGTCTTAATCGCCGTGTCAGTAAGCATGGGGGCCTCCAAAATCGTCCCAAAATCGGGGAGAAGCGCCAATTATACCGTCAGGCCAAAACAGACGATGCTGGAAGCATGATTCCTTTTTGAAATCAGTCTGTTATGTCCGAAAAAAATACCGTCAGCAGCTCTCTTGGCCATGACGGTATCCCGAATTTTCTGATCGAACAAGATTCCCCATACCGTCCGCTATACCGTCAAATCGGAGCACTACCCCTCGATAGATGGTGATAGACCTAGTTAGGATTATCTTTTGTTATCAACGGATTATGGCGTATCCTAGCGTACAAACGGATACTGCCGGAGGGGTAAAAATCATTCCCACTCAATCGTCCCGGGAGGCTTCGACGTAATGTCATAGACGACGCGGTTGATGCCACGGACTTCGTTGATGATGCGGGTCGCGGCGCGGCCGAGGAAATTCATGTCATAGGGGAAGAAGTCAGCGGTCATGCCGTCGACCGAGGTGACGGCGCGCAGCGCGCAGACGTGATCGTAGGTGCGCCCGTCACCCATCACGCCAACCGTGCGCACAGGCAGCAGCACCGCGAATGCCTGCCAGATCTTATCGTAGAGGCCGGCCTTGCGGATCTCGTCGAGGTATACCGCGTCGGCATTGCGCAGGATGTCGAGTTTTTCGCGCGTGATCTCGCCGGGAATGCGGATCGCGAGACCTGGACCCGGAAACGGATGGCGACCGACGAAAGCTTCCGGCAGTCCCAACTCGCGGCCAAGCACGCGCACCTCGTCCTTGAACAATTCGCGCAGCGGCTCGACGAGTTTCAAGTTCATGCGCTCGGGCAAGCCGCCGACATTGTGGTGCGACTTGATCGTGACCGACGGCCCGCCGGTGAACGACACGCTCTCGATGACGTCCGGGTAGAGTGTCCCCTGCGCGAGGAACTGCGCGCCGCCGATTTTGGCGGCCTCGACTTCGAACACTTCGATGAAATGCTTGCCGATGATCTTGCGCTTGGTCTCGGGATCGCTGACGCCGGCAAGTGCGCCGAGGAAGCGGTCGGTCGCGTCGACGTGGACGAGCGGGATGTTGTAGTGGCCGCGGAACAGACGTACGACCTCATCGGCTTCGTTGAGGCGCATCAGGCCGTGATCGACGAAGATGCAGGTGAGCTGGTCGCCGATCGCCTCGTGGATGAGAACGGCGGCGACGGCTGAATCGACGCCGCCCGACAGTCCGCAAATCACGCGACCCTTGCCAACCTGCGCGCGGATCTTCTCGATCTCGCTCGAGCGGAAGTGGCGCATCGTCCAGTCGGCGGGAAGCCCGGCGATGTTGCGCACGAAATTGGTGATCAGCCGCGCGCCATCCGGTGTGTGCACGACTTCCGGGTGGAACATAGTCGTGTAGATGCGGCGACGTTCGTCGGATGCGATGGCGAACGGCGCGTTCTCGCTCACCGCCTTGACGGTGAACCCCTCAGGGAGCTTCGTGACGCGATCGCCGTGGCTCATCCACACCGGATAGCGCTGGCCGATCTCCCAGATGCCCTCGAACAGAGCGCTTTTTTCCTGGATGACGATATCGGCGCGGCCGAACTCCGCTGCGTGTCCGCCCTCGACGACACCGCCGAGTTGGACTGCCGTCGTTTGCTGGCCGTAGCAGATCGACAGGATCGGCACGCCGGCTTCGAACACCGCTTGCGGGGCGCGGGGCGAGGCGTCGGCGGTGACCGAGGCGGGACCGCCCGACAGGATGACCGCCTTGGGCGTCAGACGCCGCAGCGCCTCGTCGGCGCGATTGAAGGGCACGATCTCGGAATAGACGCCGGCTTCGCGGACTCGGCGGGCGATGAGCTGGGTCACCTGCGAGCCGAAATCGATGATCAGCACGACATCGCCGGTCGGCGCGGCGGCGGTGGCTGTGGTGGGCGTCGTGGCGGGAGCGGGCATTTCACCTCTCGGCGGGACTCGGTTGCATGTCCGTTCCCGCCGATACAGCACCCGCCCGCCAGCCGGTCAAGCGATCCGGCACGGGTCTGCCCATTGCCAAATGCCGCGCCTCGGGGCGGAGTGAAATCAGGAGGCGGGAGCGCCTACTTCTGCATCATCTGCTTGATGATCCCGACGATGATCATCACGACGCCACCGCCGACCCCGCCACTGGCGATCTGGGCGATGATAGCGCCAATGTCCAGTCCGCCCCCGCCGGCCGCACCGATGCCGAGCAGCGCTTGGATGATCTGGCCACCAAGGCCGCCGCCGACCAGGCCAGCCAACGAGTTGCCGAGCACACCGAGCGATTTTTCCTTCAGCGCCGCTCCCGCCGCATTGCCGCCGACGATGCCGCTAATGAGCTGAATGATCAGGGTGAGATCCATGATTTTACATCCTCTTAGCCACGAAGGGACACGAAGTACCAAAATACCCCGAAGGGTGATTATAAGTATACGCTGCTTCGTCGATGGCCGGGCGGTTTTTTCCGGAGGCGTCATGGCGGGGCCAGGGGCCACTGCGCTGTCTGAGATTTTGCAATCAAATAGTGCGGCCGAGGCAGTCGAAAATTTGTGATGAATGGAGGGCTAGGTGGGCTGAACCAGAACGCATATCTATACGTTACGTTTGAGCCGCGTACCTCAACGGCAAGAGATGGCAGTGAGGTAAGGCTGTTGCGCCCGTCGCGCGCGGCTCTCGATCGGCGATCCGGTTTTGTATTGCGTAAGGAGACCTCCGATGGGCAAGGGTGTCGGCCTCGTGGGGGCGCTGACCACAATCGGCGCGGTTGCGTACTTGATGGCCCCGGTTCCGCCGTCGGCCGTCGACATGCCGAAATCGCAGGCTGCTGGCCAGGGTGGCGCGGCCGAGACGAAGGTGGCCGTCGACGCCGTGCGCCCAATATCACCCGGTCCATCCCCCGATCCGCTTATTCGCTTGGCCAGCACCCAATCGACGACGCGCACCGAGCCGACAGTTGTATTGGTCCAGCAGATCCAGGGAGAGCTTCAGCGGCTCGGCTGCTATGCCGGCCCGATTGACGGTCGTTGGACCGATGCTACCCAGCGCGCCATGCAGGCTCTCGGCGAGCGCGTGAGCGTGCTGCGCCCTGTCGACACGCCCGACTATATCATGCTGGCATTGGCGCGCGGCCAGTCGAGCACTGTGTGCACGCCGACGACCCAGCGATCGGCCGCCACAAAGCCGCGCGACAAATGGGCAGCGATTGCCGCGCCCGAAATCGCAGGCCCCGGCAAGGGTGAAGTGCGCCCGACCAACGGCACCACGCGTGTCGCTGCGGCGGAGCCCGACAGCGCCTCGACGTCTGCGCAGCAGAAGGTCTGGCGTGCACTCCCCGATGCGCCGCCAAAGCGCGCAACCGCACGTGAAACCGGCCCGAGCGTCGATGCCGTGCGGCTGAAGGCTGCCCGCGACGAACTCATGCGCATAGAAA
>JALHQM010000075.1:9496-11436 GCA_022841965.1 Hyphomicrobium sp. | reverse complement strand
GCGTTGCACTGGCTGTCGAGGTCCATGACGAGAACGCGCATGCCGCCCCACGCCGCAAACGCATGCGCCAGCATGACGGCCGTGGTCGATTTGCCGACACCGCCTTTGCGATTGGCGACGGACAGGAAATGGGCCATGACGTTCCTCTCATTCTCGTTCGGGCGCGTGGGCTCGTTTGGGCGCAAGTCCCTGGTCGGGCGGCGAATGCAGCCAGACAGGTGAGCCGTTTCTTTGATCTGATTCCGAGGGCCGGGTCAGCCGCCAATTCCGGCCAAGCGGCCCTTGGTCGTCATCCATTTTTCGCTGGGCGTTCGGTGGCCTTGTAATTTTGACGAACATAGTGTGATAGGCGAAGCAAGGCCCGGCCGCGACACGTTGCAGGGGTGGAGCTATAGTTGGGCGAATCTCCCGGTCCATCCCGCTTTGGACCTCCGACCCAGACGAGGAGCTTGTTGACAATGACCCGCCGCTATTTTGGCACCGATGGCATTCGCGGTCCGGCGAACACTCATCCCATGACGTCGGAAGTGGCGCTGAAGGTGGGTATGGCCGCTGGCAAACTGTTTCAGACCGGCAGCCACCGGCATCGCGTGGTGATCGGCAAGGATACGCGGCTATCGGGTTACATGCTCGAAGCCGCTTTGATGTCGGGGTTCACGTCGGTTGGCGTCGATGTGTTTTTGCTGGGTCCTATGCCGACGCCGGCTGTGGCGATGCTCACCCGGTCGCTGCGCGCGGATATCGGCGTGATGATCTCGGCGTCGCATAACAAGTATGAAGACAACGGTATCAAGCTGTTTGATCCGGATGGCTACAAGCTCTCCGACGATATGGAACTGGCGATTGAGCGGTTGATCGAAGCCGATAGCCGGACGATGTTAGCTACGGCGGACCGGATCGGGCGTGCGACGCGGGTGGAAAGCGCGCAGGAGCGCTACATCGAATTTGCCAAGCGGACGCTGCCGAAAAATTTGAAGCTCACGGGTCTGCGCATCGTGATCGATTGCGCGAATGGAGCGGCCTATAAGGTGGCGCCGGAAGCGCTGTGGGAACTCGGCGCAGAGGTCATCAAAATCGGTGTGGAGCCGAATGGGCGCAACATCAACGACAAGTGTGGTTCGACGGCGCCAGACCTCTTGGTTCAGAAGGTGAAGGAATTCCGGGCCGACATCGGCATAGCACTCGATGGCGATGCGGACCGCGTGGTGATCGTCGACGAGAAGGGGCAGATCGTCGATGGCGATCAGCTAATGGCGGTGATTGCCGAGAGTTGGCACCGGCGGGGCAAGCTCTCAGCGGGGGGCGTGGTTGCAACAGTAATGAGCAACCTTGGGCTTGAGCGCTATTTGAAGACGCTGGGGCTGGGACTTGTGCGCACACCGGTGGGTGACCGGTATGTTGTCGAGCACATGCGCAAGCATGGCTATAACGTCGGCGGCGAGCAATCGGGGCATATTGTTTTGTCGGACTTCACGACGACGGGCGATGGGCTCGTCTCGGCGCTGCAGGTTTTGGCGTGCGTTGTGGCGACGGGTAAACCTGTTTCTGAGGTTTGCGCGCGGTTCACGCCACTGCCGCAGGTTTTGAAAAATGTTCGCTATCAGAGTGGGAAGCCGCTCGAAGACAAGCGCGTGCGCAAGGTCATCGAAGGTGCGCAGATCAAACTTGGCGAAAATGGGCGGATTGTTATTCGTCCTTCTGGAACAGAGCCGGTCATTCGCGTTATGGCGGAAGGCGACGATGAGACGCTGGTCAATGCGGTCGTCGGCGAGATCGTGGATGCCGTGAAGGTCGCCGCGCAGGCGGCTTAAGACTTGTTTGTTGGCGAACGTTTGGCCCAAGCGGGCCTTCACGTTCGCATACGGCGCTCGCGCCGGACCGCCTTGCGGTCTCGCCGAGCGGGTGTGGATGTAAGCCTCTCCTGTTCCGCTCGGCGGACT
>JALHQM010000075.1:8011-9396 GCA_022841965.1 Hyphomicrobium sp. | reverse complement strand
GCGGTGTTTCATTTTGTGGCGGCGGTTAAGTGTCCCTTAAACCTTATACGGCAAATTCTCTGCTGAAGCATAGGTGAGGCCGCTTCCGCGTTGCGGGGTGCGGTGCAAAGCAGGGAATCCACTCATGATCTCGCGGACGGCACTTTTTCTGGGATGCGCGCTCGTCGCGGCCGGTTCTACGGCGGCGACCGCAGCCGATCTCTACGGCAACGGCGGCGGCATGAAGGATGTCTCGTACGCGGCGCCGATGGCCGTGGGGCCGTCTTGGTACGCGCGCATCGACGGCGGCTACGCCATTCATGATGATCCGGAGATGACGGAAATCGGCATCTATGATCTCGTCGACGAAACGATTGATGATACGTGGACGCTGGGCGGCGGTATTGGGCGTTACTTCACGCCGACGATCCGCGGCGATGTCACCTACGATCACCGCTTTGAGGCGGATGCGAGCGGCACGCTGCTCGATCACTATGCTGCACTCGATGGTCCGCGCAACTTCGGCATCGAGAGCGATGTGGTGCTGTTCAACCTTTACTACGATTTCAATCGGGACGGCCGCATCAATCCATATGTCGGCGCTGGTCTCGGCTTCACCTTCAATAAAACGACGACGGGCGTGGCGGGCAGTACCTGCGCTTGCACCGGCGAGATCGAAGAGGGCGAAAATACCGATGTCGCTGGCGCGCTGATGGCAGGTTTCACGGCCAAGCTGCGCGGCGGTCAGATGGCTTCTGGTGGCAGTTCGAAGGATGGCCCGATGGCTGTCAGTGCCGGGCGGAACCTCTACCTCGATGTCGGCTATCGCTTCTTGTATCTCGGCGAAGTTGCCACTGGCCCGATCGTGACGACGGTTCCGATTGCCGAAGATCCGACGGTTGAAAGCATCACGGCGCACGAGTTCCGCGTCGGCCTGCGCTACGACCTGCGCTAAGCGCGCGAATTAGAATTGGGCGGGGTTCGCTTCGCCCGTGAGTTGACGACACTGGACCGGGCTTCGTATCGCGAAGCCCGGGCCGGACCGGCGGGGCACAAGGGCCTGCCGAGATCCGGGTTTATCCGAGACGATGTTCGTCCTGGTTCCTGTATGCGTCTGGCGGCAGCCCTCAAAAGAGCTGCGGGCCTGGGATGTCTCGACGGTGAACCTGTGGCTTTCTCGGTCCCTAATCTTCGGCGGCATTTGTTTTGAGCCGGACTGCGGTTGATGCCGCGGTTGCGTTGAGGGGATCGACGACGATGAAGATGAAATTTGCGGGTTTGACCGTTGCCAGCGCTGCCATGCTCGCGGTCGCTGGTCCGGCGATTGCCGGCGGCGACGTGATCTACACGGGTGTCAAAGACCCTTATGCGGCGGCGGTCGCGGTGCCCGCTCCGGTGCCGGTTCC
>JALHQM010000075.1:0-7911 GCA_022841965.1 Hyphomicrobium sp. | reverse complement strand
GTGGCTTCCGAGAGGAGGCTGCCTTTTCGCGTTGGGGCTGGATTGACGACGGGGGGTTGGCGCGCCAAGTTGCGCCTAACGTTCGGGCGGCCCGGACGTTATCCCACAGTGAACCAACCCATGACCGGCATCGCCAAACCGCCGCTAAAGCCAGCGCGTCCTTTCTTTTCCAGTGGGCCGTGCGCGAAACCGCCCGGCTGGTCGCCGGAGTGGCTTAAGGATGCTGTGACTGGGCGGTCGCATCGGTCTGCGGTGGGACGGCAGTCGCTGGCCGATCTTATCGACGCTTTGAAAAAACTTTTGCAGTTGCCGGCGGACTACCGGCTCGCGATCGTGCCGGGGTCGGATACGGGCGCGTTTGAAATGGCGATGTGGTCGCTGATTGGATCGCGCGGCGTTGATGTGTTCGCGTGGGATGTGTTCGGGCGTCTTTGGGTGCGCGATGTGGTCGAGGAGTTGGGGCTCGGCGATATCACCATCCATGATGCGCCGTTCGGGCACTTGCCGGATTTGGCGAAGGCCAATTTTGATCGCGACATTGTCTTTACGGCGAATGGGACCACGTCGGGCGTGCGCGTGCCTGATCTGAAATGGATCGCGGATGACCGGCGGGGGCTGACGTTGTGTGACGCGACGTCGGCGGTGTTGGCGCAGGACCTCGATTGGGCGAAGCTCGATGTGGTGACGTTCTCTTGGCAGAAGTGCCTCGGGGGTGAGGCTGCGCATGGCGTGCTGATCTTGTCGCCGCGGGCCGTCGAGCGGGCGATTACCTACGTGCCGCCCTGGCCGGTGCCGAAGCTGTTTCGTTTCGCGCGCGCGGGGCAATTGGACGAGGGGCTCTTTGACGGTCAGACGATCAACACGCCGTCGATGTTGTGTGTTGAAGATTGCGCGCGCGCGGTGGCGTGGGCGGAGACTGCCGGCGGATTGAATGGATTGCGGGGGCGGGCGGAGCGCAATGCCGCGATCATCTGGGGCTTTGTTGCACGGTCAGACTGGGCAACCGATCCGGTGGCGGATCCGGCGACGCGGTCGTTGACGTCGGTTGTCGTTGGGATTGGGGACCGTGATTTTGGCCTGCTTGATGAGACCCGTCAGCGCCGGTTTGTGTCGGACATGGCGGGTGCGCTCGAGCGGGAGGGGGCTGGTTTCGATATTGCAGGGCACCGGGGAGCGCCGCCGGGCCTCAGGATCTGGACCGGGCCGACGGTGGAGGCCGCGGATGTTTCCGCGCTTCTCCCCTGGCTCGACTGGGCTTACAAAACCGTGCGCGCGGGGGACTTTTAGCAGTCGCCGCCGGAGGTCATAATTCGGTCGTCTCGCGGCCGCACCACCCAACCCAAGGTTTGCCCGTTCGACAGCGTCGAACAGGGAACCGACAACGCTATTGGGATTTTTCAAAATGCGTCGAACCTTCACGTCTGCTCTGTTCCTGGCTTGGCCTGCTGCTGTTTGGGCCGCCGATGTTCCCGTGTCATCGCGGGTGGATGCGGTGACGGTCTTTCCGCAAGGTGCGGAGGTGAGCCGGGTTGCGAAGATCAATCTGGAAAAGGGCATGCATACCGTCGTGTTGTCGGATGTTCCGGCGGATGCGGTGCCGGGATCGATCCGGGTCGAGGGATTGGCGACGGGTAAGCTCGAAATTGGATCGGTGGATAGCCGGCGCTTGATGGTGGCCAGTACGGATGTGGCGGTGGTGGCGAGTGAGCGGCGGCGCATTGAAGATGAGATCGAAATCTTGCGGGATCAGCGCGGTACGGCGGAGGCGCAATTTCAAGCGGCTGAAACGCAGAAGTTGCTGATCAACAATCTCAGCCAGCTGCCGACGCGGCCGGCACCGGCGCAAGGTGCGGAGCGCGGCGAAGACTGGTCGCAGATCTTGACAACAATTTCGACGGGCAGCCTCGAGGCACAGCGCAACGCGGTGGATGCGCAGGTCAAGATGCGCACGCTCGACCGGCAGATCGGCGATCTAGAGAAAAAGCTGATCGCGCTTTCGCCTGCGGAGCAGGAGCGGACGGAGGTGCGCGTGCATGTTGAGGCATTGGCACCGCTGGATGCCGATCTGGTCGTGCGCTATCAGGTGCCGGCCGCATCATGGACGGCGCTTTATGACGCGCGGTTGCAAACCGGCGACAAGACCAATGCGCCATCGCTGGCGCTGATCCGCCGCGCTGAAATTCGGCAGAACAGCGGTGAGAACTGGGACAACGCGGCTTTGACGTTGTCGACAACGCGGCCGAACGCGAGCGCTGCTATTCCGGAACTGAGTTCCATTACCGTCGATTTCGAAGCCCCACCCGTGCCGCGGCCGATGGCTGGGGCGCCGGCGCCGACGGCCGCGCCGATGAAGCGGATGGCTGCTCCCGAAGCGGCGATGGATGGCGATCAGATGGTGATGGCGGAGGCGGCGCCGGAACCGGTGGTGGTTGAAGCGCGGCAGGCGGATGCGGTGGTCACTCCGTTTCAGGCCGTCTTTGCGGTGCCGGGGCGCAGCGGCGTGCCGAATACGGGCGAAGCAAAGCGCGTGCAACTGCTGACCGAAAAGGTGGAGCCACAGCTCAGTATTAAGTCGGTACCGCGCGAGGACACCAAGGCGTATCTTTACGCCACGATTGTTCTCCCGGCTGGCACGCCGATGCTGGCTGGACCAGTGGCGCTGTTTCGCGACGGGACGTTTGTGGGGACGTATGCGTTGCCGATGGTTTCACCGGGTGAGAAACATGAACTGGGGTTTGGTGCGGACGATCTCGTCCGGGTGAAACATGCGCTGGTGGAAGAGAAGCGGGGTGAGACGGGCTTGATCTCAACGTCGCGCACGGACGTGCGGATGTTCAAGATCTCGGTCAAGAACCTGCACGAGCGGGCGATGAAGGTGGTCGTGCTCGACCAGATGCCGGTGTCGAACAACGCGGATATCAAGGTCGAGGCGGCTGGTGGGACGAAGCCGACGACGGTCAATGTCGAGGATCAGCGTGGGGTCGTGGCTTGGGATCTCAAGGTGGAGCCGGACGACGAAGAGGTCATTGATTTCGGGTATCGGGTCGTGTGGCCGTCGGCCAAGACCATTACGTACCGGTAGCCAGTGGGTTGGACGGGACGGCCAAGGGCGGCTGTTTGGGCCGCCCTTTTGCTTGGTTAAGGCGCGGTTTTGGTGGTTTGAGCGAAGTTTTTGGCCGGGTTCCGTGTGGAACAGCGGGGGCGGGTGGGCTCAGGCATTCTCCTGGTCAGACACAAGCAGTTGGCCCCCTCTGACCCCCAGGAGTTCCCGCCATGACCCCGATCACCAGCCTTCTCACCGCCCGCGCCGCAGTCACCGCATTCGTTGCTCTTACTGCCCTTGGTGGCGGCCACTCGGACGCGCACGCTCTTTCGGCCCGCGTGAAGATGGCCTGCGCCGGCGACTACTTCTCTTTCTGCAGCCAGCACTCGCCCACGAGCCCCGCGGTTCGCCAGTGCATGCGCTCCAATGGTCTGAAGCTCTCGGATCGCTGCGTGAATGCGCTTGTTGCAGCTGGCGAGGTCTCCGCGACCGAAGTCTCCCGCCGGCAGGCCCAGAAGTAAGAGCGATCTTGGGGTCATTGAAATGCATACGGCCGGAGCGATGCTCCGGCCGTTTGACGTTTTGGAAGATGTGGCGGGCCTATTGGCGCCAGCGGGCGCCGATGCGCAGGTCGTCGGCAGACCAGCTTCCGTTTGGTTGATTGCTGTCGAAGTTGGTATGGTCCCACTGGCCGAAGAGGGTCCAGTCACGATTGACGAAGTATTCGAGCAGCAGAGATGTGCGCAGCTCGGATTCTGATAGCTCGATGTTGTCATAATCAAAATCGGTATAGGAGAGGCCAGCGGTGGCGACAACGTAGCGGCGGAAGGCGTGGCGCGCTTCGATGCCCGCGGTCCGCGAGAGGACGCCGCCGGAACCCGTCGTGTTCGTGTCAAAGATGTCGGAGCGGGCGAGGAAGCGCAGGGTTGTTAGTTCGCTCATGCGCCAGGCGACGTTGGCGTCGATCAGAACGCCATCGACGTCGCTGAGGCCGGCGTCGCTCAGGTCTTGTGTGCCGTAGCCAATACTGACTTCGCCGCGGATCAGCTCGCCTGTGGAGCCAAAGTCGATGCCGGTCCGATAGCGTTCGCCGTTGCTGTCGCGGCTGAAGCCATCGGAGACGGCGGCGACATTGTAGCGGCGCTGGTTCGTCTCGACTTCGCCGAACACGGAGAAGGTGGGGCGGAACTCCCAGGTGGTGCGGACGGCTTGGGTGGTGACCTCGGTATCGCGATCATCGTTGGCGTTGGTCGCGCCGTCGCTGGCGCCGAAGTCGATGTTGTCGTAGCCGCCGCGCAATTGCAGCGACAGGCGGTTGAAGCGGTGGTTCAGGGTGAGATCGGCGCTGTCGGTGGTCACGGCTGCGCGGTCGCCGGTCACGGCTGCATCGATGGCGCCGCGGCCTTCCTGGCGGACATCATGGGAGATGAGGCCTTGGAGGTTGGTGCGGCGGTGCAGATCGAGACGGCCGCGGGCTTCGACGTTCCAGAAGGCGTCGTCTTCGCTGGGGAACTCATTGTGGAAGGAGGTGAGACCGGTGGCGTTTAACTCGACCGCATGGGCCTTCCAATTGGAGACGAGGCGGGCGCGACTTGAATATTCCAGGGCAACATCGCTGTCCGCTGGGGTGAGGCGCAGAATGTTTGAGGTCGCTTCTCCGGCGAGTGTGACCTCGGGAAAGAAAACGAAGCTACCGACGCGGACGCCGATGGGATCGTAGGGTTCCTGATTGAAGAGGCGGGCGGGCCGCCGATCGGTGCGGACGGGATCGATGTCCTCGATCTGAAACAGGAGCGGATCGAAACCTGCCGGTGGAGTCTCGACTGGTGTTGTGAAGAGATCGGCTTCTTCCTGGGGGCGGCTGTCGATCAGCGATGGATCAGCGCTATCCTCGGGAGCCGGGGGCTCGCCAACCTCGACGATGCCGTCGCGGGCAATGGCGGTGCGTTCTTCGGGCAGGGTGAGGTCGCCATCGACCACGGGGGGGCGCTCACCGACGGCAGGGCGGCGCGTGTCGTCGAGGAGTGGATCGAGGGGGTCGGATGTTGGATCGTCGTCGGGAATCGCCGGGCGCAGATCGGGGCTCGCGAGCGCATCTTGGGCCGGCGGTGTGGCGGAAATCCTGTTGGACGCGGGGGCGGCAGGTGTCGCGATGAGCGGCTGTGTGACGCCGTCGCGCGCTGTGCCGCGCAGGAGGGGTGCGTTGGTCTGCGCTTGCGCTAGGTCAGGAAAAAAGGTGGGCGCGCCGAGTGCCAAGAGAGGCACGCAGAGGCAAAGGCCGGTAACGGGCGTTGCGGGACGGGGCACAGGTGGCGCCTGAGACAGGGTTCTGAGATCGACGCACACATCGTCATTGGACTGTAGGTAGGGCTGGTTAATGTGGCTTTAAGGGCTTTGGTGCGCTTGGCCGGACGTGTTGGCGGTGGACAGACTTTCGAGCGATTTGGAAGCGGGCCGCTCCTCTGCTAGAGGTTGTAGTGTGGTTTTGAGTCCAGTGTTTCTTGGCTGCCGTGATCGCTTGGGTCCCGGGCGTCAGCTGTTCTTGAAATCAGTGGGGTGGATGGTGACGGCAGGGGCGATGCGCAAGTTGAAAGCCATTCCGGGCGGGATGTCCGCCGAACCATCGGTGATCAGCTCCGCGATGCGGACGCTCGATTTGGAGGCGGAGGGCTTGGCGGCCTTGCGCGCGGCCCTCGACAACGGGTTGGCTGCGCCGTTTACGCGGGCTGTTGGCATTATCAGGCAAGCGCGCGGACGCGTTATCGTCTCCGGCATCGGCAAAAGCGGCCATGTCGGGCAGAAAATTGCCGCGACGATGGCATCGACGGGGACGCCGGCGTTCTTTGTTCACCCGACAGAAGCCTCGCATGGCGATCTCGGCATGATCACGCGGGACGATGTGATCTTGGCGCTGTCTTGGTCGGGCGAGACGGTGGAGTTGACGAACCTCATTACGTTTTCGCGCCGCTTCTCGGTGCCGATGGTCGCCATTACGTCGAATGCCGGTTCAGCTTTGGGTCAACAAGCGGACGTGGTGCTGGAGCTGCCGCGAACCAAGGAAGCCTGTCCGCATGGGCTTGCGCCGACGACGTCCACGACCATGCAGCTTGCGATCGGTGATTGCCTTGCCGTTGCGCTGCTTGAAAGCCGCGGGTTTACGGCACAGGACTTCAAGATGTTCCACCCGGGTGGATCTCTGGGTGCCAGCCTCAAGTACGTCGGCGATGTGATGCATCACGTCGATCGGCTGCCTTTGGCGCGGGCGTCGATGCCAATGGCGGAGGCGCTTGTTATCATGACGGAGAAGAGCTTTGGCTGCCTTGGGATCGTGGACCAGAAGGGCAAGCTGATCGGCGTTGTGACGGACGGCGATTTGCGGCGTCACATGGGGGCGAAGCTTTTGACGGCGACGGCTGGAGAAATCATGACAGGGAAACCGAAGACGATTTCGCCTAAGACGTTGGCATCGGCGGCGCTGGAGATGATCAACGCGTCGCGGATCACGTCGCTGTTCGTTGTCGATAAAGGTAAGCCGGTCGGGATCGTGCATGTGCACGATCTGCTCAGGGCGGGCGTGGCCTAAACCAATTGGATTTATTGCTCTTCTGTCTCGTTGGTCACGACGAGTGCGGTGCCGTTGACGCCGGTGACGAGGACTTGTGCACCTATGTAGGCATCTTCGCCTTCCGCTAGCCAGATGCTGTCGCCAGCGCGGACTTTGCCGCGGCCGCTCTTGATAGCTTCCTCGACGACGACGATGCGGCCGATGAACTGAGAGCCGGGCGCGTTGATGTCGACTTGATGCGCATTTGGATCGGCGCCGGTGAGCTTTTTAAGGCCGAAGACGGTGGCCACCGACAGCAGCGCAAAGACGACGATTTGGAGGGCGAACGGGAACACATCGCCCATTCCCATCGCCGACACGATGGCGACGAGCAAGCCGACGATGAAGGCGGCGAGGCCGAACCAGAGGAAGTGGACACCGGGGATGATGGTCTCCAGCGCCATCAGCACCAGGGCAATGGCGAGCCAGCTCCAGAAGCCAAGGCCCACCAGTAGCGAGAGAAAATTTTCCATGGTGCCAATGTCCTGACTGATCTTTAAGCGCGGGGGGGCTTCGATTGGCCGCCAAAAGCTTCGCCGGTGAGTTGGGCGAGGCCGGCGATGGAGCCGATGACGGAGGAGGCTTCCAGCGGCATCATGATGACCTTCTGGTTCGGAGCAGCGGCGAGTGATTCAAGCGCCTTGATGTAGTTGTTGGCGACGAAGTAGTTGATCGCTTGGACGTTGCCGTTCGAAATGGCGTTCGAAACAAGTTCGGTGGCCTTAGCTTCGGCTTCGGCGGCGCGTTCGCGGGCTTCGGCGTCCTTGAAGGCGGCTTCGCGGCGGCCTTCAGCTTCTAGAACGATGGCCTGCTTCGCGCCTTCGGCCTTCAGGATCGCGGCCTGACGAAGGCCTTCGGATTCCAGGATCTGGGCGCGCTTTTCGCGCTCGGCTTTCATCTGGCGGCCCATGCTGTCGATCAGGTCGCGCGGCGGGGCGATGTCTTTGATTTCAATACGGGTGACCTTGACGCCCCAGGCTTCGGTGGCGGCATCGACGACGTTCAGGAGTTTGGCGTTGATGACATCACGGTTGGAGAGCAGTTCGTCGAGGTCCATGGAGCCCATGACGGTACGGACGTTGGTCATGGTCAGGTTGATGGTGGCGAGTTCGAGGTTGTCGACGGCGTAGGCGGAGCGGCCAGCGTCGAGGACCTGGAAGAAGGCGACGCCGTCGACGCGGACCATGGCGTTGTCGCGGGTGATGACATCCTGGCTTGGGATATCGATCACCTGTTCCTTCATGTTGATCTGGCTGCCGACGCG
>JALHQM010000074.1:8580-11855 GCA_022841965.1 Hyphomicrobium sp. | reverse complement strand
GCCGGCGCGTTGAGCCGGGCAGCGAGCGCCTCGGTCAGCGGCGCCGCACCCGGGTCCCAGGCGATGTGACGCTCGAATTCCGATGGCGGCAGCCCGAGCGACCCGAACTCCGCCGGCAGCGCATTGGAAGCATGGTCGCACAGGATAAGAAACGGCGAGACGCCGAGCCGGTCCGCGCCGATAATCCTAAGCGGTTCAAAGTGTTCGTGCTGCACGCTGGCAGGCCCTCCGCAATCGCCCAGTCCTTAACACGCTGCTCCTCCCCAATCCTGTCAAATTGAGCGACGGTTGGCCGCTTGACGCCGTGATGGGCATCCCCCAAACACGACCAAAGTCGACCCCCCTCCAACGAACGGAACCCGACATGGCCTCGAGCGACCCGGCTGAGCAGCGTCAATTGCTTCGCACGATGTACGACAAGGCCGTCTCGCTCGCCCACCCCGATGTGTGCGTGACCCCGTTCCTGCCCGAGGTGCCAGAAGGCGGACGCATCATTATCGTCGGTGCGGGTAAGGCCGCCGCTGCCATGGCACGCGCCACAGAGAAACATTACGCCGCCAAAGGCCAAGGCGACAAACTCTTGGGCTTCGTCACCACGCGCCACGGCTACGGCCTGCCCTCCGACATCATCCCCATCATGGAAGCCGGCCACCCGGTGCCGGATGCCAATTCGGTGGCCTCCGCCAAATTCGCCGTCCAGCTGGCCAAGTCCGGCGGCCCCAATGATCTCGTGCTCTGCCTGTTGTCGGGTGGGGCCTCTGCGTTGTGGTCCGCACCCGTTGACGGCGTATCGTTCGAAGCCAAACGCACGTTGACCAAGCAGCTGCTGAAATCGGGCGCCCGCATTTCCGAAATGAACACGGTGCGCAAACATCTCTCGCGCATCAAAGGCGGACGCCTCGCCGCCGCGTCCTATCCCGCCCGCCTCATTACGCTCGCGATCTCCGACGTGCCGGGCGACGATCCCGATGCGATTGGATCAGGCCCGACCGTGTGCGATGGCACGACACTCGCCGAAGCCCGCGCCGTCATCGCCGCCTACAAGATCGACGTGGCCCCCGAAATCACCCGCGCCCTCAATGATTCCGCCAACGAAACGGTGAAACCCGGCGACCATCGTCTCACCACATCGACGTATCATCTCGTCGCCGCCCCCAAAGCCTCGCTCCAGGGCGCCGCCGAAATCGCTCGCGCGAGCGGCTACAAAATCGAAATGCTGGGCGACAGCCTCGAAGGCGAGGCCCGCGAGGTCGGCCGCCAGCATGCAGCGCTTGCCCTCGCAGCCAAGGCGCGCGGCGAGCGCGTGGCCTTCATCTCCGGCGGCGAGTTCACGGTCACGGTCACCGGCACCGGGGCGGGCGGTCCCAACCAGGAATACATGATGGGCGTGGCGCTGGGCCTCGATGGCGCGACGGGTATCTCGGCGCTGGCCGGCGACACCGACGGCATCGACGGTGGTGGCGGCAACCCGGACGACCCCGCCGGCGCGATGGCCGATCCGGGAACACTTGCCCGCGCCAGAGCCAAAAACCTCGATCCAGCCGCAATGCTCGCCAATAACGATTCTACCGCCTTCTTCCGCGCCATAGGCGATCTTTTGGAGTGCGGACCGACCCAGACGAACGTCAACGATTTTCGCGTTTTGTTGGTCGATCCGTAAACGCAGACGGCGGGCAGGGGCGCGACCCTTGCTTCCCTGTTGGCCGGCCTGTCCGCGTGCTAGGCAGTCCATCCGGTCAGTCGTTCGAGAGAGCCCCAGATCGCAATGCAGAAGTTCGCAATGCAGAAGTTCCGCCGCGTTCGTTTGACAGCCAAAGTAGCGGCAGCCGCCGTAGTGACCATCGCCACCCCGGCGGTCGCCGACTTGAAGCTGTGTAATTCCACGGCCAGCCGCGTCGGCGTTGCGATCGGCTACCAGGACAAGGACGGCTGGTCCACGGAAGGATGGTGGAACATTGCGTCCCAAACCTGCGAGACTTTGTTGAAGGGCCCCGTGCCGAGCCGGTTCATCTACGTCCACGCCGTCGATTACGACCGGGGTGGCGAATGGGCCGGTAAGAATGACATGTGCACGGGCGAGAAATCGTTCACGATCCGGGGGGTTCAGGATTGCCCCACGCGCGGTTACAAGAGCACGGGCTTTTTCGAAGTCGATACGGGCGACGCCAAGGAGTGGACGATCCGCCTGACCGACCCTGAGCCCGCGAAGAAATAAGTCAGACCGCGTCCGCGGTCTTGGATATCCGAGAAGAAGAGACCATGAGACGCAATCGCCGCGTGAAGATCGTTGCCACCCTGGGGCCTGCCTCATCGTCGCCCGAAATGATTGAAAAGCTCGTCCACGCCGGCGTCGACGTGTTCCGTGTCAACATGAGCCACACGTCCCATGAGGTCGCCAAAACCTACGTCGAGACCATCCGAGCCGTGGCCGAGAAGTGCCGCCATGCCGTTGGCGTGCTGTGCGATCTGCAGGGCCCGAAATTCCGCCTCGGCGAGTTCAACGGCGGCCGCGTCTTCGTCAACGACGGCGCCGAATTCATCTTCGATCAGGATAAAACGCCGGGCAGCTCCGAGCGCGTCTTCCTACCCCATCCGCAGATTTTCGAAGCCGTCGCACCCGGCCACGTCCTGCTCCTCGACGACGGCAAGATCCGGATGCGCGTGAAGGGCACCACCAAGGGCCGCATCGCAGCTGAGGTCATCACCGGCGGCGCGCTCGCCTCCCGCAAGGGGATCAGCTTGCCCGACACGCTTCTCCCCGTCAGCGCATTGACCGAAAAAGATCACGCCGATCTCGATTGCTCGCTCGCCATCGGCGCCGATTGGATTGCGCTCTCGTTCGTGCAGCGCCATGAAGACGTGCTCGAAGCCAGACGCATCATCGGCGACCGCGCCGCCATCATCGTCAAGATCGAGAAGCCGTCGGCCATCGACGACCTCGACGCCATCATCGCGGCCGGTGACGGCTTCATGGTTGCCCGCGGTGATCTCGGCGTCGAAATGCCCGTTGAGCGCGTCCCCGGCCTGCAAAAGCAGATCACGCGCAAGGCCCGCGAAGCCGGTAAGCCCGTCGTGGTCGCCACGCAAATGCTGGAGAGCATGATTTCCTCGCCCATGCCGACGCGCGCCGAAGTCTCCGACGTCGCTGCCGCCGTCTTTGATGGCGCCGACGCGGTGATGCTGTCAGCCGAATCCGCCGTCGGCCAATACCCAATCGAAGCCATCCAAATGATGGACCGCGTCGCCTACGAGGTCGAAACCGACCCAAGCTACGA
>JALHQM010000074.1:0-8480 GCA_022841965.1 Hyphomicrobium sp. | reverse complement strand
CCCATCGTGCGCAACACCTGCACGAGACCTTCGAGCGCCCGGAAGTTGCCGGGATCGAGCGCCAGCACGCGCCGCAAATCGCCGATCGCACGCCCATAGTCGAGCTTCACGACATAGAGGTAGGCCCGCCGGTTGAAGCCCTCGCTCCAATCCGGATAAAGTTCCGTCACTGTGTCGAGAAACTGCAGCGACAAATCGAAGTTTTTCTCGTTCGCCGCCACGAGTGCGCGATTGAGCAGCACCATCGCCGTCGGGCTCGCCGTCTGCGACCAGACTCCTTCGATCTCCTGCACAATGCCCTGGGACGTGACCGCGTCGGGTGCCGCGGCCAGCTGCCCGTACAGCCGCTGCAACGCCTCTGCCTTGGTCTCGGGCTTGGGTTGTTCGCGCCCCCGCGGCATTGCGCCGGGTGGCGGAGGCGCCGCTGCCGAGGGCGCGGTGCCAGGACCGGGCGCCTGCTGCGCCCACGCTGCCGGACCAGCAATCAACGCGGTGCACGCTGCAATCAAAAGTGTGCGGTGATGTCTTTTCATGCCGTCAGACTAACCCGCCTGCACTCGCCGCGAAAGCCGCCTCCAACGAGCAACGGCCCCCGGAACATGCGTTGCGGAGGCCGAGGCATCAAAATCGTCAAACGGAAGCTTAGCCCTGGCGGGCCTTGAAGCGGCGCTGCGTCTTGTTGATGACGTAGACGCGGCCCTTGCGGCGCACGATGCGGTTATCGCGGTGGCGCGCACGGAGGGACTTCAAAGAATTACGAACTTTCATGGCGGTTCACTCGATTGGACGGCCCAACGACAAGTGCGGGATGCCAAACCGGAAAGCCGGTCTGGATCGCCCAAGTCATCGAGCGCGGGAAAAGCTGGCCGGAACCTAGTCGCGGGCGCACGCCCTGTCAACAAACAGCCGTTAAGTCATCTGCCGAAATCGACACATCCTCAAAACCGAGCTCTGGGGCATCGAGGCTGGATGCGCAACTCGTTCTTACTATTCAGGAATGGTGGGCGCTACAGGGATCGAACCTGTGACCCCTTCCATGTCAAGGAAGTGCTCTACCGCTGAGCTAAGCGCCCTAAAATCCACGCTGGGTCCTGCGCGGAGGCCCCGTATATCGGCATTGCTTGGTGGTGGCAAGCGGGCTTGAAGGGGCAGCATCCGCGGGTTCCACGCAGCGAGCAGACGATGGGCCTACTCCTCGAGCAGGCGCTCCACTTCCCGCACAAGGTCCTTCAAATGGAAGGGCTTGGACAAGACCCGTGCGTCCTTCGGTCCCTGATTTTCGCTGTTGAGAACGACCGCCGCAAAGCCCGTGATAAACATGATCTTGAGGTCGGGATCGATCTCGCTCGCCCGCCGCGCGAGTTCGATTCCGTCCATGCGCGGCATGACAATATCGGTGAGGAGCAAGGTGAACGGCTCCCGCTCCAGCCGCTCTAATGCCTCGACACCATTGGCGAAACCGATGACGTCATAGCCGGCGCGGACAAGCGCCCGCTCCAGAAAGGCGCGCATGCTGTCATCGTCCTCGGCCAGGAGAATGCGATGAACGGGGACACGTGAAGGACTGATGGTCATGAGACGCTTTGCTACCGGCAAGAACTGACCGCGCAATCTAGCGCGGCGCATCGGTGATACCAGCCGAATCTGACTCCACTTTGGTAAATCTAGAATGAAGGTGTAGGAGAGCCGCACTTATTATCTGTGATCAGACGCGTCGTGCGCGGGTATCCGGCGCGCCGGGCGCGATGGCAATGGACATCCAAGTCCTGTGTTGGCAGAGTGTGCACACCACTTGGTGCATCGCGGAATCCGGCGTAAAGATCGCGGCCGATGCACAGCGAACGGGCGCGGCCTAGACCGCCGCTGGCCCCTTTAAACTGGCGCGAATGAGAACAGCCGAGCCAAGGAAAACGACGTCAATGACCTCCGCCGAGGAGCTCGCAATCCGAGATGAGCTGACGCCGCCGTTCGAAGTGCGCGAGCCGCTCTCATCGGTGACGCCGTTCGTGTTCTGCTCGCCGCACTCGGGCCGCATCTATCCGCGTCATTTCCTCGCCCAGTCCCGCCTCGACGCGACCGCCCTGCGCCGCTCGGAAGATTGCTACGTCGATGAACTCTTTGTGCGGGCCGCCTCCTGGGGGGCAACGCTGCTGTCGGCCCGCTTTCCCCGCGCCTACATTGACGCCAACCGCGAGCCGCATGAGCTCGACCCGGAACTCTTTTCTGAGCCGCTGCCCGATTGGGCCAACGCCCGCTCCGTGCGCGTTGCCGGTGGTCTCGGCACCATCGCACGCATCGTCTCGGACGGTGAAGAGATCTACAAGGAGCCGTTGGTCCTACAGGACGCTCTGACCCGCATTGAACTGCTCTACAAGCCGTTTCACGCAGCCCTTCGCAGCCTCATCGAGCGGGCGCAGCGCCAGTTCGGCTACGCCATTCTGATCGATTGCCACTCCATGCCATCCGCCCACATGGCACACGCGGGCCTGCAGCGACCCGATTTCGTCATCGGCGACCGCTTCGGGACGTCGTGCGATTTGCGCCTGACGAAGTTCATCCGGTCCGCGCTGACCAATTTAGGTTACGAGGCACAACTCAACCGTCCCTACGCGGGCGGCTATATTACCGAGCACTACGGCCGTCCGCTGCGCAACGTCCACGCGATCCAGCTGGAGATTAATCGCGGCCTTTACATGGATGAAAAAGCACTCAAAAAGACCCCGCGCTTCTTGGCTCTCGAACGCGATCTTGTGCTGTTCGCAAAGCAGCTTTTCATTGAAGGGCCGGCCTTGCTCGAGCGCCGCAGTGCTGCCGAGTAATCACCATCGCACCAGACCAAGCAGCGAGCCTAAGCGGGACACGCCAAAAAAAATGGGCCATCCGGGAAGGACGGCCCAAGTCTAGGGAGGAAACGCCCGAGAGGGCTGCAAGAGGACGAGCAAGCTCGCCGTTGCATGGGAGGAAACTAATGCTGCAGTGCAAACTTCGCAAATGCAAAAAACGCAGAGCTGCCCGTCGTTTGCCGATTGGCAGCGATGATATGTTTGATTTTACTAAAGAAACAGCGGTGCACACCCCGCTGCCAGCGGTTAAAATTGTGCTGCGCTGCGGTGTCGAGGCGTGTTGACTTGGCCCTCGACCGTCCCGAAGACGGGCGATGGGAGTGTGCAGGTCATAAAAAGAGGCCGTTCGTGCAAACGAACGGCCCAAGTCTAGGGAGGAAACGCCCAAAGTGGGCAGCGGAGGGCCGAAGCGTGAATCGACCGTCCGTGTCAACAAAGATGCCCGTGTTCGCCTTAACCATCAACCAACGCGATGTTGACTTGGCGACATTCAGTCCGAACGCTGCAGTTGAACCACACTCAACAAAAAACCTATCAAAGTGAGGGGGTTGTGGAGCCGGTCTTGTTGCCCGCAGCGTCGTTTCCCAGCAACATCGTTCCCAAATTCCACCTGAGGGCCCCGCGTGCCGACACCGCCAACCCCTGCCGATCCGGCTCTGATCGCCTGCGCCCATGAACTCGCAAACCGGGCGGCAGCGGTCACCATGCCCCACTTCCGCGTGCCGGTTGCGATCGACAACAAGGATGGCAACGGCGGCTTCGATCCCGTCACCGCTGCCGATCGTGCCGCCGAGCAAGCCATTGCCGCCCACCTCGCCGTGGCGTTCCCCGACCACGGCCTGGAGGGCGAAGAGTTTGGGATAACACAGCCTCATGCGCGCTATCGCTGGGTCGTCGACCCGATCGACGGCACCCGCGCCTTCATCACCGGCTCGCCCATGTGGGGCACCCTTATTGGCCTGCTCGATGGCGCCGCACCCATCGTCGGACTGATGGATCAGCCCTTCACCGGTGAACGCTTCTGGTCCGACAGCGCCCAAAGTTTCGTCAGCCGCAACGGTGGTGCGCCTGTCCCGATGCGCACGCGCACCTGCACCGGATTCGGCTCAGCCGTTCTCATGACGACCGACCCGCTCCTGTTTTCCGCCGGCGCAGAACGTCAGGCCTTCGAAAACCTGCGCGCGAGCGTGCAACTGACCCGCTACGGCGGCGACTGCTATGCCTACGCGCTGCTGGCCTCCGGCTTCGTCGATATCATCGTCGAAAGCGGCCTCAAGCCCTACGACATCGTGGCCCTCATCCCGATCGTCGAAGCCGCTGGCGGCAAGGTCACCGAGTGGAATGGCGGCTCGGCCGCGCGCGGCGGCCGCATTGTGGCGACCGGCGATCCGCGCCGCCACGATGAGATACTTGGAATACTCAACGCCACCGCGTGATGTGTCACGCCGCGCGGCTCTCCACGCCCATATAGGCATCGAACGCGGCCCAGAACCGCATGCGCAGCGGATCATTCTCGTGCAGAATTTCGTGCTGTGATCCTGGCAGCCGCACGAGCCCGCCGACCTTCAATTGCACGGCAAAATCCTCCGCCGCACGGCTGTCGACAATTTTGTCGGCGCCTGCCGCGAACACGAGCAAAGGTACCTGCACGCGCTTGGGGCAATCCGGCTCTTGAAGTTCGGCCATCGCGCGCAACGCGGCGCGCAACCAGCCGACTGTCGGCGAACCGATCGCTAGGTCCGGCGCCACTTCCAAAACGCCCGTCATGCGCTGCCAGCGCTCGCGATCCGACGTCAGCTGGTTATCCTCGAACCGCATTTGGTCCGGCATAATCTCATGACCGCCCGGGATGAAAGACCGCGCGAAACCGAGCCCCGCAGCTTCCGCATACAATCGCACCAGCGACGCCGGATACCCCATCTTATCCGATGAAAAAGCAATCATCGGCGCCGTCACCACGATCCGGTCGAACCACGATCCCGCACGGATCGCATTGCGCATGAGGATCGCCCCGCCCATGGAATGTCCAAGCCCCGTGTAGGGCGGCGGACAATCCGGCAAGACGATCTCCTTCATGAACTGACGCAGATCGAGATCGTACTCCGAGAAATCGCCGATATGGCCCTTGCGCGGATGATCGAGCAGGCGATCCGATCCGCCCTGCCCGCGCCAATCCATGACCGCCACCGCAAACCCGCGCCGGCGCAACTCCGCCACCACCTCGAAATACTTCTCGATGAATTCGCCCCGGCCGGGCGCGATCACGACTGTCCCCCGGCGCGGCCCGCGGGTTGCCGGCCAGCGCGCAGTCCGCAGTCGAATACCGTCCGCCGCCACCAGTTGGCCGGTAATGGCCCCGGTCGGCACCGGATTGCGCGCGATCGAAACAAGCTGCATGGCGCTAAGCGGTCCCTTCAGTTTGCGCAACCCGTGCGCCAGCAAATCAATCTTCCGGCCAATCTAGCATGAGCAGCCCCCCTCTTGAACCGCGGCTGCCACCTCCTAAATCCACAACGTCCGGCCAAATGGCGGACACCTGGATGACCGGCTCGGCCCGTTCTGGGCGCGCCGTTTCACATGTCGCTTCTGATGGAGGATATGTCATGCGACACGTCGATTTCTCCCCACTGTATCGTTCAACGATTGGCTTCGATCGCCTAGCCCAGCTGCTCGACAGCGTCGGCGGCGTTGAAACCGAAATCACTTATCCGCCCTACAACATCGAGCGCCTCGGCGAAAACCAATACCGGATCAGCATGGCGCTGGCCGGCTTCGTCGATGACGAATTGAAAATCGAAGTCAAGGAACACACCCTGACCGTTAAAGGCGAGAAAAAGCCCGACGCCACGGAGCGCCACTTTTTGCACCGGGGCATCGCCGCCCGCTCGTTCGAGCGCCGCTTCCAAATCGCCGACCATGTCGAAGTGTCAGGCGCCGCCCTGAAAGACGGGATGCTCGACATCGATCTGGTTCGCAATGTGCCCGAGCGCTTGAAACCGCGCACCATCCCGATCGGCTCCCCGGAGCCGGCCGCACACCAGATCGAGGCCAAGCCCACGGCTTGACTTGGCAGGTGATCGTTATCGTCCCTGCGAACCTGTCCCAAACGTCTGCCTAGAGGGCAGGTTTAGCGCCGGTCGCGCCGAGAATGGCGCCGTACCCAATAGGGTGCGGCGCCTTTTCCTGTCCAATCCCCACGCACCATTCCGGCTTGTGCCGATTTAGAAAAGATGCAAAATGCCGGTCGCGAAAGGTCAGCATTCCTGTCCTTTATCTGACAACGATCGCAGCGCCTGATCGGTCAGGTGCCAACCTTTCGCATGCAGGCGATTACAATGGTCATGCCGTGTCCAGATGGCGCGTGCAGAATGCCAGGGCGAAGGGTCAGAAACGGTGTTGCGAACGGCGCGCCCAGTTGACGTTGGGATCGGAGAAGCGATTGCTTCGCCGGAACAATCCGCGCAATCATCCCTCGCGTCCGCTGACCTGCCCGAACCGGCGCGGCGTATCCGAAAACGCTTGAGCGGCCGTACGGTTGCCCCACACGGTCAGTGGATCGATTGATCCCGGTGTGGCTCTCCAGCAGCGCGCGCATCGGGTTGTGGCCCGTCACCGTCACGAAGACACGAGTTTTGAAGCCGAGGATCGAAGAATGACGAAGTCCCAGTCTGAACTCAACGGTGCTGCCCCGAACGGGTCAAGCGCCGAGGTTTGGGAACGCCCCGGACGCCAGGGACTATTCGATCCCGCCATGGAGCGAGACGCCTGCGGCGTTGGTTTTATCGCCGACATGAAGGGCCGCAAGTCGCACAAGATCGTCGAAGACGCGCTTCAGATTCTGGAAAACCTCGAACATCGCGGCGCGGTCGGTGCCGACCCGCTCTCCGGCGACGGCGCTGGCATTCTGATCCAGATCCCCGATGCCTTTCTGCGCGAGGAAACCTCAAAGCTCGGCATCTCCTTGCCCGATCCCGGCCGCTACGCCGTGGGTCACGTCTTCATGCCGTCCGACGAGCGCCTGCGCCATCATTGCGAGCGCGTCTGGGAGCGTTGCTTGAAGGAAGAGGGCCTCGAACTCTTGGGTTGGCGCTCGGTGCCGGTTGACAACGCCTGCCTGTCCGACATGGTCCGCTCCACCGAGCCGGTGCATCGTCAGGTCTACGTCAAGCGCCCGCTTGGCCTGCGCGACCAGGACGACTTCGAACGCAAATTGTTCCTCGCCCGCAAAGTCGTCTCCAATTCGATCGTCAATGCCTACAAAGGCCGCGACATCGGCCACTACACGGTCTCCCTGTCGAGCCGCACGCTCGTCTACAAGGGTATGTTCCTGTCCAACCAGGTGAAGGCCTACTACAAGGATCTCTCCGATCCGCGCTGTATTTCCGCGCTCGCCCTCGTTCACCAGCGCTTCTCGACCAACACCTTTCCCTCGTGGCGGCTCGCGCACCCCTATCGCATGGTCGCCCACAACGGCGAAATCAACACGCTGCGCGGCAACGTCAACTGGATGGCCGCCCGTCAGGCGTCCGTGTCCTCACCGCTCTTCGGCGATGACATTTCGAAGCTCTGGCCCATTTCCTATGAAGGCCAGTCCGACACCGCCTGCTTCGACAATGCGCTCGAGTTCCTATATCTCGGCGGCTACAAGCTCGCGCACGCCGCGATGATGTTGATCCCCGAAGCCTGGGCCGGCAATCCGCAGATGGATGCCAAGCGCCGCGGCTTCTACGAATATCATGCTTGCCTCATGGAGCCGTGGGACGGCCCCGCCGCCATGGCATTCACCGACGGCCGCCAGATTGGCGCCACACTCGATCGCAACGGCCTGCGCCCCGCGCGCTACCTCGTCACCAAAGACGACATCGTCATTATGTCATCGGAGTCGGGCGTACTTCCCGTCGCCGAGAGCGATATCGTCAAGAAGTGGCGCCTCCAGCCCGGTAAGATGCTGCTGATCGATCTGGAAAAGGGCCGCATCATCGCCGACGAAGAACTGAAGGCCGAGATCGCCCAGAAGTACCCCTATGAAACCTGGGTCAAGCGCACCCAGATCATGGTCTCCGATCTGCCGCTCCCGCCCAAGAAGCCGGCTAAGAAGACCAACGTTGGTCTTCTCGATCTCCAACAGGCCTTCGGCTACACCGAAGAAAGCCTCAAGTTCCTCATGACGCCGATGGGTGCCAAGGGTGAGGAGGCGATCGGCTCCATGGGCAACGACACGCCGATCTCGGCGCTCTCGTCCAAGGCCAAACTGCTCCACACCTACTTCAAACAGAACTTCGCCCAGGTCACGAACCCGCCGATCGACAGTATCCGCGAAGAGCTCGTAATGAGTCTCGTGTCGTTCATCGGCCCGCGCCCCAACATCCTCGACCTCGAAGGCACCTCCAAAGTGAAGCGCCTCGAAGTGACCCAGCCGATCCTCACAAATGAAGATTTGGAACGCATCCGCGCCATCGGCGAGGTCAAGGACAACCACTTCAAGGCCATCACGCTCGACATCACCTACGCCGTCGAAAAGGGCGTCAACGGCATGGGCCCAGCACTTGATGTCGTTTGCGCGGAAGCCGAAGAGGCCGTCCGGTCCACCGACTACAACATCATCATTCTGTCGGACCGCGCGCTGGGTCCCGATCG
>JALHQM010000073.1 GCA_022841965.1 Hyphomicrobium sp. | reverse complement strand
ACGCGGATCAGCGAAGAATCTCTTCTGCGCCCCAAGCCGATGGTGGAGATCGGCGGAAAGCCTATTCTTTGGCATATTATGAAGTGTTATTCGTCGTTTGGATTCAATGATTTCGTTGTCTGCCTTGGCTATAAGGGCTATATGATCAAGGAGTATTTCGCGAACTACTTTCTTCACACGTCGGACATCACCATACATGTGAAGGAAAACCGCATGGACGTACATGCGGGCTTCACCGAGCCGTGGAGTGTGACACTCGTCGATACCGGACTCGAGTCGATGACCGGTGGCCGAATTAAGCGCATCGCACGATTTGTCGCGGGTGAACCATTTCATATGACGTATGGCGATGGCCTGTCAGACGTCGATTTAAGGGCCCTGACCAGCTTCCATGAGGTCCACAAAAGGGCTGCCACCGTAACCGCCGTGATGCCTAATGGCCGGTTCGGAGCGGTTGAGATCGAAGGGACGGATGACCGCGTAGCCGCCTTTCAAGAAAAACCTGCTGGTGACGGAGGCTGGATCAACGCGGGGTTCTTCGTACTGACAGACCCGGTTTTCGACCTCATCAAGGGTGATGAAACCGTATGGGAGCAGGAGCCGATGCGACAGCTCACGCAAAGGCGCGAGCTCGGGGCATTTAAGCACCGCGGCTTCTGGCAGTCGATGGACACGGTCCGAGACAAAGACGTACTGGAGGATCTTTGGCGGAGTGATCGCGCTCCCTGGAAGACGTGGTAGGCGGAGGCGGAAAATGTCGTCCACGTGCAGGCATTGCGGCAACGAGCTCGAAGTCTCATTTTGCAATCTGGGGACGTCGCCGTTCGCTAATTCTCTCATAGAACCCGAGCAGAGCGGCGCGGCCGAAAAACACTATCCGTTGGAGATGTTCCTCTGCTCCAACTGCCTGCTCGTCCAACTCGACGCGTTCGAGTCGCCCGACGCGATATTTCGCGAGTACAGCTACTTCTCATCGTTCTCGGACTCTTGGGTCGCCCATGCCCGGGCTTATGTCGATTCGATCTCGAGCAAGTTGGCACTGAATGACGGGAGCCAGGTTGTCGAGATTGCAAGTAACGACGGTTACCTGCTCAAGGAGTTCGTTCGGCGGAAGATTCCAGCGCTTGGTATCGAGCCCGCCATAAATGTCGCGAAGGCCGCGCAAGATGCCGGCGTTCCGACCATCACCGAATTCTTTGGTCGCGATCTCGCGAAGACTCTCGTTGGAAAAGGCCTCGCTGCCGATCTTATCATTGCGAATAACGTGCTGGCGCATGTGCCTGATTTGAACGATTTCGTGGGCGGCCTGAGAATACTGCTGAAGCCACGGGGTACGCTGACCATCGAATTCCCGCATCTGCTGCGCCTCATGGAGCGCCTGCAATTCGATACGGTCTACCACGAGCACTTCTCTTATTTCTCCCTTCTCGCTGCCGAGAAGCTCATGACCACGCACGGCCTCCAGATCTTCGATGTGGAGCAGCTTCAGACACATGGCGGCTCGCTGCGACTTTACGTAACGCAACGCGAAAATGATGTCCGCCATACGGATCGGGTGAGTGCACTCAGGGAGGAAGAGATTGGAGCCGGCTTGCTGACTGGCGAGGGTTACAAGGCGTTCCCCCAAAAAGTACGCGAGGTCCGGCGGAACCTGCTCAGGTTTCTTCTCGAGGCCGAGGAGCAGGGCAAGATCGTCGTCGGCTATGGTGCGCCCGCAAAAGCGGTGACTCTCCTGAGCTACTGCGGTGTCGGGCCGGATCTCATCCGCTTCACCGTTGATCGAAGCCCTCACAAGCAAGGACGGTTGCTACCCGGCTCCCGTATTCCAATTTATGCGCCCGATCGGATCAAGGAGACGAGGCCCGATTATGTTCTTATTTTCCCCTGGAACATAAAAGACGAGATCATCGCGCAAATGGACTATGTCCGTTCCTGGGGCGCGAAATTCATTGTGCCGATACCGGAGCTGACGATCGTTCCTTGATCTAACCAAGTGTCGGACATTTCACCCACGGTTAGCGCGCTCATTCCAGCCAAATGCGAGGCAATCTTGTGACCGCGTTGAAGCAGATTGTGACGCAGACCTTAAAGAACGTCGTGCGCCCCCTCGTTGTGACAGGCGGGCGTCCCATCGCTGCAGCGTTAGCCGGCAAGCCGCCCCACAAGACGCTATCGGCAATGGTGCGAGTGAAGAACGAAGAGGAGTATCTGGATCGAGCGATCACGTCGATCGTCGACCTGGTGGACGAAGTGATCATCGTCGACAATCTCAGCGACGACGCAACGCCTGAGGTGATCGGCTCGCTACGTGCGAGGTATCCGACCAAGATCAAAACCTTCACCTATCCGTTCAACGTTGCCCGCTACGGAGACGAACACACGGCGTTGACCAAGACGCGGGCAGGACGGCGGTCACCGAATTACTTGCCTAATTTTTACTCCTGGTGCCGGGCGCGCTGCACTCACCCATACATTCTGAAATGGGACGGCGACACGGTGGCGACCGAGGCGCTCCGGCCGGCCCTGCAGAGCTTCCGCCAATCGAAATCGCAAATCCTCTTCTACACAGGAATAAATCTGCACGAATCACGGGAACATCTGATTAGCGGGCGCCCTTTTGAGGATGTCGAACCGCGGCTGTTCTACAAGCATTACTCTCGCTATGGCGACTACCAGGGTTATGCTGAGAGGCTTGTCTCCCCTTATGCGACGCTATTCAGCGAATACGCGGAATACATTCAAGAACCACTCTATATCCACCTGAAGTTCTGTAAGCAGCAGCGGTTCACAAACATGTCGGCCAATCTTCAGGAGCGAGAGCAGCGGTTTTCATCCATTGGCGAAGCGCTGTCCGTGGATCTGCGTCGTCAGGTCGTCTCACTGGGTTTGTGATCGCGGCCTAAGAGTTGCAGGAGGGGTTTAGCGCCCGCATTAAGTCTGGCCGGATGTCCCTCAGCGGCGCAACTGCCAGTACGGTATACTGGTCGGAAATCATATGGAGCGAATGTGATGTCTAATGCGCTTGGAGTATTTGATGCACCGCGCTATGCGCAAATAGCCGTCGGGCGCGCCAAGGAATATCAAAGCGCAGCACCTTTCCCCAATATATGCATCGACAATTTCCTCCCCGAGGATTTGGCGCGCGCGCTTTCGGCGGCGTTTCCCAAACCCGATGACATTGGCTGGATTGAGCGCGACAATAAAAACAACCGTCGACGCTATCAGCATGACGAGACGAAGTTGCCGCACCTCCTGCGCGAGATGCTTCGGGAATTCAACTCTCGCCAATTCACGCTTTTTCTGGAAACCTTGACCGGCATCGAGTGTCTGTTGCCTGACCCCTACTTTATTGGCGGTGGGGCGCACATGAGCTCAACGGGAGACTTCCTGAACATCCACGCCGACTTCAATTGGCACCACAAGATGCAAGCCCATCGGCGCGTCAACGCGTTGCTGTATCTTCCTGAGCAATGGGAGCCGGAGTGGAACGGCGCACTCGAGTTCTGGGACAAGGAGATGAAAGCGCCAATCGTCTCGAATCTGCCGCGCTTCAATCGCCTCGTCATATTCTCTACCGGAGAGCTGTCGCATCATGGCCAGCGGCTCCCTAACGCGTGCCCTCCCGACGTGCAGAGGAAAGTGCTCAACCTCTACTACTACACGACGCAGCGCGACGACGGCGACGTCGATGCGCCGCACTTCACGCTTTACAAAAATGCGGATTCGTCGGGCGAAACTGGTGACGGCGAAGCGAAGCCAGTCATTTCACGCGACCCCAAGGCATCTGAGTTCGCCATGGGGCTGGGCCGCGACTACCGTAAATCGGGCGGCTCGCAAGAAGGCTGAGAATTCACTCATTCATGCCGCCTGGCGACAGGCGGGAGAGCGCGAACATGCTGAAGACCAAACCGTCCGCCGATGATGCCGATCTTTCCAAGATCTATTACTCGAAGCCGTCCATTACCGAGCTCGAAGTGCAGTACGCTCAGGACGCAGCCGCAAACGGCTGGGCGGATAACTGCTTCGACTACTTGAATCGCTTCGAGAAAGAGTTCGCAGACTGGTTGGGCGTCAAGCACACCGTGGCCACCACCGGCGCGACGGGCGCACTGCATATGGGCCTCGTGGCGTTGGGCATCGGGCCGGGCGACGAAGTCATTCTCGGCGATATCAACTGGATCGCTTCGGCGTCCCCGATTGTGTATGTGGGCGCCAAGCCTGTCTTCGTCGATGTGCGGGAGGATACCTGGTGCCTCGATCCTGAGAAGGTCGAGGCCGCCATCACGCCCAAGACCAAGGCAATCATGGCCGTCCATCTATACGGTTCGATCTCCGACATGGACGCGCTGCTGGACATTGGCCGCCGCTACGGCCTGCCGGTTATCGAAGACGCCGCAGAGTCCATGGGGTCGCGCTGGACGAATGGCAAGCGCACGGGAACGATGGGTGTCTTCTCGGCATTTTCGTTCCACGGCTCGAAGACCATGACAACGGGCGAAGGTGGGATGTTTGCCACTAACGACGATGGGCTAGCGCTTACCGTCAAGGCGCTCAATGCGCACGGTCGCTTACCCGGCCAAACAAAGCAGTTCTGGGCCGATATGATCGGCTACAAATACAAGATGTCCAATATTCAGGCGGCGCTTGGATGCGCTCAGCTTCAGCGCGTGGAGGAGTTGATCTCCAGGCGGCGGGACATCATGCACGCCTACAAGGGGCGCTTGGGCAATCTTCCACTGGCGCTCAACCTGGAACCAAAAGGCACGGTCAACGGATATTGGATGCCGACGATCGTGGTCAATAGAGACGTGTCTTTCGATCGCGATGCGTTGATTGCCGATATGCGTGCCCACAATATCGACGCACGCGTCTTCTTCTGGCCGCTGAGCATGTTGCCGATGTTCGAGGCGAAGCCGGAAAACGAGGTGAGCTATTCGCTGTATCCGCGCGCGATCAATCTGCCGAGCTATCATGATATCCGCGAGGACGAGATCGATCGCGTATGCGACGTCATTCGGCGGCACGTGTGAAGCGCGCCATCGACGGCGAGATTGCCAGTTGTCTACGCAGGGCGTGGTCCATGGCGCGTGAGATATGCGTCGATTGGCAAAGCTGATCGGTAATCGTCGCGGCCAATTTCGGCGCGCAAGAGGGCTTGATGCGATTCATCACGACACGTCTCCAGGATGTGAGACTGATTGAGATGGACCCGATCAGCGATCAGCGCGGTCACTTCGCGCGCACCTTCTGCGCGCGCGAGTTCGCCGAGGCGGGGCTGGTGACGCAGTACGTCCAGCACAGCTTCTCTCATACGCTTGTGGCCGGCACCTTGCGCGGCATGCATTTTCAGCAGGCGCCGGACGAGGAGGTGAAGGTCGTGCGCTGCCTGACCGGCTCAATCTACGATGTGCTCATCGATCTGCGGCCGTTTTCCTCGACGTATATGAAATGGGAAGCGTTCGAGCTCTCAGGTGGGGACAACCGTCAGATCTACATCCCACCGGGCATGGCCCATGGTTTTCAAACCAGCGCGCCTGCGACAACTGTCGGCTACATGATGTCCGCCTTTTATTCTCCTGCAGCTGCAGCCGGTTTCCGGCACGACGATCCCGCATTCAAGATCGATTGGCCGCTTGCAGTCACTGAAATTTCCGACCGCGATCGAAGTTGGCCTGATTTCCATCTCGAACCGTGAGAACAAGTGCTTGGTCTTCGACACCACGATCCGTCACGTCGGCGCGGGCTGCATTTATTGTTTGAACTTGTGCTCAACAGCGGATCGGGATGCGATCGCATCTGTTTTGCCATGGACAGGCAAACCAATACCGTGATCAAAAGCTCATCGTCTGATGCCAAGCCTCGAATTGAGCAAGCGGTGACGTCTATATCCCAGAATCCACCAACGTCCGCACACGTCGACGAACAGATCGTTGACCTTAGGACGCCGCTGCTGATCGATTTGGATCACGCGCTGATACGCGCCGATCCGCTTGCCGAAGCTGCGCTGGCGTATGTGGCGGCCAATCCGTTGCGCATGATGTATTTGCCGGCATGGATGCTCGGGGGGCGCGACAACCTGCGCCGCAAGCTGTCGGGTGTTGCTCCACCCGACCCCGACCTGATCCCAGTTGACGAGGAAATCGTCAATCTTGCCCTCGAAGCCAAGCGTCAGGGGCGCGAAGTCTACCTAGTGACGTCGCGCGACGAAGAAGTCGCCCGGACCATCGCAGCGCGCTTTTCCTTCGTCGACGGCATCATTACCAGCGACGACGCAACAAACTCTAGCGGCGCGCATCGGGCAGCAGTGGTCCGCGGACGTTTCACCGGCGGATATGATTACGTCGGCCACGGTCCTGCTGATCTCCAGGTCTGGCAGAGCGCACGGGCGATCATTGCGGTGGCGCCCGATAGCGCAACGCTGCGAAAGATCCGGGCACTCGATAAGCCTACGACAGTGATCGAACATAAGTCGCGCTTGCGGGCGCTGATCGAGGCGGCACGGCTACATCAGTGGGTAAAGAATACGCTGATCTTTGTACCCGCCGTGTTGAGTGGCACGATCATCGAGCCTGCGACCGCGATCAAGTGCATGTTGGCATTCTTTGCACTCGGCCTCATTGCGGTCGGCACCTATCTCGTCAACGATCTCCTCGACATCGCTCACGATCGCCGACATTGGTCCAAGCGCTTTCGTCCGATTGCCGCCGGCGACCTACCCATAGGCTTGGCGATCGCCACTGCTGCCGTTTCGATCATTGCGGGTCTCTCGGTCGGCGCTGCGGTCGGGTCCGGTGTACTGATATCGCTCACGATCTATTTGGCGCTAACGCTCGCCTACTCGATTAGCCTCAAGCGCCTGCCCATCTTAGATGTGACGGTCCTCGCGACCCTGTTTACGCTGCGCATCGCAGTCGGTATCGCTGCAGCGGCGGTGTTCGCATCGCCATGGCTGCTGGTGTTCTCTATGACGCTGTTCGCATCTCTTTCGATCGCAAAGCGTTATACCGAAATTCAGCGCGCAGCCTCCAAGGGAGAGGAAAATGTTCCTGGCCGCGGCTACATCACAGCCGATGCTCCGCTCGTGCTTGGTCTGGGCCTTGCAACAGGAACTACGTCAGTCGTCATTCTTGTACTCTTTCTAATCTTCGATGCGCTGGAACGCGATATCTACAGCAACCCACGTTGGCTGTGGCTGTTTCCGGTCATTATGTTCCTTTGGCTCGGCCGGATCTGGCTGATCTGTCAGCGTGGCCAATTGAATGATGACCCTGTGTTGTTCGCCCTCAAGGATCGTCAGAGCCTGATCCTCGGAGCGCTGTCGGCGGCGGCCTTTGGACTCGCGTTGCTCGGAGTGCCACCGTGAATTCAGGCGCCTCGCCTGCGGGATCGGCCTACTCGAACGTACCCGTCCTCTTCACCGTGATGGCGACAAAGCGGGGGAAGCGTCTCGGCCGCATGGCGGCATCCTGGAAAATTCGCTAAATAGCGTACGCATTATTATGAGAGGGCGTTGCACGGTGGATAATCGCCGCGTCGTCGTGATCGGAAGTGGACCTGCTGGCGCCATGGCAGCCCAGCAGCTCATCCGCAATGGCGTTCCCGTCACCGTTATGGAGACCGGGGAGGATATTCAGCACGGCGCACTTGTCAGGATCAGCGGCAGAAATATCTATCGGCGCCTTCCCCCGATGCGAACTGCGGCCGGTTTCGTGGTGACCGGCGATCCCAACACCAACATCGATTACACCTACGCGCTCGGCGGTCTCTCCAACCAATGGACGGGCGCTGTTCCCCGCTTCTGCGCCGACGATTTTACGGTCGGCGAGAAAGAGCATGAGAAGTACCGATGGCCGGTGTCCTATAGCGAACTCGCTCCGTACTACGACATCGCTGAGCGGACGATGCAGATCACCGCCGATCCGGTCGACGTCCCGAACCTGCCAGCGGGTTACTGCGACTATCGCCATCGGGTTCCCGAGGATTGGCAAGCTCTTGGCCGCTCTGCGCTGAAGCGCGGACAAGGCTTCACGACAATGCCGCTGGCAGATGGGCCGCCACACCTGCTGCTGCGCCGTGGGACAGCATTCAACAGCTTCTCGATGCTGCTGGAGAGACTTCATAAGCAAAAGAAGTTTGAGCTGATCACGGGGGCTCACGTCTTGAATCTGGAATGGGATGGGGCCAAGAGGAAGGTCGTCGCTGCCGTCTATCACGACAGCGCGAGCAATACCCGGAAGCGGATTTCCGCGAGTGCGTTCGTGGTCGCCTGTGGACCACTCAATTCGCCAAAACTGCTCTTCAACTCGGCCTGCAGCGATCATCCCAGCGGTCTTGGCAACAGTACAGGCCTACTCGGCCAGTATCTCCATGATCACCCTCGCGAGTGGTGGGCAGTAGACGTGGACGCCCCGATCACCTCACTATCACCTCCGGCATATCTCACGCGCCTGCCACACGCCGCATCGCACCCTCTTCTCGCCTGCTCTTGGACCATCGGTGCGTTCGGCACGATCGGTAAAATCAAAAGCCGCTTCGGTCAAAAAACCAGCTCATTCGGGGTTCAGGTTTTTGGAACAATGATCCCGAAAGAGCAGTACTACGTGCGTCCGAGCGCCAATCAGAAGGACGAGTTTGGGTTTCCTGCCCTCGAAGTTCACATCGAATTCGAGCCGGAGGTCCTGGACAACATCATGGGCGCGCGCGACCACCTGCTCGGCCTGTTGAAGGACGCTGGCTACAAGGGGGCTATCCGCGCGATTGTTCCTCAGCTATTTCCTGGGACCGCCAAGCACTATGGCGGCGCCGCACGAATGCATGCGTCGCCGAAGTACGGCGTTACCGATTCGTGCAATCGATTGTACGATGCGCCCAATGTGCTCGTCGTCGATGCGAGCTGCTTCACTACCGGTGCCGAGAAGAACCCTACCCTGACCGTGATGGCATTGGCGGCGCGATCCGCCGACAGACTTGCCGGCGACCTGAAAGCGATGTGACGGAGGGCCGGCGTGCACTACCGAGACTTCGGAACGACCGGCTGGAAGGTATCCGAGATCGGATTTGGAGGGGCGCGGATCGGCGGCCTTCTCGCTCAAGACGGCGGCCGCGCAACCTCGCTGCGAACACTCGCGGCCGCATTCGATGCCGGCATGAATTTTTACGATACCGCAGACATGTATTCGCAGGGGGAGAGCGAAGTCCTGATCGGCAAAGCCTTCCGCAGGTCGCGAGACAGGGTTTTCATCGCGAGCAAGGGTGGATTTTGCGTTCCGACTGGCAAGAAACTCATTCAATTCATAAAGCCGTTCGCCAAACCGATTGTGAGAGCACTTGGTCTGAGGCGCGCACCGGTGTCGTTGTCCGCAGCGCCCGCTATCCCTCAGGACTTCTCGCCAACGTATCTCGGCAAAGCGGTCGAAGCATCGTTGCGCCGATTGCAGTCGGATTACATCGACCTCTATCAACTCCACAGTCCATCGCGGGACGTCCTCACTGGCGCACCGTTTCAGGACACACTCGGGGCGTTGGAGCGGCTCAAGACGCAAGGAAAAATCAGGGCCTACGGAATAGCGCTCGACCTCGCCGAGGATGCGTCGCACTGTCTCGACATGACAGGCATTTCCAGTCTGCAAATGCCGTTCGGAATTATGGATCTGGAAGCGTCCCAGGGGATCTTTGAGGGCGTTTCGAAGCGCGGCATCGGGATTATTGCGCGCGGCTGCTTCGGCGGCGGGGCCTTGAAAGCGTCGCTCACCGAGGCCGAACTCCGGGCCACCGAACCACAATGGGAACGCGTGTTGAGGATTCGTCAGATCGTACAGGATTTCGGCCGCTCAGCTCTCGAAGCCGCGCTGCAGTTCTCACTTCGCGAGCCCCGTATCGGGGTCAACATTCTCGGCATGCGAACGCCGGCACATGTCGCGGCCAATTTCCAGTACTATGCGTCTCGGCCGCTGTCGGATGAAGAGTTTCGTGCGCTGCTGATACCTGCCCCCGCGACCGGCGCCTGATCTCCAAACGTCACGGACAATGACGGAGAACCATGCCTCATCCTCTCGATCGTCGGACCCGCGTTCTCTTCCTCAATTCCGCGGTCGGCATTGGCGCGGATACGGCAATGCATTTGCAGTTGATGCGCAACTTGCCGCGAGATCGCTTCGAACTGCATGCTGCGGGCCAGCCGGGCTCGCCAGCGCCGGCGTTCGACGAATTGCTCGCCGTTCCCGACATCTCGTTGCGCCCGACCTACTTCGGCCCGTCGCTCTGGCAACAGTCCAAGTTACAGAAGCTTGCTAGTGCGCGTCATCTGGTGCCCATGACTGCGAGCTTACTCGGGCTGGTCGCGTACATTCGACGTCGGCAGATCCAGATCATTCATTCGACAGATCGCCCGCGCGACGCGTTGTCATGCGTGATGCTGGCGGCTCTGACCGGCGCCAAATCTGTTATCCACGCGCACGTCAACTACGGCGACTGGATGAGCCGTGGCGTCAAGTGGGCGTTCGGTCGGGCCGACGCCCTTGTCGGCGTGTCGCGCTACAGCGCCGAAACCTTTGTGGCCGCCGGCTATGCGGCGGAAAGGGTGCACGCAGTACTCAATGCGATCGAACTCTCACGCTGGGATCCGACAATCGACCCTGCCGTCGGGCGTGCCTCGCTCGGGGTGCCCGCAGGAGCTCCCTTCATCGTTTCCATCGCTCGGATCTTTCCTGCAAAAGGCCAGGAGGAGTTGCTGCAATCGCTGGCGCTGGTGAAGCGTCAGTTCGAGGACGTCCAACTGGCAATCGTGGGCGCGGATTTTCCGGAGGGCAATGGCGAGACGCTCAGACTCAAGGACTGCGCGCGCAAACTCGGCATCGAGGACAACGTAATCTTTCCCGGTCAGCGCTCGGACGTCGCCGCTCTGCTCGCCGCGTGCGACGTGTTCGCTCTGCCGAGCATCTGGGAGCCGTTCGGTCTCGTTTTCGCGGAGGCCATGGCCATGAAGCGGCCAGTCGTGGCTTTGAGCAACGGCGGCACACCGGAGGTCGTTGAGCACGAAAAATGCGGTCTACTTTCGCCCGCGGGCGATATCGATGCGCTCGCCGCCAACCTGCTTCGGCTATTGCGCGATCCGGCGCTTCGGCGGCGCTTCGGTGAGTACGGCCGCGAACGCGTAATCGATCATTTCACGCCGTCGCGCATGGCTGCGGATGTCGCAGAACTCTACGCGCGCCTTTTGGCGTCCTCAGCGGGCACCCCAGAACGCGTCCGGTGATCCCTACGTCGACGATTACTGAAAGATCGAGCGCATGAACAGATAGCCCGTGCCAAGCGCTGGCATGGTGGCAAACGCGCGCTCGCGCACCCGGCTGCTCAGATTTTGTCCGTAGCGGTTGGTGAGGAATGTGATCTTTCCGCCGTGAGCGGTATATGGATCGGCGAGCTCGCTCCCGCCGTTCTCCCACGTGAATGCCAGCATTGGACGGGCGGCGTCGGTCTTGTTCGGCATCCCGCGATGCCAGACGGACGACAAGCGGATGGAAACGTCACCGACGTTCCCCTTCAGACGGATCGCCGGCTTTCCGGACAGGGCATACTGCCAATACTTATAGTCGCGCGTGTGCGTGCCGGGCACGATCTCCGTCGCACCGTTGCTGATGTCCGTATCGACAGCCGCAACGTTCACGATGATGAATGGCGTCGCAGCATAGCCGTCGACGTGTGAATTCTGAGAGCTGCTGTTCGGGAGGTTCATGTTGCAGCCGACATTCGGCATGCGCTCCGCGGCCGGTGAAAGCTTCCGAATGAGATCGAACACGCCTTGCTGCTCGAGCTCCTCGTAGACGAAGCGCGACTCGGCGCCGGGAAAGCAGTTGAGGTGTCCGGTGATCGTGCCCCCGCCGGAGAACAGCTCACCCTTCTCTTTCGCGCGGGCGAATTCGCTGCGCAACTTGTGAGCAAGGTCGGCGAGCTTCGGCTTCGAAACGATGCCTGGCAATACAATGTAGCCTTCCCGAGCAAAGGTCGAAGAAAGCTCCTGAATGTTCTGAGCGAGCGGCATCATGGACGTCTCCTTAGCCCTGCCACATCAAAGATGTGAGCGACAATACACGAAGGCCAGATGCGAATTCTATGCCAAACAGCAGTAGGATTAATCAAGGCCTTATCGGGCAGGGAGGCAATCTTGGGTTGAAATG
>JALHQM010000072.1:5263-12684 GCA_022841965.1 Hyphomicrobium sp. | reverse complement strand
GACGGCGCTTGGCTCGCGGGCCCACTACGCCGAGAAGCCCGATCCAGACGACAAATGTGAGGATAACAATCTCAATCACTTCGCTCACTCAGACGCCTCATGATGCACTTTCAATTCAAAATTTTTAACAAGGTTCATTTGTTTGTGTCCAGCGCGAGAAATGTCGATGGCGACAATCAAGGGCGTGGAGAAATCGACGTCCAAACAACGTCAAGGCTCAATTCACGAAACGAAGGGTCTCGCATTCCAGCTTGGCTCTTGAAGGTAATCCGGCTTACCCCCTCCAACGCTCCACATCATCAAGCGAAATGGAATTATCGATGATATCTAGCTGACCTCTTCCTCGATTCTTCGACGAATAACGCGCCACGATGCCATCATCAGAGTGAGCGATGATCTGGCAGAGTAGGTTCTCGCTGCCGTTCTGGTAGATCAATGTGAACTCTCGCGACAATTCCTTGTATCCCTCGACAGACAGCCGAACGACCCGCAACGTGCGCTCCAGGATCCGGCACGAAATCGGTGGCCGCTCTTCCATGAGAATGTACCCAAAGTCAGCTGAGTTTGCTTTCTTTCCAAAGTTACGCACGATGCTCGGTTCCATTCTCTGGCTGGTTATGGTGTCTGGGCCGCCTCGTCGACATCGTCCGGTGCGTCAGCGAACCACCGATACAAACAAGTTGCGAAACTGACATTCGGACCGTTTTACAAGCGTTAGGCCGAGGTCGGCGCATGACGCGAAAAAGCGAGACGCCCTGCATTCGTAATCCGCCACCCACCGTCCGTTCGCTCAATCAAGCCAAGGGACATCAACGCAAGGGACGTCACCCGGCCCTCAAAGCGACGATCAAATATTTTTGACAGTTGGATCATGACAGCCTCGGCGTCGTTGATGCGATCTGAGCAGTATCCGCCTGTGGTCTTGTTCTACGCTGTAGAACTTCGGTCGAATTTTCTGTAAATCGCGTGGAAGCGGGCGATGCCAACCCATCGGTCATTTAAATGATATTTGATGCGTGCGCTTGGTTGGCGTTCTTCGGTATCGATGGTCGTATGTGAAAAGTGGCGCCGCAATCCGATCTGGGGTGCCGGATGTCCAGTCGAAGTTGATCCATCAATGCTGGTTCACACCCGGTGGGAGACGTGATTGCACGCCCAAAATGCCGACAATTGATAGAGATCCTACCGCTCGGCCCAGGCCTGTTTTGAACCTAGATTGAAGCGAATTGTCTGATTAAAGGATGCGATTTCTTGGCATTAAACGACCATTTAGCAACCCATTGCCGAAGATCATTACTATGATTGAAGGGAATTGAGATCGAAAGCAGAACGCGAAGTCTTCGTTGTGATCGAAGTTGTCGTGCTCACCTTTGCCATTTGGTTTCTTGCGCTTTTCCTGGTTTCAAGGCGCAAGAAGAGCCGTCGCGCGGCCGAGGCAAAGTGGCGTAGACGTTACGACGGGACGTGGACGTAAGGTTGCTCAGCGCAGCTGGCTGACGTTGCATACGCTGTTACAGCACATGTTCACATGAACCAATTTGCCTTGCTCTAATTGCACACCGACTTCAGGCGCGCGTGGGGTAGGGCGAGAGCACGACCAACGCCCCCATGGGGTACGTTATGAAACGTTATATAATAGGCAGCAGAAAGAGCCGGCTTTGGGCGCCAATCTGGTGCGATGGTGTGGTTAGTGCGCGTTGCGAAAGGCCTTGGGGGAAATCACCGTCAGGGCAAGGATGTAGAGGTCGAAAAGGATCGACCAATTGTCGATGTAGTAGAGATCGTACGCGACGCGGGCGCCCATGGCCTCGTCGTTTTCGGTGCGGCCGCGATAGCCGTTCACCTGCGCCCAGCCGGTGATGCCGGGCTTCATATTGAGGCGGCGGGGATAGGAGAGGATGCGCTCCTCGTAGAGCTGGTCGTGGGCAACCGCGTGGGGGCGGGGGCCGACGAGCGACATTTCTCCGCGCAAGACATTGAGCAACTGGGGGAGCTCGTCGAGGTTGAAGCGACGCAGGTAGCGGCCGATGGCGGTGACGCGGGCATCGTTCACGCGGGCCTGCTCGATGTGTGGACCATCGTCGAGGGTGGTCATGGTGCGAAACTTCCAGATGCGGAATTCGCGGTTGTTGTAGCCGCGGCGTCGCTGACGGAAGAAGACGGGGCCAGGGCTTGTCAGTTTGACGGCGGCGGCAATGACGGCGAGCAGCGGCGCGAGGAGGACGAGTGCAAGGGCGGCCATCACGATATCGAAGGCTCGTTTGGTCGCCACCTGCAATGGTCCGAGCGGCGGCGCCGTCAGCGATAGAGCCGTGATGGCGTCGAGGCGGGAGACGCGGGCTTCCGAAAAGCGGCCGAGCAGGCTGGAGGCGCCGAGATGAATGGCGACGGGCATCAGCGAGAAGGCGGCAATGATGTTCTGGATGAGGGCGGTGCGCGACCACTCGACGAGGAGCACGACATCGTCAACACCAATGAGGCGGGCTTTTTCGACGGCGTCTTTGAGTGTGCCGTCGAGACCTGCGTCGCTATCGGACGACTCGCCGGAGACGCGGGCGGGCAACGTCTGGGTGGCGACGATCCGGATGCCGCTGGGGCGGGCGGCAAATGCGGATTGAACGTTGCGGATCTCATCTTCCGGGCCGACGAGCATGATCCGGCGTGCGGTCAGGCGCTGCGCGACGATGAGGGAGCGCAGCGCGGAGCGGGTTAGGGCTGCGGTCGCCGTTAATGCGGCCAGACCGCCCGCGTAAAACAGCACAAGCATGCCGCGAGAAACGAGGTCGGTGGATTTGGTGAGAAAGCCGACGACGGCGAGACTGAGAAAGGCCGTGTTCCAGATGAGGAAGGTGCGATCGAATTCGCGGTGGCCTTCGAGATAGGCTTGCACGCCATACTCTTCGCGGAACACGAAGGGCAGCGTGTAGGCCAGAGCGGCGATGCCGCCGACTGCGGAATAGGAGTGAATGGGGCCTATTTCGCCGTAAGCAGCCAGATGGTAGGCGGCGCCGACCGTTATGGCCACGGCCAGAATGACGGCAACCTCGACCGCGAAGGCGGCGATGGCGAAGCTCATTCGGCCGAGCTTGGCACGCGATGCGCGCGCTTCATCGGCTTTTGCAAAACTGTCGAACTTGACGCTCACGCGTAACTTCCCTGCGTTCAGTTCACCGCGCGCCGAGCATTAGACATCAGCGCACCGATCTGGACGCAAGCTGTGTGACGAGACATGGTTTCGACCGCCCCTCCTTGTGCACTGCAACAGTGTGAACCGAAACGGGTGCCGACGGAATAACCTTTATGCCACCGGTTTGCGACGAAGGCACACCGCTTGCGTATGTCAGCCCAAAGTCATCGGCATGCCTCAACTCTGGGTTGGGATGTTCCGATGCCGGACAAACGGCACTCCCACTGGGTTCGTTTGAACTCAAATGGGACACCTGGAGCAGATCCAGAGCTGGCGATGCACGACCGATTGGAAGAACCTATAAGGCTATGAATAACAACGCAAAATATACCGACGATCGTTCCAAGTCCCGGCTTGATGCGCGCGGGCTGATGGGCATTTTGCGGCGATACAAATGGTGGCTGATCCTCGGCCCGCTGATTGGGCTCACGGCCGCTCTGCTACTTGTGTCCGCCACCCCGCCGACCTACACGGCCACCGGCGCTGTGTTTGTCGATCCGCGCGCGCGCCGAATTGTGACGGAAGAAAACAATCCCGCCGGCTACGGCAATGACGCATCCTTGGTTGAAAGCCAGGTGTCGATCCTGGTCTCCGACAGCGTGCTGCGGCGGGTCGTGGCGCGTGAGAAACTGGCGGACGATCCAGATTTTTATAGCGAACCGGCCACGGGTCTCGTCGCCGATCTCAAAACACTTATTCGCGGTCCGCGTCCGATTGTGGACGCCGAAACAACGGCTACCGAGATGCTGGCCCGGCATGTCCGGGTTAAGCGAGCGGCGAAATCCTATGTCATCGAAGTGGAGGTTGCCAGCGCCACGCCCGCCAAGGCCGCGCGGATCGCCAACGCTGTCATGGACGCTTACCTTGAGGACCAAACCGCCGCGAAGGCGGAGGAATCCCGGAGGGCAACCAGCCTGATCGATGGCCGGATCGGGGAACTCAGGGAAAAAGTGCGCCTGGGAGAACTGCGGCTGGACGAGTTTCGGAAGGCCAACCGCATCGTGGTTTCGGAAGGCGGCATCGTCTCCGAGCAGCAGTTGGGCAAGCTCAATATCGAATTGGCCACCGCGCGGTCCGTTGCCGCGGAGGCGGGGGCCCGCATGGAACAAGCCCGCGCCGCGGCGCGTTCGGGCACGCCGGAACTGCTGCCGGAAGCCGTGAAGTCTGGATTGGTGCAGAAGCTGCGCGAGCAGTATTCGCAGATTGCGCGGCGCGAGGCAGCCCTCTCGCAGCAGTTGAAAGGCCGGCATCCGGTTCTGATCGACGTGCGGTCGCAGCTCAAAGAACTGCAAGCCCAGATCAACAACGAGTTGGGGCGCATTGCGGCCAGTTCCAAGGGAGAGGCGGACATTGCCAGAGCGCGGGAGCGGGAAATTCTCGCTGCCACAGAGCGCGCCAAACGAGAAGTCGGCACATCGAACACGGCTCAGATCAAGATGCGGGAGTTGGAGCAAGATCTGGCCACATCACGCGAACTTCTCGGCGCATTTATCGCGCGGGCGAAAGAGACGCTAGAACAGGCCAATCTGACCACTCCGGAGGCGCGCATCATCACGCCGGCGGCGGTGCCGTCCCGGCAAAGCTTCCCCTCACCGCTTCTGTTCCTCACGCTCGGTTTACTGGGCGGGCTTGGCGTCGGTATAGGGCGGGCTCTGTTGGGCGATGCGCTCGAGGGGAGCGTGAGGCCGGACGACACGCGGCAGCCCACGCTGGCCGCATTGCCTTTCAGGGCGACGCTGCCCATGCTGGCGCCGGCAAAGTCGTTGGTAGAGCGGACCCAGTCGTGGTTCGGTGGCAGCGACGGCGTGGCGCAGTTTGCCGACATTCTCCAAGCGGTCACCGACCCGCAAAACCCGCCGGCTGCCCGATACCGGCAAGCCATCCTGCGGTTGACGAGCATTCTCAGGGCGGCCGCCAAGGGCGGTGGGCCTGCTATCGCCGCGATCGTTTCGCCGCGGACAGGGGCTGGCGCATCTTCGACGGCGCTCGCCATCGCCTATGCTGCGGCGCTTGCTGGAGACAGGACGCTGCTCGTGGATGCTTCGCCGGCCAACGCGGACCTCTCGAATGTCTTTGCGCCCCCTCTCGACAGCGGCACCGTTGTCGTTCTCGACAGTAAGGATGACTTGGCCAGCATCACCACGCGCGACGACCGCTCGGGCCTCTCCGTTCTGCCCATCGCACTGGCAGATTTGCGACGTCTGAAGGGCACGCAGCGGCAGCGGCTTGCGGACGGATTGGCTGCGCTGGCGCGCTCCTATGATGTCGTCGTCATCGATGCCGGGCCCATCCTGGAGGACCATGCGGTGCTGACCCTGTTGCCGATCGCCAGCGACGTGCTGGTAGTGGCGCGGGACGGCGACACACCACACGCCGACCTGCAGGAGACGGCGGATGCGACAGCGGCAGCTGCCGGGACGGCGCGACGCGGCCTCATCCTGAACGGACATGCTTAGAGGCAGCTCGATGACGAGGGCGAAACACTTATGCTTGGCAGACACCTGCGACGGGCTGACGCCTTCCTACATTTGCCAATTACCTGAAATGCACAGTGAGAAACGGGTGAATTTCTGATATGACGCGTATGAACCAGAGTATCCGCATTGTTGGCGGATTGGCGTTATCGGATTCTAGCGTGATGCGTTCTGTGCCGCGGCCTCCAATTGCGACCGTCGATGGGTGGGCAATCAATGTTGCCAACCAAGCCACGGCCATTGACGCCATTGTCCCGGCAGCCCAGGCTGGCGGTAGCTTCACGGTCTTCACGCTCAATCTGGACCATCTTGTGAAGTTGCGCAGTAGCGAAGCCTTCAAGCGTGCTTACCGCGATGCGACTTTCGTCACGGCGGACGGAGAACCTGTGGCGCGACTGGCCCGGCGCGATGACCCGAACATCATTCGCACGACCGGTGCCGACCTCATGCTGCCGTTGGCTGACGCGTGTGCGGATGCGGGTCTGCCTGTTTTCCTTTTTGGCACGTCGCCCGGCGTTCTCGCTAAGGCCGGCGAACGCCTTGTGCAGAATACCAATGGACGGCTGGAGATCACCGGCACGTTGTCGCCACCGGCCGGTTTCGATCCTGAGGGACCGGAGGCCGATGCCGCCATCGAACGGATCGCTCAATCGGGGGCGCGGATCTGCTTTGTCGCGCTCGGGGCACCAAAGCAGGAAATTTTTGCGGCGCGCGCGCAAGCCCGAGGTGTCAAGGCCGGGTTCGTGTGCATTGGCGCCAGTCTCGATTTTCTCGCCGGCGAACAGATCCGAGCGCCGCGTGCTTTCCAGCGCGCCGGCTTGGAATGGCTCTGGCGGCTCAGTTCCAATCCGCGGCGTCTGGCGGCGCGCTACGCGCAGTGCGCCCTGCTTCTCGCTGAGCTGACGCTGCTTACGCCGCATGGCGACGGATCGACGGGACGGCGACGTCCGTGATCCACATGACTTTGGTCAACGCAACCGCCCGCGAGCCCCGCATAGCGCTAGAGGGTCCCACGAAATCTGGACCCCACACCTGATGACCCCGCCGCGCATTCTCTTATACACGCACGGTCTCGTCGATGGCGGCGGCGAACGCCTTTGGGCGTGCCTCGCCACCGCTCTCAAGCGGCGCGGCTATGACGTGATGTTTGCCCAGGATTTCGAGGCGGACGAAAACAAGCACAATCTCGATCCGTCGATCCCGGTCCACACATTGGGGCGCAATCATATCCAAGCAACGCGCAGGCTTGCGCAATTGCTAAGAGATGAAAAGCCGGACGTCGCTTTAGCGGCCATCGGCGGATCAAATCTAAAGGTTCTGCTGGCGTCGATGCTGTCGCGTGCTTCGACGTTGCCGGTGATCACCTATCACGGCGAAATGGAGTGGAAGACAGGCTGGCTGAGCTCTTTCAGCTATGTGGGTCTGCCGCTTCTCAGCCGTTGGGCAACACGAACGGTCGCGGTTTCGGAAGGTCTTCATTATGTCTTGAAGACGAAGTGGCGGGCGCATCAGCGGCGACTGGTGACGATTTTCAACCCCGTCTTTTTTCCTCGTGACATCGATATCCCGACGGCGGACGAACTCGCGGAGCGTAAAAATCTTGTCCTCTCCGTGGGGCGGTTGGTGGCTGAAAAGGACTATCTGACGCTCGTTCGTGCCTTTGCGCGGCTGAAGACACCCGACGCGCGGCTGGTCATTCTGGGGAAAGGGCCGGACCAACGGCGGATCGAGGCAGAGATCCGGAAACTGGGGCTGGAGGG
>JALHQM010000072.1:0-5163 GCA_022841965.1 Hyphomicrobium sp. | reverse complement strand
CCGCTCATGGCGCTGATCTATCCGCGCGCGCGGTTCGTGTTTCCAGGATTTCCGCCTTCACCGCTGTTCGTCTTCGCGCGGGAACGGGTGATCCACTATGTGCACGATGCGTTTCTGATCACGCGGCCGCAGGATTTGAACTGGAATGCACGGCTCTATATGGCATGGCCTTTCAATCGGGCGGTGACGGGTCTGCGGTATTTTCTGACCAACTCGGAGAAGACGCGCGCCGAAATCCGAGCCTATGTGCCGGGCGACGCGGCCATCACGCTCTACCGGCCGATGGTGCAGAACGTGTTTGGGCTCGATGCAACAGGGCGGAGCCACCCACGGCTGGCAGCCGCGCCGATCAAGATCGTGTCGATGGGGACGGTGGAGCCGCGCAAGAATTACTCGGCTGCGGTGGCCATATTGACCGCGCTGCGTGCCGGTGGCGCGCGGGATGCGGAATTGCATGTGGTGGGACGTGCGGGCTGGGGTGAGGATGCGGCGCTCTTGCGGTCTACGCCGGGCGTGACGCTGCATGGGTATCTCGACAGGGCGGATGTGAAGGCGCTGATTGAGACGGCCGATCTCTACCTGTGCACCTCGCACGATGAGGGACTTGGATTGCCGCTGCTTGAGGTGCAATTTGCTGGGCTGCCGGTGGTGGCACCCGATGCACGGGTGTTCCGGGAAGCGCTCGGGGTCTCGGGTGTGTACATTGATCCAGCCCATCCAGACGCGGCGGCGCGAACTCTTCTCAACCTCGTGGCTGAACCGGCTGCCCGGGTTGAGGCATCGCGCGCGGCAGCGCTCAATCTAGCGCGGTGGAATGCGGCGGCGGATGAGGATCTGGCGCGGGTGCGCGCGCTGTTAGCCTCGCCGATGGATGTGCCGCTCATTGCGGCGGCGCGCGAGGGCGTGTGATGGAAGCGACGCGGCGCGCGGTTCTCGTGGGTGGCGCGGCGGCGATTGCGGCAGCAGCTTTACCGGCGCGGGCACAGAGTATCACATCGCTTGGCGCGAAGGCCGCCGCGAAGGGGCTCACCTTTGGGGCGTCGTTTTCGGTGGCGGAACTCGATCAATCCTACGGTCCTGCGTATGGGGCGATGTATGCGCGTGAGGCGCGCGTTCTGACCTCGGAACTCGAATTCAAGATGGGGGTTCTCAGACCGACTGCGGATGCGATCGATTTTGCGCCGGCGGACCGGCTGATGGCGTTTGCGGATACGCATCGGCTCGGTTTGCGCGGGCATACGCTGATCTGGAACGACTATCTGCCCGACTGGATCCATGCGCTCGGGCCGCGAGAGGCCGAGGACCTGCTCGAAGCGCATATCGTGACGGTGCTGGAGCGATATAAGGATCGCGTCGGGTCGTGGGATGTCGTGAACGAGCCGATTGGACCGTGGGATAGGCTGCCGGGGAATTTGCGCAAGGGGCCGTTTCTGACGGCGCTAGGCGAAGATTACATCGCGCGCAGTTTTGAGATTGCGCGGCGGACGGCGCCCGGCCTCGAACTCGTCTTGAACGAGGCGCAAACGGAGAGCGATGACGAAAATGGGGCGACGTTTCGCTCGAGCCTGTTCGGGCTGGTGCAGCGGTTGCAGGACAAGGGCGCACCGATCGATGCCATCGGTTTGCAGTGCCATATCGACAGTGCGCGGCCGTACGACTTCGCCAAGTTCGCGGCATGGGTCCAGAGTCTGGCGGATTTAGGCTTCCGGATTCTTCTGACGGAACTCGATGTCAATGATCGGGCGTTGCCGGGCGATGCAGCCGAACGCGATGCGGCGGTGGCGAAAATCTACCGCGGGTTTTTGTCAGAGGTCTTGCAGGTGAAAGCGGTCTCGACGCTGACGCTGTGGCAGATGGCGGACCACACGAGCTGGCTCTATTACGACGCGGTTCAGAAGACACCGCGCGCACTGCGGCGTCCGCGGCCGCTGATTTACGATAGCGGGTTCCGGCGCAAGCGAGCGTGGGATGCTGTAGCAGAGGCGCTTGACGCGATGCCGGCGCGGGATGGCGCCAAGATCCGTTAGACAGTCAGAGTGCGGCGGTGGAGACCGGGGCAGTGTTTGAGCCGGGGCCATACTTGCGGCGTTGGATGTGGCGGTGGTTTTCGTAGCACTTGGCAAGCTGGCGCTCGGGCGTGAAGTCTCTGATTGAGGAAGCGACGCCATCAGGCGTCAACCGGCCGGCACGACTGTCGTCGCGGATTGCGATAAAGGCGTCCGACAAGCGATCAGCCATGTCATCTTCGTTATCTGAGCGGGCAACGAGGGTTCCGCTGAGGCCCGGCTGGATGACGCTTTCGAGTTGCGGCAGGTGAATGGCCCCCATCGGACGGCCGCAGCCGAGCGCTTCGAGGACGGCGAAGGGCATGCCTTCGAATTCCGAGGTGAGGATGCCCGCGTGGGCATTACCCAGCACCTCCGACACGCCAGCAGCACTCTTGAAGCCATGCAACGTCGCGATATTTTCGATCAGCGCGAACTCGGGGAAGCGGTGCGGATCGCTCGTGCCCATATAGTGGAATTCGACGCCGGGTCCGGCCTTTTCGCGCAGCCGCGCCATTGTTTTGAACATCAGAGGCGGTGATTTGAAGAGATCGAGGCGGCCAGCGTAGGCGACGCGGAAGGTCCCGTCATCGGGGAACGGCCGCGGATAGAACGTCTTGGTGTCGACCCAGGTGGAGAGGGTGTCGATCTTGTGTGCCTGGCGCGGATAGGTTTGGCGAAGGCGCTCGGTGATGAATGGATTGACGCAGAGAAACTTGTCGGCGGCCATGACCGCGAGCCGTTCGTTGACGTTGTGGACGAAGCGATAGTTTTTTAGAAGGCTATCCATTTTTAGAGGTGGCGCGCCTTCGCCGTGCAGCATCTGCACGAAGGGAACGCCGATTGCTTTGACGACGGGTGCGAATTCGACGCGCTGGAGATCAACGCTGGTCGGCTTTTCCTTGAGCTGGCGGCGCACGGTGGGGAGGTGCTTCAGCAGACCTTGCATGAACTGGAATGTGAGGGACTGGCGCACACTGGTGGCGGCTTCACGCGCTTGGGCATCGGGATAGCTCAAAACGGGCAGGAATTCGAAGGGGCGGCCACGGAATTCGACCGTCGTGACCTTGCCGATCTCGAGGTCGCCCAGCGCATCGACCCCGATCATGAGGAACGTAAAGTCCTCGGGCAGAAATGCGATCATGTCACGAATGAACGTTTCCAGCCCGCCGACTTTGGCGCCGCGCGGATCAAAGGAGTGGATGACGCTCAACCGGTGCTGCATTGGATCGCTTTAGCTTTCTTCGTTCGTGGTCCGTTTTTCGTACCCAAGGATTATGCCATAGCCGTCGCGCGCAATGGGGTTGTGGATACCCTGTTCAGACCTCGGTTCCCGCGCGTCTGGAGCGGATGAGGCCGGCGAGTTTGCGAACGAGATCGGGGTAAACGGCGGCGAGTGTTGCGGTATAGGCGGCACCCCCCACGGCGATCGCTGCGGCAATCGAGAGGGGTGCGGCTTCGACGGGCATTAGCGCCACGGCCCCAACCATCGCCAGGGTCGCGAGGGCTATCCGCCAGACGGCATCGAACGACAAGGTAAACCGGTAAGCGCTCCAGCCGGCGAGCAGCGTGACGATGAGGCTGACGGCTGCCCCGGCCGCAGCACCGGCGACGGCGCCGGGAAGCCCGCCGAGCCATAGACCAACCGCCACACCCGCGAGGCTCAAGACGGCATCGATGGCGTCGTTCCACAATGGCACACGTGTCCGCTCATGGAGCAAAAAGACCTGCTCGGCAAAGTGAATGCGAATGTTGCGAATGGCGCCAGCCAGAATAGCCCACGGCAGCACAGCAATCGTGGTCGCGCGAAATTCCTCGGCCACAACGAGCGTGATGAAGGGTTCGCCGATGGCTGCAAGTCCGGCAGCCGCGGGGGCTAGGACGGCGAGCAGCAAAATGCCACTGCGCTCCAATTGGGCTTGTCCGGCCGCCATACCTTCTTCTCGCGCACGCTTCATGGCGACGGGGAAGGCCGCTGCCGTGACCAACATGGCGGCGAAGGCGGCGACACGCAGACCGAGGCCCCAACCGACAGTGATGAGACCGACCGCAGCGGCGCTTTCGCGCATTTCGACAACGAAGCGAAGGCCGTTGTTGGCCATCCAGATGAAGATGCCGCCGATGAGCAGAGGTAAGCCGTAGTCGAAGCCTTTGGCGATCGCCGCGCGGGCAAAGTGCTGAGGATTGCGGCCAAACTCGAGGCGGGCAAAGGCGATGATAAGGGAGAACGCCTGTGCCAGCGTGTAGCCCCAAAGCACATGAACTGCGTCCGCCCGGCCCCAAACAACCAACGCCATGCCAAAGGCGAGCCCGAGAACGGGCCAGGAAATCTGGAGAACCGAATACGTCATCGTGTCGTGCTCGGTGCGGGCGCGGTCAGCCAAATGTGTGACGAGACCGCGCGTGATCGCGTAGGCGATGGCGGCAAGAGAGAGATCGAGGGACCAGGGGACGCCGGTGGTGAGCGGCAACAGCATCATGATCCCAACGGTGGCCAGCGAGGCCGCAGCAAGCACCATCAATTCCGTATCGAGGAAGGTGCGCTTAGCATCTGGGGAGGCTGCTGGGTCATGGTAGCGCATTGTGTACAGCGTGAACCAGAACGTGGTCGCCACGTAGGCCAGTTCCTGCACGGCGACGACGAGCGCGAAGACGCCCATCTCGACGGGGGAGAGAAAATGCGTCCACGCTAGGATCGAGATGAACTGGAACAAGGGTCCCAGCACCTGAGCCGGCAGATAGAGCAAGGTCTGGCGAACGAGCATAAAACCGCGCGAACTGGCTGACCGGACACAGGGCACCCGGTATGCATAGCGTTAACGTGTCAGGGATTTACGCCAGAACCGTGCCGGATGCGCTGCGGCGTTTGCGGGAAAGTTGCAGGGCGCCATCCCGATTGGCGCGGCGGCGGCCTGGAATTTGCGGCTATACCGGTTCTCCGAACCACGGTAACGCGCAGATCATGACGGCTGACTTGCTGATCCCCAGGGACCGCCCGAGACGGTGGCACGCCCAGCTGGCGCTGGCGTTGAGCCGCGCGGGCGTTGCGTGCGCCGTGCGATCCGTCGATTCTGGCGTCCCGGCTCATCTCCCGTCTGCCTTGGAGTGGCTGCTGCGT
>JALHQM010000071.1 GCA_022841965.1 Hyphomicrobium sp. | reverse complement strand
CAAGAGAGCCCACACCAGCCTGCTGAGTGTGGGGAATCAAGAGAGCCCACACCAGCCTGCTGAGTGTGGGAAACAAGAGCCCCCCACACCAGCTTGCTGAGTGTGGAAAGTGTTCGAACCAGCGCCCGGTCCACCGGATGCAGGTGAGAAGCCCGCCCCCACCAGCTTGCTGAGTGTGGGCGAGACAAGAGAGACCCACACCGGCTTGCCCAGTGTGGGCACAAGAGCCCCCCACTACGGTGTGCCGTTGTGGGACACGTGCAGCAGCAGACCAAGTCCGGCTACGGAACCGATCCTCGGTTTCTCGGTTGGACGATTGAGCCAGGCATCATCCAACACAACCCTGTGCGGGCGATGTCGATGTGTAAGGTTCGGGAGCCAGGTACATGCGAGTGTGCGACGCGGACTTCGAGCGGCGAATTTGACCAGTGGAAAAGTTTGAGTGAGGGGAGTGCGGCATTCGAATTTTCTTACGTGCGGAAAGTCGTCTGAGACGCTTCACTTCACGCGAGATCGCGAATTCGCAATCTACATCCCCGGAATCGCTCAAAAATTGCGGCGTTTGCGCCACACTTTTTGCAATTGGACAAAAATATCGACGCGAAATCGAAATTCGATGTCAACAAAACTATCGAACTTGCGCATATTTTTTTCGTGATCGAAATGATTCGGTCTAATTCAGAGGGAGAGAGAACTATGGCTAAGGCAGCAAAGAAGGCAGTGAAGAAGGCAACGGCGAAGCGCGCTCCGGCCAAGAAGGCCACCAAGGCAGCGAAGAAGCCGGCCAAGAAGGCTGCAAAGAAGAAGCGCGCGGCCTAAAGCCGACGTTTCTTTGCTCTGAACCCGATTGGGCATCGGGAGCAGGGCCGGTCCAACAGACCGAAATCTTTAAGGCCGGTGGCTGCGATATGCGCCACCGGCCTTCTTCATGCCTGCATGCGCAACTCATTTAAGTTGATTCAGCAATTCAACGCCGCCATCGCCGACAAGATATGGCCGTCCAGCTGAATTCAAACCCGCCGCTGCACCATCAGCTTCTTAAGCTCAGCGATCGCTTTGGCCGGCGACAGGCCCTTCGGGCACGCCTTGGTGCAATTCATGATCGTATGGCAGCGGTAAAGGCGAAACGGATCTTCCAGGTTGTCCAGCCGGTCGCCCGTTGCCTCGTCCCGGCTCTCGATCACCCAGCGATAGGCTTGCAACAGAACGGCCGGACCCAAATAACGGTCCGAATTCCACCAGTAGCTTGGGCACGACGTCGAGCAGCACGCACACAGAATGCACTCATAAAGACCGTCGAGTTTCTCGCGGTCTTCGCGCGACTGCTTCCATTCCTTCGGCGGCGTCGGCGTATCGGTTTTCAGCCACGGCTCAATTGAGCGCAGTTGCGCATAGAAATTGGTCATATCCGGCACAAGGTCCTTCACGACCTTCATGTGCGGCAGCGGATAGATCGCAACCGGCCCCTTCACCTCGTCGATACCTTTCAGGCACGCGAGATAATTGGTCCCATCGATGTTCATCGAGCACGAGCCACAGATCCCTTCACGGCACGAGCGCCGGAACGTCAACGTCGGATCGATCTCGTTCTTGATTTTGATCAGCGCATCCAGAACCATCGGACCGCACTGGTCCTGATTGACCCAATACGTATCAACGTGCGGATTTTGCCCATCGTCGGGTGTCCATCGATATACGCGAAACTCGCGCCAAGTCCCGTCGCCCTCCGGCGCATTCCAGGTCTTGCCCGTCGTCAACTTCGAGTTCTTGGGTAACGTCAGCTGCACCATGGGCCAGTGTCGATCCTCGCGATGAGCAATAAAAGCCTAATAAGCCCCAAGGATTGGAGACCTAAGTACCCACTGTCAACGCAGCCGAACGGTCGCTGGATGCGGTTCTTTGCCCTCATATTCGGGCGCGACGTCAAAAGTTCGAAACTTTGGTCGAAACCCTCAATCGGGCCGGTACTTTCTCAACTCACGCACCAGCTGCGTGAGGCGCTCGGCGATCTCCGCGCCCCCGTCCACTGCAACCTTTAACGTCGCCCGGTTCTGGATCAGCTTGTTCAGCCGCTCCTGGCATTCACCAAAAGCGAAATACAGCGTTTCCGGCGCATCCACTTCGCCATCTTCGACAGCACACATCACGTCGAACGCATTCTGCGATGCCAGCACGAGCATCGAGGCCACATCGTTCATCAACTGATGGAACAACCGGCTCCCATCCGGACCCACGCGCGCGCCATGCACACCGAATTTCAACGGCGATGACCCTTGCGCGCCTTCTCCCGCAAAGAGCTTCGGATTGCGCTGAAACCGCCGGAAGATCTCCGTCAGCCCAAGACAACACGTCTCAAGCTCCCGGATTGCTGTTGCCGCTTTTCGCCTCGCCTTCGAGCGCTCCGGTGTCCGCTCTTCCGCCGTCCAATTGATCGCGGCAATCGACGCAATGGCACCCAACGCCGCCAGCGCGGGCAGAACCGCGGTGAAAGGATCGGGTGCGATCCGGCTGTCCGTTTCGCGCGGTTGATCACCCGTCGGGGGCTCTTTTCTCTTTTCGCTGCCTTTGCGGGTCGGAAGTGCCACTCGCGCTCCAGGGTGCGTATCAGGTCGCAACCCATCCCTTAGCGCAGCCTGAGCGCCACCGCCACCCGGGACGGCCGGAGCATATCCGGCTTTATCCAGCGCCACGCTGATGCCCGACGCACCGCCAGGACCCCAAAGGGCAGCCTCAATACACGCGAGCCTTGGGCTCGATGTACTTGATTTCGTTCGTGAGCGTGCGCGTATGCACCGGCCGGCTGTCGAGCCGCACCTGCCGCGTCGCAGTATCCGCGAAGGCCAGCGTGTGCTTCATCCACTGCACGTCATCGCGCTTGGGATAATCCTCGCGCGCATGCGCCCCGCGGCTTTCCTTTCGGTTTGCCGCTCCCCCGACCGTCACGGCCGCTTGCGAGATCAAGTTGTCGAACTCGAGGGTCTCGATCAGATCGGAATTCCACACCAGCGAGCGGTCCGTGACGCGGATATCGTCCACGCCTTTCCAGACCTCGGCGATTTTGGCCACGCCCTCATCCAGCACCGGCCCGTCGCGGAACACAGCGCAATTGATCTGCATGGTCTTCTGCATTTTGAGCCGCAGCGCCGCCGTCGGCGTGCTGCCGTTGGCATTCCGGTAGCGATCGAGGCGGTCGAGTGCCTTGTCCGTCGCCTCGCGCGGCAATTCCGGCTGCGCCGCTCGGCGCTCCACCGTGTCAGCACACTTCAATGCCGCAGCCCGGCCGAAGACCACCAGATCGATGAGAGAATTCGATCCTAACCGGTTCGCCCCATGCACCGACACGCACGCCGCCTCGCCGATCGCCATCAGTCCAGGCACGACGGTATCGGGATTGCCGCCCTTCAAGGTCAGCACTTCACCGTGATAGTTCGTCGGGATACCGCCCATATTATAATGGACAGTCGGAATGACCGGGATGGGTTGCCGGCGCAGATCGACACCGGCAAAAATCTTTGCACTCTCCGTGATGCCCGGCAGCCGTTCGGCCAGGATCTTCGGATCGAGATGGTCGAGATGCAAATAGATGTGGTCGCCGTCCGGACCAACACCACGCCCCTCAAGGATTTCAATTGTCATCGAGCGCGAGACCACGTCACGCGACGCCAGATCCTTGGCGTGCGGCGCATAGCGCTCCATGAAGCGCTCGCCCTTGGAATTGGTCAGATACCCGCCTTCGCCCCGCGCACCTTCCGTGATGAGCACGCCCGCACCGTAAATACCCGTCGGGTGAAACTGCACAAACTCCATATCCTGCAGCGGCAGCCCGGCGCGCAACACCATCGCGTTGCCGTCGCCCGTACACGTATGCGCCGACGTCGCGGAGAAGTACGCGCGGCCATAACCACCCGTCGCCAGTATCGTGCGCTTGGACCGGAAGCGGTGAATGCTGCCGTCTTCCATATTCATGGCAATGACGCCGCGGCAGGCGCCTTCGTCGTCCATGATCAGATCGAGCGCAAAATACTCGATAAAGAACTCAGCTGAGTGGCGCAGCGACTGCCCATAAAGCGTGTGCAGCATCGCATGACCCGTGCGGTCGGCCGCCGCGCACGTGCGCTGCACCGGCGGACCGTCACCGTACTCCGTGTAATGCCCGCCGAACGGTCGCTGATAGATCTTGCCCTCTTCCGTCCGGCTGAACGGAACACCGTAATGATCGAGTTCGTAAACGGCCTCGGGCGCATTCCGGCAAAGATACTCAATGGCGTCCTGGTCGCCGAGCCAATCAGACCCCTTCACGGTGTCGTACATGTGCCAGCGCCAATTATCCGGCCCCATATTCGCCAGCGATGCAGCAATGCCGCCCTGCGCCGCGACCGTGTGCGAGCGCGTCGGAAAAACCTTCGTCACGCAGGCCGTCTTCAGGCCAGCTTCCGCGCATCCCAACGTCGCGCGCAACCCCGCGCCGCCCGCGCCCACAACGACCACGTCATACGTATGATCGACGATCGGATAGGCACGCCCCTTCACAGACGCCTGACCCGCTGCCCCGTTCGCCTTGCCAGCCATGCTGCTTTCAAGCTCCGAAATAAAGTTTCAGGACGGCCAGAATGCTGGCCGCGCCGACGGTGATGGCGAAAAATGTGTTGAGCATCAAAAGAGCGATCTTCGCCCCCTCCCCATGCACATAGTCCTCGATAACGACCTGCATCCCAAGCCGCATATGGATTACCGCCGAAAGCACCAAGAGGATCAGTGGCAGCGCAAATTCAGGACGCTTCAGCGCGGCAACGACCGTGGCGTGATCAGCGCCAGCCAAGGAGACGAGGATCGCAACCACGATCACCGACAGGACGAGGTTAGACACCGCCGTGACGCGTTGCTTCCAGAAGTGGTCAGCGCCCTCCTTGGCAGAACCAAGATAGCGCACAGTCTTAAGAGGGGTTCTCAGTGACATCGGCCCTACCCCCCCATCGCGCCAAGTGCGAAGTACCACACCAGCGCGGTCAACAGAACGGACGCGATCGCCGTTCCCCAGGACAGCAAATCAATGGTGGCGTGGTCGTACCCGACGCCGAAATCCCAAATGAAATGCCGGATGCCGCCCAGCGCATGATGGATCAACGCCCACGTATAGCCGGCCAGCACGATCCAACCCGGCCATGTGTTCAGATACCCACTGACGGTTTGAAACGCTTGGGGGCCCGATGCAGCGGCGATCAGCCAGACAGCGAGAACGAGTGTTCCGAAATACAGCGCCACGCCGGTCAGTCGATGCAAGATCGACATCACCATGTTGATGAGCGGACGGTAGATCTGCAGATGCGGAGACAGCGGGCGTTCGATCTTAGCCGCGCGCCCCGTCGGTGCTTCGGACATGAAGGCTCCCGGGTCCTTGGATATCCCGCCTTCTAGCCCGCCCAGCCCGCCGCCGCAATTTGCCAGAGAGGCGCACACCTAAGGTCTAAAGACCCGGCAAAACGGCAAGGATCGAATATTCAGGCAACTCGGCACTCAACCCTGTCACTCAAGAGAACTAATAATTGACTTTGCGAGGCCGGTCCCGCTCTCGAACGCATGCTCGGCCAACCGCCCCAGGCACCAGTCTCCAGCCGCCCCGACGTGATACTCGTGCGAGTAAATAAACGTCTCCCCGAGCGACTGCTCCACGAGACCATGCCGCCAAAGATACGCCGACTTCCGGTTTGGCCGCACCGGAGGTAAACCCAAGGCGTGCGACGCCTCGCTCCACAGCTCATCCGCCACCGCGTCCGGATCGACGTCTTCGGTCTGCCGGCTCCACTCCGGCGAGGCATGGATCACAATCGTCTCTCCGCGGCCACCTCGGCCTGGCTTCGTGTTGTTGCGCGAAATCCAACGGATCGTCTCACTCATATCCGAGAAAACGTCCTGCTCCGGCAGCACGCGCTCGTCGAACTGGATCATCAGCGCCCAACACGGCACCATGCGCACACGCTCCATGATCTGCGTCATATCGCCGACCCTGCCAAGCAGTAGCCGCGCTTCGGGAGCCGGCACACACACCGCCACAGCCGCAAACGGACCAACGAACGTCTGGTCTTCAAACCAAATTTTCCAGCTCTTATCGACACGCTCCAACGTATGAACCCGGCGCGACGTCTGGATGCGCAAACTCTCCGTCAAAGGCCGCACGATCGACGCCATGCCCGGTGTACCAACGACCCAGGCGTTCATCAGCCCGCCACCTTCAGGTCCACTGACCTGGCTCCGCGGATACCAGCGGGCGGCATATCCAAGCGCCGTCACTTCATCGAGAAAATTGCGGAACTTCGCAGAGCGCCCTGTCAGATATTGCGCACCGTGGTCGAAACTGTCCGTGCCCAGCCGCGCGGTGGACAGCCGCCCGCCGATCACCCGCTCTTGCTCGAAAACCTCGACGAAAAAGCCAGCCCGCCGCAAATCGCGCGCGCAAGACAATCCCGCGAGTCCAGCTCCAATAACGGCGACCTTCAAAGTCACGTCTGGATTCCCCAGCGACCGCCGCCTCCTAATGAGACGTAGTCTGACAGTATAGTGATAAGCGAGTCTCGGACCAGCCGTGCCGCCCTAAAACAGGCCACGGAGTGCACCGTACGATTCCAGAGGATTTGTTTAGCAATAAAAGGACAACAATCAGCTAACCAAAGGTAAGACGACCTCCGGCTCAACTTAAGCGGGTGCTTAAACTGAAGCTGTTTTACCGGGGCAGCACGACCCAGGCATCAAAATCAAGGATCACACCGTCCGCATAGCCACCGCTCTCCGTCTTCAGCGGGAAAGCCGCGCAGTCCTGATTTTTCACCGCCACCAACCGGATCCGCAGCGCACCAACATCGGTGCGCCCCGGAATTTCAGCCTTTTCCAGGATCTCAGACCAGGCATAAACGGTGTCACCCGCAAACAGCGGCGCCACATGCCGCCCGCCGTTAATCGCGGCCAAATGAAAGGCATTGTTTAAGCCATTGAACGACAGCGCGCGGGCGAGCGATATCACCACGCCTCCATAGATGATCCGCTTACCGAACCGGCCTTTGCTCTCGGTGTGTTGGTTGAAATGCACCTTCGCCGTGTTTTGATAGAGGCGCGTCGCCATTTGGTGCTCGGCTTCTTCAATCGTCATGCCGTCCACATGATCGATCTTCTCGCCCACCTCATAGTCACCCCAGCGGTAAGGGCTGCCGGCCAACGCCAAGTCGTAGGCAGCACTATTGATCGCCGGCACAGCCGAGCCCAATTCGGAGGGATCGATACGGTCCGGCAGCTTCGGCACAACCGCCTCGCCAACGGGCGCGTTCCGGTCCCGCTTGCGCACCATCACCCAGCGCACATACTCCAGCACGACCTCGCCGTTTTGGTTACGCCCCGTCGAGCGCACATAGACCGTACCGGTCTCTTTGTTGGAGTTCTCCTTCAGCCCGATCACTTCCGAAACCGTCGACAGCGTGTCGCCGGGATAGGCCGGCTTCAGAAACCGCCCACCCGCATAGCCGAGGTTCGCAATCGCGTTCAGAGAAATGTCCGGCACCGTCTTGCCGAAAACGATGTGGAACGTCAGCAAGTCATCGAGCGGGGCGCGCGAATAGCCGATCGCCTTGGCGAACTGATCCGAGGAGGTCACGGCGAAACGCGGCCCGAAGAGGCTCATGTAAACCGCCGCATCGCCGTCCGTGACAGTGCGCGGCGTCGAATGGGTCAGGATCTGCCCGAATTTATAGTCTTCGAAAAAGTTGCCGGCATTGGTTTTCGTCGTCGTCATGGCGCGCGCCCTCAAGTCGGAACGTCAGAAAGTGATCGGAAAATCAGGGTTTATCGACGCGATTAGAGCCTCCCGAGCGGGCTGTCTATCACCAATCCCGTCTGGAAAGCCCCTGCCCGCCGCGCGCAAGCGTCGCAGCATCGCAAAACCTCTCAGAACCAGTCGTCGATCTCGCGCACGGCATGCGCAATGGCCGCCGTCCGCCGCGCCATCACAAGATGCAACCGTTCCACCATCTTACCCTCGACCGTGATGACGCCCTTCTGCGAATTGGCCGGCTGCGAGAAGGCATCGATGATCTTGCGCGACCACTCGACCTCATCATCCGTTGGCGAAAAGACGTCGTTGCACGGCCCAACCTGCGAAGGATGGATCAGCGTCTTGCCATCCATGCCGAGCGTCCGCCCATGCTCGCATTCTTTGCGGAATCCCTCTTCATCTTTGAAGTCGTTGTAAACGCCATCGATGATATCGAGCCCGAACGCCCGCGCCGCCACAACGGTCAGCGCCAGCCACGGCACGATGGCAAACCGGTTATCGAGCGCCCGCGCCCGCGATTCCTTCAGGAGATCGTTGGTCCCCAGCACAAAACATTCCAGCCGGTTTTCGGGGTCCATGGCGACCGCCGCGATCTCACGCGCATACAGGATCGCCTGCGGCGTCTCCATCATCGCCCAGATGCGCGTCCGCTCCGGCGCATTGACCGATTTCAGGATCTTCGCCGCACTGATGATGTCGCCGGGGTGCGCCACCTTCGGGATGAGAATCGCATCGGGCGCCGCCTCTGCGGCAGCGAGCAGATCCGTCGTTCCCCAAATCGTCTCCAGCGCATTGGTGCGGATAACCAGTTCGCGCCGCCCATACCCGCCCTCACGAACCGCCGCGCAGACCCGCTCCCGCGCCTCAATCTTGGCCTCCGGCGCCACCGAATCTTCCAAATCGAGGATGACCGCGTCGGCCGGCAAGACCTTGGCCTTTTCCAACGCGCGGATGTTGGCGCCGGGCATGTAGAGCACGCTACGGCGAGGTCGGATGTTGGTTTTCATCAAAGTGCGGTCCGAACGTTGATTGTGCACTGCAACAATACGCCAACGCCCGTCTGTTCACAAACAGCTATTGGACGAATACCGTGCGCTCCGGCGGAGGACCCAGCACGTGGCACGAATCGTCGCACTTTCATCACTGGTGGCCCACGGACATGTTGGCCTGCGGGCCATGATCCCCGCCTTCGAACGACAGGGCCACGACGTGTTCGCCCTTCCCACCGTCGTCCTATCCAGCCACGCGGGCTATTCGCACGTTGCTGGAACAACCGTCGACCCGGCCACCCTCGAAACGATGGCCACTGCCCTCGACGCCAATGGCTGGCTGTCTTCGGTCGATATGATCGTTTCTGGCTATCTGCCAACGCCGTCCCACGTCGCTTGGGCATCGGGCCTCGTCCAACGCATCCGCCGCCAATCACCGCCGGTGATTTATGTATGCGATCCCGTCCTCGGCGATGACCCAAGAGGACTATATGTGCCCCTCGAAACGGCCAGCGCCATCCGCCACGACCTGCTCCCGCACGCCGATATCACAACACCCAACGCCTTCGAACTCGCATGGTTGTCAGACCAGCCCATCATATCCATCGAAACCGCCGTCACCGCCGCACGGTCGCTCGCGCCCGCCACGGTCCTCGCCACATCGATCACGGCTCCCGACCACCGCCTTGCCACCCTGCTCGTCAACAGCCAGGGCGCAATATTCACCTCAGCGCCTCTTCGGCCAAAAGCACCGTCCGGGACCGGCGACCTCCTGACGGCCCTTTTCACCGGCTCGTGCGCCGGTGGCGACAATGGCTTCAGCGCCCTGGCCGGCGCGAGCGCTTGGCTCGATGTGTGTCTGGCCGCCAGCGCCCCCGGCAGCGACCTGTGCCTGTCGCCCCTCTACGGCACGGCACCCGCGCCATTCGATCTGTTCGCCGCATAGCCCCACGATGCAAAAGTCCAATGCTTGACATTTGCGAACAGCAATAGACAACGCCTCAGAGCAACCCGCGCACGGTCCATTGTTGAGAAAGCCACCGATGTCCTCTTTTCCTGAATCACTGACTGACCGCTATCGCCGCTTCAAGCATCGCATCTACGTGCCCAACGCCGACAGCTATGAGGAGTTGGCAACATTCGGCCAAAACCCGGAGATCATGATTGTCTCTTGCTGCGATAGCCGCGTCGATCCCGAAACCATCTTCAACGCCATGCCCGGCGAACTCTTCGTCGCCCGCAACGTCGCCAACCTCATCCCGCCATTCGAACTGGGTGGCAAGTTTCATGGCGTCAGCGCGGCCATCGAATTTGCGGTGTTGAACCTGCGTGTGAAACACATCGTCATTCTCGGTCATGCCAACTGCGGCGGCGTCAAAGCGGCACTCGACCAGTCCGCGGCCATCCAGACAGAATCGATGTTCATCTCACGCTGGATGTCGATGCTCGATGACGCCCGCCTCTCCGTGCTCGCGTCTCATCAGACCAAGTCCGTCGACGAGAAGCTCACCGCTCTCGAACGAGAAGGTGTCAAGACGTCGATCAAGAATTTGCGCTCCTTCCCCTTTGTCAGCGAACGCGAAGAAAAGGGGAAGCTCAACCTGCACGGCGGTCACTTTGACATCAAGACCGGTACGCTCTCGATCCTCAACCACTCCCGCGGCGAGTTCTTCCCGCTCTAAGTCGCGATTGAAAAATCAGCTGGCCGGCGTCGTGACACCCTGCGCCGAGCGCACGGCCGGCAAAACCTTTTCTACAATGCTCTTCGGCGTCAGCGGACCGACGTGCTTGTAGACAATTCGCCCCTGGCCATCGACCACGAACGTCTCCGGCATCCCATACACGCCCCATTCAATCGCACCCCGGCCCTTCGGATCGACACCCAGCGCCGCAAATGGATTGCCATAACGTCCTAGAAAACGCCGCCCGTTTTCCGGCTCATCCTTGTAGTTGACACCAACTAGCTTGAGCCCCGGCTCCTTCGCCAGGTCCACGAGCAGCGGATGCTCCTCAACGCACGGCCCGCACCACGACGCCCAGAAATTGACGACCGTCACCTGCCCCTTTGCCAAGTCGGCCGCCGTAAATCCCGGGAGCGCACCCTGTGCCGTGGTCAAACCCTCAAGCGGGCCGAAATCAACAACTGGCACGGGTTTACCAATGAGTGCCGACGGCAGCTTCGACGGATCGCCCGACTTCAGCGCGAACTGGAACATGATCGCCACCGCCAAAAAAATCGCCAATGGCACGAACACCCAAGCCCGTCCACTGCGCCCCTCGGCAACGCCGTCGATCTGCTCCGTCATAATCTCAGTTCTCCTTGGCCGCCCGCGACCGGCGCGAAACGCCGCGCGCCTCCAGATCGGAGAGCCGAGCCTTCAAACGCGCGCCGTCCCATACCAGCCAACCAATCACACCCGCCAGCACCACCGCATAGATCGCGTACGATGCCCAAATGAATGCTGCATGCGGGCCCAAATCCATCATCGCGCTCACTCCGCCGCCGCCGGTGCCGAAACACTCCGCGCCCGGTCCACTTCCGCCATCGTCAACGACCGCAAGCGCCGGCGCAGGATCTCATTGCGCATGCCCTTCATGTGCAGCGCAAAGAACAGAAGCGAAAACCCGATCGCACTCACCACGAGCGGCCACAACAGATCCGAATGGATCGTCGGCCCATCCATCCGAATGACGCTCGCCGGCTGATGCAGCGTGTTCCACCAATCAACCGAGAACTTGATGATCGGCAGAATCGTCACCCCGACCAGTCCGAGCACCGCGCACAGCTTGCCCGCCAGCGCCTCGTCATCGATCGCCGACCGGAGCGCCATCAACCCGAAATAGAGAAACAGAAGGATCAGCATCGACGTCAGCCGCGCATCCCACACCCAGTAGGTGCCCCACATCGGCTTGCCCCACAGCGAGCCCGTCGCCAGCGCGAGGAACGCAAACGCCGCCCCCAAAGGCGCCGCCGCTTTCGACGAAACATCCGCCAGCGGATGCCGGAACACCAGATACCCAAAGCTCGATATCGCGATCAGCGCATAACCCATCATGCCGAGCCACGCGGCCGGCACGTGGATGTACATAATCTTGACCGTCTGCCCCTGCTGATAGTCATCCGGCGCCACGAAGAACACGAGGTAGAGCGCATAGAGGATCAACGCCACCGCCGCCCCGGCCATCCACGGCATCAACTTGGCCGACAACTGCATGAACCGCGTCGGGTTCGCGAGCTTCTGCGTCAGGGACTGCTGGGGCACGGTGTTGGTTTGTGTCATGGCGCTGACTTAAGGGTTTCAAGTCCCGCGCGCAACGCGGGCGATAGCCGTTAGGACTAACGTGTCATTGTGTCTGGAAACGGATCGCCGCCGCCGCTGCCACCGGGCCAATCACCAGCGAAAACAACGAAATGGCCGCCAGGATTAAAAACGACGCCTGGAACCCCGACGGACCACCCGTCGCCGCCGAAATCGCCGCAATACCGAAAATCAGCGTCGGGATGTAGAGCGGCAAAACGAGAAGCGCGAGCAAAAGCCCACCCCGCCGCGCCCTCAGCGTCAGCGCTGCCCCCACCAAACCCAGGAAACTGATCGCCGGCGTCCCCACCAGCATCGTCGCCACCAGCACGGGATACGCCGCGATATCGAGATTCAACAGCAGCCCTAGGATTGGGGCCAAAAGTGCCAGCGGAATCCCCGTCGAGATCCAATGCGCCAGCGCTTTCGCCGCCGTCGCCAGTTCCAACGGCAGATCCCCCGTCGCGATCACCTCCAGCGACCCGTCCTCGTCATCTGCCTCAAAGATCCGCGGCAACGACAGCAGCGCGGCCAGCAATAGCGCAATCCACAAGACCCCCGGCGCAATCCGCGACAGCAAATTCAGGTCCGGCCCAAGCCCCAACGGCATCATCGCTACGACGACGAGATAGAACCCGAGCGCCGTGCCGACCGCCCCACCCTCGCGCACCTGCAAGAGAAGATCGCGCTTCAACAGCGTCCAGAACGCGCTCATGCGGCGGCACTCCGGAAGCCGATCTCCAGCCGCCGCTCCGCCGCCAACCCCAACGGAATATGCGTCGCAGCCAACACCAGCCCGCCGCCCGCC
>JALHQM010000070.1 GCA_022841965.1 Hyphomicrobium sp. | reverse complement strand
GTGGGCGGGGAAAACTTCAATCGTGTCGCCGCGGGCGCGGAATGTGCCGCGCACGAAGGCTGCTTCGTTGCGGCGGTAGTGGAGGGCGACGAGATCGGCGAGGAGCTGATCGCGCGAGAGGCGGTCGCCGACTTTCACGGCGAAGGTCATGGCGGTGTAGGTTTCGACGGAGCCGATGCCGTAGATGCACGAGACGGAGGCGACGATAATGACATCGTCGCGTTCGAGCAGCGAGCGCGTTGCGGCGTGGCGCATGCGGTCGATCTGTTCGTTGATGGACGATTCTTTTTCGATGTAGGTGTCGGTGCGGGGGACGTAGGCTTCGGGCTGATAGTAGTCGTAGTATGAGACGAAATATTCGACCGCGTTGTTGGGGAAGAAGCTCTTGAACTCGCCGTAGAGCTGGGCAGCGAGCGTTTTGTTGGGCGCGAGGATGAGGGCGGGGCGCTGGGTTGCGGCGATGACCTGCGCCATCGTGAAGGTCTTGCCCGAGCCTGTGACGCCGAGGAGGACCTGATCGCGTTCGAGCTTGTTGATGCCCTCGACGAGTTCGGCGATGGCGGTGGGCTGATCGCCTTTGGGGGAATATTCGGAGACGATTTCGAAGCGGATGCCGCCTTCGCTCTTTTCAGGGCGCGCGGGGCGGTGGGGCACAAATTCGCGTTCAACGCCGGTGACGATGGGGTGGGAGGCCAGCATCGGCTGGCGGGCGAGGATCTCTTTCGCCCGGTCGCTGCGTTCGGCGGGCTTGGCGAGCAGCGCGTTCAGGGCGTCGGAGATACTGGAGCCGTCACCTGCCCGGGGCGGCAGCGGGCCGGACGTGCGCAGGGCTGGCAGCGTCGACGTCCCGGGGATGTAGGACGACTGCATCGACTCGCCAAAGCCCGGCGTTCCGGCTGCCGTCTCGACCGGCGGCGCGGCAGGTTTGCCCGACCGTCCCCGCGAGGGACGAGCCTTGGGGAGGTCTGATTTGGGAGGTCGGGCCATGCGTTGTCTATATGCCCCGCGCCGCAGCATGTCTCAAGCGTCGGACGTGTCGGGTGCCGGATGGTGATCACCGCTTGTTGAGAGTTGCCCCCTGCCCGGCTGAGCGCAAAACGCCGGTCGATTCGTACGGGGGTTCCGTTCGCATGGTTTGTTCAAGTGCTTGGAGGCACGACTGTTTTTGTCGTTCCGGCGGGCGCTCTTTTGCAGCACTGAGCACCTGCGAGACGGGTGCAATGACAACTAATGGCGAGTCGCCTAGGGTGCCCTGGGGAAGAGTTGACTTACAAAGGCAATATAATGCTTGCGGCGTAGCGTTTGCTGGCACTGTGAGCATGATTGTGCGTGCCTGCGAAGTTCTCTCTGTTCCCATTGGGGAAGACGCTAAACGCGACAGGAGAACACAATGAACTTGATCACCGCGCTGGCCATTGTCATCGGCGCCTTGGGTGCCGTAGCGACTTGGCTGTTTCTTGGACCGCTCGGCGGCCTGGGGCTTTCGATCTGGGCGGCATTCATTGCTTGGGGCAGCTTTTATCACGCAGGTGGCGGCGAAACAGGCCTGAAGAACACCATCATCGGCGCCATCTGGGGGGCCATCATGGCGACGGTGGCGCTGGTGCTTATGCCGGTCCTTGATATGGGCGCGGTGGGTGCAGCCATCGCCGTCGGCGTGACTGTTGCGATCATGATTCTGGCCGCTCAGGTGCCGCTCTTGTCGGCAATCCCGCCAGCGGTTTATGGCTTCGCGTCCACCGCAGCCTTCGCTTTAATGAAGACCGGCGCTGATGCGACATCGACGGATATCACCACGAGCCCGCTGCTCAACATCGTCGTATCGATGATCATCGGCGCGCTCTTCGGTTTCGTGTCCGAAAAGATCGCCGGGAATTTGGCATCAAAGTAAGTCCACGCACACGTTGTATGGTTCAGCGCGGGCGGGCACGCCCGCGCTTTTTCGTGCATTGAGGCTTTAGGTGCGGCGGATGAGCCTGTTGGTCGTTTGGGTTATGTTTTTTGGCGAGTAATAGAGACAAGCTGCAATGGTGTTTGCTTCGCTCGGCACGAGTTGAAGTGGTTACGTGGCGTCCTCGCTTAAGGGCGCATGGAAAGAATAGGCCAACATGACCATGACACGCGTTGCGCTGATTTCGGGCGCCAATCGCGGCATTGGATTTGAGATCGCACGGCAGCTCGCGCGGAAGGGCGTTGCGGTGGTGATCGGTTCTCGTGACCTGGATAAAGGGCGCGCGGCGGCACAGCTGATCGTGGACGAGGGCTTCACGGCCGAAGCGGTTCAGCTCGAGATCACGGACAATACTTCGATCTTGGCCGCAGTCGGCACCGTGGTGCAGCGGCATGGGCGGATCGACATTCTCGTGAACAATGCTGCGATTTTGGTCGATGGTCCTGGTGGTTTCAAATCGAGCCTATTTGACCTTCAGGCTGAGACGGCCCGGCAGACGTTCGAAACCAACCTCCTCGGGCCGCTCAGGCTGACCCAGGCGGTGGTTCCGATTATGCAGCGCCAAAGATATGGCCGGATCGTCAACCTATCGTCGGGCGCCGGTCAGCTTTCAGATATGCGGATCGGGTTTCCGGCTTACCGGATGTCAAAGACCGCGCTGAACGCGCTCACCCGCATTACGGCGGCTGAGTTGGCTGGGGTCGATATCAAAGTCAATGCGGTCTGCCCTGGCTGGGTGCGCACCGACATGGGTGGGGCAGAGGCTGAGCGGCCGGTGGAGATTGGGGCTGAGACGCCTGTGTGGCTGGCGGTGCTGCCGGAGAACGGGCCGACAGGCGGGTTCTTTCGCGATCAGCGCCCGATTCCGTGGTGATCGTGCAGCCGTGACGGTGGATCGGGCGGTTTGGTCATAGCCCTTTCACGACGTTGCCCACCATGAGGGTGAAATACGCGGTGATGGCCAGCCAGAATTCCTGATGCGGCAGGTGGCGCGGGATCGGCACGAATTGAAGCTTCGTCATGATTGCCAAGAAGGCGAGCAGCAACGAGATCATGAAGATGATCACGGTCGGCGGATTGAGACGCATCGACAAAGTCCCCCGGTGGCACAGGCTGCAAGCGAACATTTCAGCCCAGCCGTGAGGCGGACAATAGGGCGTGAGATAGCGCCAGCGCAATCCCGACAACGCGACGGCTGTATGGGTGTGACTTAGAGTGCGCGGTCGGGCTCGCCCGAGATCATGGTCAGGCCGCGACCATCCTGGTCAACGGTGAGGCGGACGAGGGCAGCGTCTGGGTCCGAGAGACGCCGGCCCGTGACGACGTAGTGGCCGGATTTACCGGCACTGGTATCAATGTGGGTCGCGGCCGCGTTGTCCTGCTCGACCGACACGACATCGAGCACTTCGCGATTGTACGGCCCAAAATTGACGACGACGCGATCGCCGGCGGCGACGGGGGCCGTCCAGGTGACGCGGGCGACGTTCTCGGCGTCGGGGGCGCGGGTCAGCCAGAAGGCTTCCGAGCCTTCCTCGGTGGCCTTGGCGGCGACGGCCGTCGACGGGCGGACGGCGGGAGCAGCTTCGGCCATCAGGCGGGCTTCAACGGCGGCGGCTGTTGCCAAGCCGTGCTCCAATTGGGCCCCGGGATTGAGGAAGGTTACGGAGGCGGCCAGGACAAATGCGGGGGCGAGCGCCACGGCATAACCTGCGAGGCGCGTTTTACGGCGAGGTGTGTCCGAGGGTTGGCCAACCATTGTTTCACCGCTCTGTTATTCGACTATCCTACGCCGGGACGAGCCCGGTTGGTCCGAAAACTTCTAGCATTGTTTACGCTCAGTAGCCGGACGTGGATCGACGGCGGCGCGGCGTCTCCTCGGCATAGACCCGGCGCACGTGCCGGTACAAGGCGAGATTAGCGGCCATAAACAGCGAAAACATGGCCGCAATCAACCCGAGGGGCAGCCAATGCGTCTCGGCCAGCGTGATGACGGCGCTTTCGACGGCGCCAGCTGGCGAAGAGCCACCCACAATGACGAGCATGGCGAACGAGAACAGGCCAAGTCCGGCGGCCATGTCGAGCGCGAAACGGCGCCCATCGATACGAAACGATCTTGTCATGTCATTGCCCTCCTGAAACGTACAGTTCGACTCAATTGTGCAACATTTGCTTAAGACCCATTAGCAACCCGGGACGTGGCGGTGATTGGCCTGCAATATGGCCATGTCCGGGCAATTCTTGATCGGGCGCAGCGTGTTGCCTTTGGGGCGCGTGGCCGGCGAACGCGATCGCTCGGGCGCGTCTGCGGCATCTCTGACCCGACGAAAGGGCGACTTGCGGATTGCTGCACTGCGGCGTAATTTCCGCGCCGCCCGAAAAGGGCGCGTGGCGTACCCAACGTCCTCACAGAAAGACAGCAGTCATGGGCTTTTTTGCCGACAGTCTGAACCGTATTCAGCCTTCCGCCACGATCGCCGTCTCGACCAAAGCGCGGCAGCTGAAGGCGCAGGGGCGGGACATTATTTCTTTGTCGGCGGGCGAACCCGACTTCGACACGCCGCAGAATATCAAGGATGCGGCCAAGAAGGCGCTGGATGAGGGCAAGACGAAGTACACCGATGTGGACGGCATCCCTGAACTGAAGGCTGCGATCTGCGCCAAGTTCAAGCGGGATAATGGGCTCGACTATAAGCCGTCGCAGGTGTCGGTGGGCACGGGCGGCAAGCAGGTTCTCTATAACGCGCTGCTGGCGACGCTGAACCCGGGCGATGAAGTCATCATGCCGGCGCCGTGCTGGGTGTCGTATGCCGATATCGTCATCTTGGGCGGCGGAACGCCGGTGTTTGCCGAGACGACGGCGGCGGACGGCTATCGGCTGCGGCCTGAGGTGCTCGACAAGGCGATCACGCCGAAGACCAAGTGGTTCGTATTCAACGCGCCTTCGAACCCGACGGGGGCAGCGTATTCGGCCAAGGATTTGAAGAAGCTGACTGACGTGCTCATGCAGCCGAAAAACGCGCATGTGTGGGTGCTGACCGACGATATGTACGAGCACCTGCTGTACGACGGCTTGAAGTTCTTCACGCCGGCGCAGGTTGAGCCGCGTCTTTACGATCGCACGTTGACCATGAACGGGTTGTCGAAGGCCTATTGCATGACCGGTTGGCGGCTTGGCTATGCGGCCGGGCCGGAACCGCTGATCAAGGCGATGTGCAAATTGCAGAGCCAGTCGACGTCAAACCCGTCGTCGATTACCCAGTGGGCAGCGGTGGAGGCTCTGAACGGGCCGCAGGATTTTATCGCGGTGAACAATGCAAAGTTCGTCGAGCGGCGTGATCTCGTGGTGTCGATGCTGAACCAGGCAAAGGGCATTAAGTGCCCGAAGCCGGAGGGTGCATTTTACGTCTATCCGTCGTGCGCGGGCACGATCGGCAAGACGACGCCGAAGGGCGTGACGATTAAGACGGACGAGGATTTTGTGACGGCGCTGCTCGAGGATGAGGGCGTCGCGGTGGTGCATGGCGCAGCGTTCGCGGGCAGTCCGGCGTTCCGCATTTCGTATGCCGCATCGACCGAAAACCTGACGGAAGCCTGCAAGCGCATTCAACGGTTCTGCGGGAATTTGCGCTGATCGTGGGGAACGCCTGATTGAATTGAGGCCATCCGGATCGTGCGATCCGGGTGGTCTTTTCATTTATGGGAAGCGGCCGCCGAGGGCCCAGATGGTGCCAAAGACGAGGGTGGCTGCGACGGCGAGCAGGAGAAGTGCGCGCTGGATGGGCTGGGCTGACGGCGTGGCGAGGTGTGCGCCATCTTCATAAGCGGCGGCGGGCTTGTTGCCGGTGATCATCGCGGGGATGAGCGGTTCTTTCTTCACGATCCCGTAGAGGATGTTTGCGGTGATGTGGATGGCGATGAGGATCAAAAGCACGGGCTCGAATAGGAAGCGGTGCCAGCTCGTGAAAACTTTGGCCCATGCTTCTCCGGCGTACTTGTAGAGCGGTCCCGTCGCCAGATCGTTGTGTTCGAGGGCGAAGAGGCCGAGCGTGCCGATGGTGGCGACGAGGGCGATCAGGACAACGACGACGAGACCGCCGAGCGGGTTGTGTCCGAGGAAGCGGCGGGGTGTGCCGGTGGCGAGGTCGCGGGCGTAGCGGACGGCGGCCGAGGGGCTGCTAACGAAGGATGCGAAGCGCATATTGGCGGGGCCGGCAAACCCCCAAAGAATGCGCCAGACGATCAACGTCAGGAGTGCGAGGCCGTTCCAGCGGTGCCAGACGAGGCGGGGATCGTCGAGTTCCTCGGAGAACTCGAAGGTCGCCCAAGCGCCGGCGATGAGCACGACGAGGGTCCAGTGAAAGACCCTCGTCGGCAGATCCCACGCGGGGACTGTCACTGTGCTCTTGGCGGGCTCAGGCATGTGATGTTGGGTTCAGCCAGCGGACATCAGTCCTTCGGCTTACGGTACTTCTTGTGGCAGCTGCCACAGTTGCCCATCACCTTGGGCCATTCGGTTGCGAAGGTGTCGGCGTCGGTGACCGAGGCATCGGCGGCCGTCGCAGCCTCGGCGAGCTTCACGAACCGCTCTTCGAAATCAGCTTTGTTGTCCCAGATGAGGGGCAAGGCTTCGGTCTTTTCGCCTTCCTTGCTGTCGTCGGGGAAGAGTTTGGCCTGGAGGGCTGCCTTCTCCTGGAAGACCTTGATAGCGTTTTTGACTGCGGCGAGATCGAAGTCGGCTTCGCCCTTCATCATGGCGCCGGTGGGCTTGGCGGCGTCGCCCATGGCCTTGAAATTAGCTTTGCGCTCTTTGATCACGTCGGCGTTCTGGGCGATGGCAATGGCTGGGAGGGCAAGGAGGGAAGCTGCGAGAAGCGCTGAGCGAAGCATGGGTGATGTTCTCCTGGACCGAATGGCTGGGTCGAGTGTGAGGCGTGATCTCTGGCCTCCGGACAGGATTGAGCCGCCGGTGCAGGTTCACCCACCTCTGGTGAACGGCAACGCGCCGCGACCGGATCTTTAACGGATCAATCTAGGAAAAAAGCACGCGCAACTACCTAGTCGACGGCGCGTCAAACTGTTTGACGTTTTACGACGCTGCGATCAGGCGGGAGCGCGGGTGTTGAGCCATGTGCTGATCGCAGGGGTGGCGGGAAGCCATGACCGCACCTTGGCGACGCAGGCGGCTGCCGTTTCAGACGCCGAGGTCTGCTGTGCGACGGACACCGTTTCCGGCTCGGTTTCAGCGGCATCTTGCGGGGGGATCATCGAGAACCCTGCGGCCCGCGCTGCCAGCATCAGTTGGTCGTCGGTGGAAACAAGTCCTGGCATGACACGTCCTGGCTCTCTACGCGATACACGTCCCCTAGACACCGTCTGTCCCGCTTGAACGCATGAGGGCGGGACTTGGTTCGCTTTCCGGTTCGCGACGTGCCGATCGCGGAGAAAACGACTTCGACATCAAAGGCTCACAAGCGATAGTTGATGCGATGGCACCGCGCGTCAAGATTAAACACCGCCATTTGTTTCCAATTGATTGCAAATGGTCAAAGTCATCTCGCGATGCAATATTTTAACCGGCAAAACGCGGGTTATTGTCTTGCATTGCAATGCAAATTCATCCCGTTTTCAGACATTCGCGCTGCATCGCGTCACAAAGTGCGCGCGCTTCGGATCCGCATGCGAGGCCAGAGCGCACATTTGTGTGACAGCCTCTTGTCAGCGGGCCGCAGCGGCGCGACAGATAGCGCTGTCGCACGCCTTCACCGAGGCGCGGAGGCGCGCGATCGCGCCCTCAGCCGCGCCTTGAATGCCGCCACCGGTTCGACCGGTTCAACTGAGCGGCGAAGGAGGACACCATGGGGACAGCCGACGGCCCATCCGGGGGCCACGTATCGGGCCGCAGCAGCCGCTGCATTGCAGTGGTAGGCCCGTTTCTATCCGGCAAGACGACGCTGCTCGAAGCCATCCTCGCCCGCACGGGCGGCCTCACACGACAAGGCAAGGTTGCTGAAAAAAATACGGTGGGCGACGGGTCGCCTGAGGCCCGCGACCACGGGATGAGCGTTTCGCTCAACGTGGCAGATGTCGCCTTTCTCGGCGATACGTTCACGTTCATCGATTGCCCGGGTTCGGTCGAATTCCAGCATGATGGCGCGCTGGCGCTGGCCGGTGTGGACGCTGCCATTGTGGTGACGGAGCCTGATCCTAAGCGCGTGCCGGCTTTGCAGGTGATTTTGAAATCGCTCGAAGACCGGGGCATTCCGCATTTCTTGTTTTTGAACAAGATCGACAGTTTTTCGACGCCGGTGCGCGATATCATTCCGATGCTTCAGCCGGCCTCGGCAAAACCGCTCGTGTTGCGCCAGATTCCCATTTGGGAGGATGGAATTGCGACGGGTTTTGTCGATCTGGCGTCGGAGCGGGCGTACGTTTATCGCGAACATGCGCCGAGCGAAATCGTGGCGCTGCCAACGAGCGTTGCTGCGCGCGAGAAGGATGCTCGGTTCCACATGCTGGAGCAGCTTGCCGACTACGACGATGCCCTCATGGAGCAGCTGCTCTCAGATATGCAGCCGCCGAATGACCATGTGTTCAACGATCTGGCAGCTGAACTCAGACAGGGGTTGATCTGTCCGGTTTTGCTGGGCAGCGCTGAGAAGGGTCATGGCATTTTCCGGCTGTTGAAAGCGCTGCGGCACGAGGTGCCGTTCGTGGATGACACGGCGAAGCGGCTCGGCGTGGAGCTGGCGCGGAGTGCCGCCTACGTGATGAAGACTTACCATACGGGGCACGGCGGCAAGTTATCGCTGGTGCGTGTTTTGAAGGGCGATTTGCCGGATGGTGCGACGGTGACCGCCACGGGCGGGCAGGCGGAGCGCGTGGCTGGTGTGTTCGCCTTGCGCGGCGAAGAACCGGTCAAGCGCGGGGCTGCGCGGGCTGGCGATACGGTCGCACTTGGCCGTCTCGATGGCGTCAAGGCGGGTGAGACGATCACCACGGACAAGGAACCGGGCGTGCGGGTGGCGGCGCCAGCGAGCCCTGAGCCGGTGTTGACGGCGGCCATCGGAGTGAACGACCGCAAGGACGATGTGAAGCTCTCATCGGCGCTTGCGAAGCTCGTCGACGAAGACCCGTCACTGACCATCGAACACAGTGTGGACACGCATCAGACGCTGCTCAAGGGGCAGGGCGAGATGCATCTGCGCGTTGCGTTCGAACGCCTGCACCGCAAGCATGGGATTTCTGTCGAGCGGCTCAAATCGCAGGTGCCGTACAAGGAGACGATCCGCAAATCGGTGGAGGTGCGCGGGCGGCACAAGAAGCAGTCGGGCGGGCATGGTCAGTTCGGCGACGTTGTGATTCGGATTGAGCCGTTGCCGCGTGGGGCCGGGTTCCGCTTCGATGAGGCCATCACGGGCGGGGTGGTGCCAAAGCAGTTCTTTGCGTCAGTGGAGATCGGAGTAAAGGACTACCTGAAGAGCGGGCCACTTGGGTTTCCGGTCGTCGACGTGGCGGTGACGTTGACAGATGGGTCGTACCACACGGTTGATAGCTCAGACATGGCGTTCCGGCAGGCGGGACGGCTCGCGATGAGCGAGGGCATGCCGCAGTGTCAGCCGGTTCTCTTAGAGCCGGTCAATTGGGTGGAGATCGCCGTGCCGGCGGAGGCGACAGCGCGCGTCAATGCGATTCTATCTTCGCGTCGTGGGCAGATCCTGGGTTTTGATGCGCGGGAGGGGTGGCCCGGGTGGGATATCGTGACGGCGCATTTGCCGGCCTCGGAGATGGACGATTTGATCGTGGAATTGCGATCGGCGACGTCGGGGGTCGGGACATACCGGACGCGATTCCATCATCTCGCAGAATTGGTGGGGAGATTGGCAGATCAGGTGCTGTCGTCGCGTCAGCACGCCGCTGAGTAAAGGCTCGTGTCTAACGGCTGGCTGCCGGGCTCCCCGAAGGACCCGGTTAGCTGGCCGTTCAGCCGGCCATTCAGTCGTACATAAAGAGCGGATCGTTGCCGGTTGTCTTTTTGGGTGCCGGTTTCGCTTTTTTCTGGGCCTGAGATTTTGGCGATGCTTTGGGCTTGGCTTGTCGTGTCTTGACCGTCGTGGCGGGCGCTTGTTGCGGCGTGGCGGGGCCTAACGATACGGGCAATTCCGGTTCTTCGGCAGTGGGCTTCAGGGCCGCTGCGCGGGGCTGCTCGCCGAGCGAGCCGGTGGTGGCCGGGGGCTCTGTGGAGGGACTTGCCGGTGCGGCGGCAGTGGTCGCGGGTTCGGGTGGGCGTGATTCCCCGGGCGCGGGCGGTGGCGTCGTGGCGGCGATTGTCGCTGGCGGAACGGCCGGTGCTGGTGTCGCAGCCAGCTTACGTTCCAGTTCGATGCGGGCGGTCTCTGCGGCGATGCGGCTTGCTTTCTCACGGGCCAGTTCTTCGCGGATCATCGCTGCTGTGCGGGCGGCCTCCTGGCGCGCATGGGATTCCCGGGCGAGGGTGTCTTTCAATGCCGCCGCCTCAAGATTTTCGGTCGGCGCAGTTGCAGTGGGATTTACCGGTGCAGCGGCGAAGCGGGGTGCAGGCTTGGACTGATCAAGTGTGGAAATGCCGGCGATGGAGGCAATGGCGAGTGCTGCAACCGCACCGCCCAGAAGGGCCTGGCCTCGGGTGGGCCGGCCAACAAATGCGGGTTCCGCTGCGGCGGGCAAAGGCGATGACGCCATGGTGGGCCAGGGAGAGTAGGCACCGAAATTCCAGACGTGGCCTTCCGGGTCGCGCGCTGCATAAGCGCGGTCGCCGGTCTCTTCGCTGCCAAATTCGAGAACAATGTCGGCGCCGAGGTCGCGGGCTTTCTTGAAATGGCCTTCCACGTCGTCAACGGCCACGTAGACGCTCTGGCTCCCCATGCCGCCCAATTCGTCGGGCTGCTTCAAGAGGCTATCGAGAACGGATTCGCCAACGGGACCAAGCATGACGATGCCGCGACCGTAGGACATCTCGGCGTAGGCCACTGTGCCATCGGGATCGGTGATGATGCTGCGCTTTTCGAAGCCGAAGGCGCCTGCCAGCCAGTCGACGGCAGCGGCAACGTCTCGGTAGCGAATTAACGGAACGAGCCCGTTCGAAGTCATTCAGCACCCTCGCCAGCAAAGTTGGCTCGATCAGGGCCCGCGTGGGTCAAGCCGAGGTGGGGCAATTGCAGTCCTCCGGCGCATTTGAAATTCCGATGCGCCACGCTGCTTTGAAAACAACGGCTGATTCGTGGATGCCCTACGAAGCGGATTGTGACGGATTGGCGATGAAAATGCCAGAGGATGACCAGACGGTGGACGACGCGACGGGCCCTATTTTACAGGCGATTGTGAGGTCGACCTGCGTGACGACGGCTAGTGAGAGGTGCGCTCGGGCCACAGCTGCTGGAGACGTGCGTCGCGGCCGCAGCCGTTGCGGTAGTACGCGTAAGCGATGGGGTTCTTCTTGTAGTAATCTTGATGATAATTCTCGGCCGCTGTGAATGGCGCCACGGGAAGAATCGGCACCGGGACGGGCGCTGTCAATTTCTTGGTCTCGGCGAGTTCGGCTTTGCTGGCTTCGGCAGCAGCGCGCTGAGTTTCATCGTGAGCAAAAATGGCCGGGCGATAGCTCTTGCCGCGATCGCAGAATTGGCCTTCGCCATCCGTGAAATCAACGTGGTGCCAATAGTGGTCGAGCAGGGCGCCGTAACTTACCTTCTTGGGATCGAAGCGGACGCGGATGGCTTCGTAGTGCCCGGTTCGGTTGGTGCCGACTTCGCCGTAGGTGGGATTGAGTGAACGACCGCCGGTATAGCCCGATATCACCTCGGTGACGCCGGGTAGGGATTCGAAATCCTTTTCTCCGCACCAAAAGCAGCCGGAGGCAAACGTCGCTTCAGCGATGCCCGCTGGCGGTGGCGTGAGCGGCAGTTGGGTCTTGTCGTCGGCGGCCAGGGACGTGGTGGCGAAGACGGCAGCGGTGATCACAGCGGCGTAGATCGTGCGGAGTGTCATGGCGAGCCCTTGCTCAAGCTAAAGAGACCGGGTTTTCAGGCGCCGGTTTTGGGCACGAACTTCATGGCGACGCCGTTCATGCAATAGCGTTTGCCGGTGGGGGCTGGACCGTCGTCAAAGACGTGGCCGAGATGTCCACCGCAGGTGGCGCAGTGAATTTCGCTGCGCGGGTAGATGAGCTTCCAATCGGTCGATGTACCGGTGGCGCCCTCGATGGGTTGGAAGAAGCTCGGCCAGCCGGTGCCGCTGTCGAACTTGGTGTCCGACGTGAACAGAGCGGTGTCGCAGCCGGCGCAATGATAAGTGCCGGGCGCGTAGGTCTTGTCGAGCGGGCTCGTGCCGGCGCGTTCGGTGCCATGCTTGCGGAGCACATAAAACTGATCCTCGGTCAGGATCTTCTTCCACTCGGCGTCGGTCTTGGTCACGGGAAACTCCTTATCGGCGGCAGCCGTATGGGGGCGGGCGGTGAGGCCGGCTGCGGCGGCAAGGCCAAGACCGGCGAGGGTGAATGTGCGGCGGTCGATCATGGTGGCAGTCCTTTTGGCCGTCGTCCACGGCGGGTGTGCCGGGCGGATCGAAATTCGGATGTCTCTTATACGCGAAGGGCTTCCAGCGGTTTCGCTCGAACGTCCGATATTAACGGGAGTTCATTCGAATGCGGGGAGGACGCGGTCGACTTCGATGGCCTGCGGGGAGAGGCGGCAGGTTACGGCATATGCTTCAACGCCCGCGTTGCGGGCTGCGATGAGTGCTGTCGCGTATTTGGGGTCGATATCGGCGGCTGTGCGGAAGCGGACACAATCGCCGCGCTGGATCAGGTAAATCATCACGGCGCGGTGGCCGGCGCGGACCATATCTGTCAACTCGGCCAGGTGTTTGACGCCGCGCTCGGTCTTGCTGTCGGGGAATTCGGCAAGGCCCGGCTTTCGCAACAGATGGACGTTTTTGACTTCAACGTAGGCGAG
>JALHQM010000069.1 GCA_022841965.1 Hyphomicrobium sp. | reverse complement strand
CTGAGTTGACGGACACTCCGTAGCAAGACACAATTCGATCAAGGCATCCTGTCCTTCTATGTCTGCTGTAGATCCTGCGGCGGAAAAACAAACGTCTCACATCAACCGTAGGGCCCTGAAGGGCCCTACGGTTCGCAAGGTACGAGGGACAGGATGCCATCACCACCCGCCGCCCCCGATGCGGCGTACGAAACACAGCCGTTTGGCGGGCAACCTGTCGAGACAGCCGCCGATCTCGCCAAGGTCCTTGGTGTCGATCTGCCGAAACTTCTCTACACCCTCTACAAAGCCCCTGACGGCGCCCGCTATCGCACCTTCGAAATCCCCAAACGCACCGGCGGGATGCGCGAAATCGCAGCTCCCATCGGCATCCTGCGCGACGCACAGGACGCCCTGTTGCCGGAACTCGTCGCCCGTTACAGAGCCCACCCCGGCGCCCATGGCTTCATCGCCGGCCGCTCCATTCTCTCCAATGCTGAACATCACGTCGGTGCGAAACTTGTCCTAAACATCGATCTCAAAGATTTCTTCCCCGGCATCAATTTCGGCCGCATCCGCGGGCTGTTCATGTCCCCGGTCTTCGGCATGGGAAAATCTGCTGCCGCCGTGGCAGCCCAAATCTGCACCCGGAAAAACGGTCTGCCGCAAGGCGCCCCGACATCGCCCGTCCTATCGAACTTCATCGCCACCGAACTCGACCGCCGCCTGACCCGCCTCGCCAAACAGAACGGCATGAGCTACTCGCGCTACGCTGACGACATCACATTTTCCACGAACCGGCCGGCCTTCCCGGCCAGCATTGCCGCATATGAAGAACGCGATCCAGGCAAGCGCACGCTCGTCCTCGGCGAGGCCCTAGCCGCGGAAATCACCTCGGCCGGCTTCGTCGTCAACGAAAAGAAAGTTCGTCTGCAAACCCGTTCCATGCAGCAATCCGTCACCGGCTTGACGGTCAACGACCGCACAAACGTCACCCGCGAGCGCATCCGCCGCCTCCGTGCCATGCTCCATGCCTGGGGCAAGTTCGGTCTCGACGCGGCAGGCGAGGAACATTTCAAAATACGCCGGGCGTCGCCGCGCGGCAGCGTTGCCAACAACCCCGCCGCTGCCTTTCGCAATATCGTCTACGGCGAATTGGCCTTTGTAAAAATGGTACGCGGCCAAACCGATCCCGTATATCTCAAGCTCTGCGCGCGGCTTATCGATCTCGATCCCAATCCGTCGAAGTTCATCCGCCAGATGATTTTCGGCGCCGACGACTACGAGATCTTCATCTCACATGCGAGCGAAGACCGTCCCGAGGTCGCACGCCCCATTCACGCCGCCTGCGAGCGCCTCGGCCTCAAGGCCTTCCTCGACGATGAACACATCGCCTGGGGCGAAAACTTTACCCACAAAATCAACTCCGCCCTGGGCGCAGCCCGCACCGTCCTGTGCATCATCTCGCCCGTCTCCGTCACCAAGCAGTGGCCGATGGCTGAGGTAAATACATCGCTCTCCCTCGAAATCGCCGGCAAGAAAGAAGTCTTCTGCCTCATCGTCGGCAGACCCGATCTGTCCCACCTCCCCCTAATTGCCGGTAAGGATTACATGCTCTGGAATGGCGACGCCGATGCTGTCGCAAAACACCTGAAATCGCGCATGCACCGCCACCAGATCGCGCCTCCGCCGCCTCCTCCGCAGCAGCAGCAGCAGCCGACGCCACCCCCGCTGCCGCCGGGTCCGTGGACACTGGCAGCGAAGGCCCGCGCCAATGCCTTAGTCGAACCACCGCCGCTGCGCTCGTCGCTGCTCTCTCGGATTCTTTCGATCGGGCGCAAAGGAGGGTCCGGCAGTTAAGGTGCCACCGGCAAACCGCTCTCGAATCGATTGTCGATCCAGACGTTCGCGCCACCCTTGTCCCAGTAGGTCACCGGCCCGAACGATCCCGACTTCGGAAAATACGCCCGCGAGAACACGTTCTTCTCAACATGAACGGCTGTGGACCCACCCCCACCTTTTCCATTTCGCTCCGCCCCGCCGTATAGCGTCCAACCTCCACCCGCCAGAATGTTGCTCCGCAGAGAGACGCTCTGACCCAGCACGGTCACGGCGCTTGTCTGGGGATGCCGGTTCTCGATCCGGCAGCGCGCAATCTCGATCGAAGCCGCCCCATCGAACAGTTGCACCGCATCGTTGTGATCGCCCGGCTGCGCCAGCAAGTTCGCAATCTCGCTCTCGATAATGTGGATATCGCGTCCCGCGATCTGCACCCCGTCCGCCGCAGCGCCAACGCGCGACCGGTAGACACGGGCACCAGCTCCGCGCAGCGCCAAGGCCACCCCCACATGCGGCGACGCGCTACGTTTGATCAGCGCCCCGCCGATATCCGACCACAGCACGTGCAGCGCGCCGGAGCCTGGACGCACGAGCACAAGCCACGGCAGATCAGCGGGCGCAAACATCGTCACCCGCCGCAGCACCACCGGCATCTGCGCCGAGATATCGAGCGCGCCGTCAATCGTCACATCCTCAATGAGAAAATGCGGACCCGGCACCAAAAACCCGTCATAAGTCGCAGCACGTGGCACCGTGACGGCATAGCCCGGGATGCGCCCGTCCGTGATCACGGCCCCCTCGACGTGTCGACCCGACGTGCGCCCCAACACGTCCGGCCCCACCACGGCGCGCGAGATCTCCTGCCCATGCGACACGGCGGGCGGCAACTCCGCCGCCTCACCACCACCGCTCCACAGGCACAGTCCAGCAGCAAGTATGCTCCAGACTCGGCAATCTACGGATCGCCCGTTCATACCCGCTTATCCTTGGCAAAGCACAGATCCGCAATCACACACCGCTCGCAAACCGGCTTCACAGCCTTGCACGTGTAGCGCCCATGCAAGATCAACCAATGATGCGCGTGCATCATGTAAGCCTCCGGCACAATCCGCATCAGATCGGACTCCACCGCGTCCGGCGTCGTCCCCTTCGAAAACCACAACCGGTGCGAGACCCGAAACACATGCGTATCTACCGCCATGGTGGCCTGACCGAACGCCATGTTCAAAACCACGTTCGCCGTCTTCCGGCCAACCCCTGGCAACGACTGCAAGGTTTCGCAATCCGCTGGCACGTCGCCGCCGTGCTCGGCGATCAGCTTTTCCGACAACAGGATCACGTTCTTCGCCTTGTTGCGAAAAAGCCCGATTGTGCGGATCAACTCGCGCACCTGATCCTCGCCCAGCGCCACCATTTTCTGTGGCGTATCGGCAAGCTGGAACAACCGGCGCGTGGCCTTGTTGACGCCGGCGTCCGTCGCCTGTGCCGACAAAACCACGGCCACCAAAAGCGTAAACGGGTTACTGTGCTCTAACTCGCCCTTAGGTTCTGGGTTCAGGGCATGGAGCCGTTTGAAGATCTCCTCGACCTCTTGCGGCGTCCGTTTTCGCGGCCTCTGGCGCGGCTTCGGCCGGGCGACCACCGCCCCCCCACCCAGGTCCTCCGCGAACGGCACGACCGAAGTCATCTTCCTTTTTTTCGCGGACGGGGTTTTCATGCGATTTGACTTCGAGCAAAGTTAGGCGACATGACCGATACCATAGCCCCGACGCAAAGCTCCCGGACATTCCGGGCCATTCTCCACCCCCACAGGTCGCTCCCTCAGAGCGGTTTCCTGATCCTGATGGGGTTCATCTGCTTTGTCAGCCTCGCCACGGGCATTGCCTTTTACATGATGGGAGCATGGCCCGTCCTAGGCTTCTATGGTCTCGACGTGCTGGCGATCTACGTCGCCTTTAAGATCAACTATCGCGCCGGCAAAGCCTACGAGCTCGTGGAGCTCTCCCCAGACCTGTTGAAGATCACACAAGTCCACCACTCCGGCCGCAGCCGCAGCTTCGATTTCAACCCCTATTGGGTCAAGGTGATGCTGAACGAATGGCCGGACGGCAGCGCCGACCTGAAACTCGCTTTGCACGGCAAAGAATTCGAGATCGCCCGTTTTCTCAATACCGATGAGAAGAAAGACTTCGCCCAAGCCCTGCGCAACGCTCTCACAATGGCCCGCAGCGCGCCAACGGCCCTCGCCTGACGGAACCGCCGCCTGTCGTGTTCAATCGTCCAGCATCGCCAGCGCCGCGCGCCGCTCGTTTGGCTTCACCTTCAAAAACTGCGCCCGCGCCGCCTTGATGTCCTTGTCCGACCCGGTCTCGGCCGCCGTCTTCAAGGCCACTGTCGCCGGATGCGCCGCCCCGCAAATGAACGACAGCGCCGAAGCCAGCCGCCCCATCATCGCCGCATCGAACTTGAAATCATCGTTCACTTAAACCGCCCGCGCCGCTGCAGCACTTCGATCTTGTAGCCGTCCGGGTCCTCGATGAAGAAAAACCGGCCAAAGGGCTGCCCCTCGTGGCTCATCTCCTTAATGTCTTTCGGCTGGAACCCGGCGGCCTTGATCCGCGCGTGCTCGCCATCCAGATCATCGACGACGAACGCCACATGCCCATATCCATTGCCCAGATTATAGGGTTCGGTCTGGCCCTTATTGACGGTCAACTCCACCTCGAAGTCGTTTTCCGGGTTGCTCATGTAGGTCAATGAAAAGTCCGGCCATACGCGCCGCTCGGCCACCGTCAATCCAAAGCACTTCGAATAGAAATCGACCGACCGGGCCTCATCCAGCACCCGCACCATCATATGGACCGCTTTGGCCATTCGGCGAACTCCCTCTACAGCCAAGGACGCGTCTGAGCCGTCTTCTCCTCAAACGAGGTGATCGACGCCTGCTTTTGCAGGGTGAGGCCGACGGCATCCAGCCCATTCAGCAGGCAATGCTTCCGGAACGGATCGATCTCGAACGTGATCACGCCGCCATCCGGCCCGCGAATCTCCTGCGCTTCGAGATCCACAGTGACCGTCGCATTCGAACCGCGCTGCGCGTCGTCCATAAGCTTGTCGACGTCCGCCTGCGGCAGCTTGATCGGCAGAATGCCGTTCTGGAAGCAGTTGTTATAAAATATGTCGGCAAAGTCCGGCGCGATCACGCAGCGGATACCGAAATCCAAAAGCGCCCAAGGCGCATGCTCGCGCGACGACCCACAGCCGAAGTTTTCACCCGTCACCAAGATCGTCGCGTTCCGGTAGGCCGGCTTGTTCAGCACGAAGTCCGCGATCTCAGCCCCCGTCGCATTGTCGAATCGCATCTCGAAAAAGAGCGACTTGCCGAGCCCAGTCCGTTTGATCGTTTTCAAAAACTGCTTCGGAATGATCATATCGGTGTCGATGTTCCGCAGCGGCAAGGGAGCGGCTACACCGGTGAGCTTGACGAACTTGTCCATCGCGTCCTCTTGAGGGAAAGGGCGCGTTGATCTCACGCCCTCAATGCATCGGCCAGCGCCCTGAAGTAACCTTCCGCAGCCGTCAGCCGGTCGGCGGCGGCGTGTGGAGTGCTGGCCTGGGGCAGACTAGGGACAGCCACCCCCGGATCAGCCGGGCGAAGCTGTTCAAGCCGCCTTTTAACGCCAGCCAGCTTGCGCCCGTCAAGATGGCGATGCAGCACGCCGACGATCGTTTCCAAATAACCGGAAATCCGGCCAAATTCACGCACCAGCGCGCGCAGCGATGGTCCGTGCCCCGGGTCTGTTTCGAGCTTGTGGTGAGCGTCCGCCGCCCGCGCCAGGGTCGCGGCGATCTCCTCGGCATAGCGGGCGACCTTCTCGCGCCGGACAGCATCAAGCGTCATGAGCTGCCCCACCCATCGGTGCAGCAACTCCGCCAGCGCCAGAATTCGCTTAGAATAATCAGGTACCCGCATCCCTTGCCTCACGTGGCCACCGGCACCTCAACCGGCATAGAGGGACCAGTCTAGATGCGGTCAGCAGGGCGGGGATAAACGCTTAGCGGATGGTCGGGTCGGCGTAGCACTTGCGCATGTATTCGCAGCGATGCGAGCCCGACAGGTGCATGCTGGACCCCTTGGCCGGCGCGATGAACTTGCACACTTCTTCCAGGCCGCCTTCGGTCAGCCAACCCTGACGGCGGCCGCGCTGCACCGCAAAGCAATCTGCCGTTTCCTCATCAGGTCCACGGAACTGATGGCCACACTCGTGTGCATAGATCCAGAGCTTGACCGGTGTTGACACTCGGTCCATCAGCTTCGGATTGAGGATCAAAAAGCCCGGATAGGCCGCACCATAATCGTCAAGGTTCTGGTCGATCACCGTCGGCCGCTGACCACACACTTGCCGGCGGCCGTCGAGCTTCAACTCACCTGGCTTCAAGATGGGTGCGCCCCCAACATGATCGGCGTACTCTTCAGGCGTCGGGACGCTATCGTCGGCGAGCACCGGCAGGGTCCAAATGACCATGACACTGGCCAGAAGAGACAGCGTGCGACGACCTAAAGTCATGATTGATCCGGACAAATCATCTAGCCCCGATCACGACCGGGCCAGCCCTTAGAATTGCGCAATCGCCGCCCCCGTGCAAGGGCTCACGGCTCGGAAGACAACACCACGTGTCGTTGCAGCACCATCACCCCAGCGCGTCCTGCTCGATTTCTTCCATGTCGGCGTCCGAAAATCCGAAATGATGCCCGATCTCGTGCACCAGAACATGCGTGATCAGATCGCCCAACGTCTCGCCCTCATCCGCCCAATAGTCGAGGATCGCCCGCCGATAGAGAAAGACCATATCCGGCTCGCGGGGCGTATCGCTGAGGCTCTTCTTGTCCAAGCTGACGCCCTGATAGAGACCCATCAGGTCAAATGGGCTTTCGATCCCCAGTTCATCGAGCACTTCGTCGATGGCAAAATCTTCGCAGCGGATGACGAGATCTCCGCACATCTGCCGGAAATCGGACGGCAGCCGGTTCCAGGCTTGCCCAGCCAGCATCTCGAACGTGGCCAGCGTCGGCGCCGTTGCCGGCCCCCAGTCGATGTCATCAGCCATAGCCGCTCCAACTCCTGTCCCACACCGCCCGTGCGGCGTGCTGCCGCAAATGGACAACGCCGCCGCTTAACATCATGGCAATCCGGCAACAAGAAGAAGCATGTAGCGATCTGATCGCCCTGCGACGGCGCGCCCGCTGAAATGCAAGCTGACCGTGGTAATCTACTCCCCGACTTCTCCGGGAACTTGGCCGCCAAGCCGCCGTTTCCTTGTCATGCTGCAAATCGTCGATCCAAAACCACCGTCAGGGCGGCCAATCGTGTTGCCTTCAAAGCGTATCATTGGGCACCCAGCGGGACCGCGGGTATGGGCCTCAGCCGACGTGCCCGATCTGTCCGAACTGAGCCGCCGCTCACCCCAGCGCGCGGGCGACCTTGCGTTTCGCCATTTCTGCGAGCCACATCGCTCCGAGCGCCGCGAAGCCGGACACACCTTCATGGTCCGCCGCGCGCGCCGCTTCCTCAAGGACGCCCGCCAGCACGTCGTCCCCTCGCCCCACGGCGATATCCCCGTCTACGTCTTCGAACCCGAGACGAAAACACCCCGCGCCACAATCCTCGTCGCGCACGGTTGGACGTCGGAAGCCTCCTTCATGACGCTGTTCGGCGAGCGACTGCGACACCTGGGCGCGCGCGCTGTGCTTCTCGACGCGCCCGCCCACGGCAAATGCAAACGCACGCGATCAACGGTGGTCGACTACACCGAATCCATCCTTCGCGTGGCCGACGCCTTCCAGCCCGACTATGCGCTCGCCCACTCCATGGGCTGCTTCGCTGTTCTGCACGCCGGCGGTGGCGGCCCACCCTTCCTCCGCCACTATGACTTCAAGCGCTACGTGCTCATCGCACCACCCAATGAATTCGGCGCAGTCACGCGCGAGTTCGCCGATGTCCGTGGCATGACATCCGCCGCCCGCGTCATGTTCGAACGCCATCTCGAGCGCATCGCCCATCGCCGCCTCTCAACGTTCACAAACTCCCACCTGCTCCGCACCGCAAACCGGCCGGCCTTGCTGATCCACGCCAAGGACGACTTCGAGGTGCCCATTCGCCACTCCGAGACGATCATCGCCAATTGCCCCACCGCCGAACTCCTCCCATTCGACGCCATGGGACATCGGAAACTCCTATCTTCTCCGCAGGTTGTGCGCGCCGCCGTCAACTTCCTCATGAAAGACTGACCCGCTGGACCGGGGGGCTCGCGAATCCGCGCCTGCAGGGCTATATGAGCCCCCAGTGAAACGCTGCCCACTCAGGTATCGTATGCCTATCTGAGCCCTTGCAGACAATTCCGCCGGAACCCGCCATGACAACCGCCAAGCATTCCAAGGTCATCATCCTCGGCTCAGGCCCTGCCGGCTACACCGCCGCGATCTACGCCGCGCGCGCCATGCTGAAGCCCGTCATGATCCAGGGCATCCAGCCCGGCGGCCAACTCACCATCACAACCGACGTCGAGAATTATCCGGGCTTCGCCGACGTCATCCAGGGCCCCTGGCTCATGGAGCAGATGCGTGCCCAAGCCGAACACGTCGGCACCGAGGTCATCATGGACCACATCATCAAGGTGGACCTGAAGAACCGACCCTTTCGCCTCGAAGGCGACAGCGGCGACACCTACACGTGCGATGTCCTCATCATCTGCACCGGCGCCCAAGCCCGCTGGCTCGGCATTCCGTCCGAAGAAGCCTTCCAAGGCTTCGGCGTCTCTGCCTGCGCGACATGCGACGGCTTCTTCTACAAGGGCAAGGAGGTTGTGGTCGTCGGCGGCGGCAACACCGCTGTTGAAGAAGCGCTGTTCCTTACCAACTTCGCCAGCAAGGTCACAGTCGTCCATCGCCGCGACAGCTTCCGCGCGGAAAAAATCTTGCAGGACCGCCTAATGAAAAATCCCAAGATCGAAGTCGTTTGGGATTCGGCCATTGAAGAGATCGTCGGCAACGCGGATCCGAAAACCGTCACCGGCGTGCGCCTGAAAAACGTCAAAACCGGCGCCATCACGGAGCGCAAGACCAACGGCGTCTTCATCGCCATTGGCCATTCGCCCGCCACCGAACTGTTCAAGGGCCAGCTGCCGACCACACCCGGCGGCTACCTCATCACCAAACCGGATTCGACCGCCACCGACATCCCCGGCGTGTTCGCGGCCGGCGACGTCAAAGACGAAACCTACCGCCAGGCTGTCACCGCCGCCGGCATGGGCTGTATGGCCGCTCTCGAAGCCGAACGCTTCCTCGCCCACAGCTCGCAACACGCCGTCGCTGCGGAGTAGCTGCGCTGTTGAGTGATGCGGGAACGACAAAAACGGCCCGGCTGAACCAGCCGGGCCGTAGTGCTTTGATCGAACGCTACGTGCCTCAGTCGTCGTAGCCGCGTAGAAGCTCGCCGGTCGCGGGATGAACGTGCAGTTCCATCCGCACCCCGTCCTTGTCGACGACATCCACTTCGTACGCCCCATCGTCAGTTTCGATCTCGCGCACTTTGTAACCAGCCGAAACCAGCTTGTCCTTAATCTCCGTTTCCGACTTCCAGTCCGCAGACGGCACGTTCAGCCGCTTGGAATTGTCGTCGGTCGCCATGGCGGCAGTCCCGAACCCCAAAGCGACGGCGGCGAAGGCTGTAGCAAGGGCAATCTTGCGCATTGTATGATCTCCTCATGATCGCTGGCAGACGCGCCAGCATGAGAGCGAACCTGCCATCCCGCCCCTGACGCCCCACTGATCCGTTCTGTCAGGCTCCTGTCAGCCCGTTTGCACGACAAACCCACATGCCCCGCCACACCAAAACCGTCCGCTGTCTTCTCATTCTTCTGGCTATAGCCGCGAGCAATCCCGCCTCCGCGCGCCACGGCCGCGACGACGACGAAATCAGCCACGAAGCAGCCAAGGAACTTCTGGACAGCGGCCGCATCCTCGCCCTCGAAACCATCTTCGCAAAAGTATCCGAGCGCGTACCGGGCAAGCTCATCGAAACGAAGATCGAGTATGAGCACGGCCTCATCATGTACGACCTCAAGATTCTACGCCCGGATGGCCGCGTGCAGGAAGTCGAGGTTGATGCCACCACCGGCGAAATCATCAAAATCGAAGATGACGACTGATGCGCATCCTCGTAGTCGAAGACGAATCCCGCATCGCCAATGACGTTGGCGCCGCCCTGCGCGATGCCGGCTTTGCCTGCGACTTCGCCACCGACGGTGAAGACGCTTGGTTCAAAGGCGACACCGAACCGTATGATCTAATCGTTCTCGACCTTGGCCTGCCACGACTCGACGGCCTGACCGTCTTAAAACGCTGGCGCGCAGCCGGCCGCACCACGCCGGTCCTCATCTTGACCGCACGCGGCACCTGGCCCGAGCGCGTCGACGGCATCGACGCTGGCGCCGACGACTATCTCCCCAAGCCTTTTCAAATGCCCGAACTCGTCGCCCGTGTCCGCAGCCTTATCCGCCGCGCCTCCGGCCACGCCAGTGCCGTGATCGAAGCCGGCCCCATCGCCGTCGACACCCGCCAGATGCGTGTCACAGTCGATGGCAAGCCGATCAACCTCACGCCGCTCGAATACCGGCTCGTCTCATTCCTCATTCACAACAAGGGCCGTGTCGTTGCCCCCGTCGAAATCCTCGAGCATCTCTACGGCGACGAAGAAAGCCGCGAGACAAACGCGCTCGAAGCCCTCGTCATGCGCACCCGCAAAAAACTCGGGCCCAACTCCATCGAAACCCGCCGCGGCTTCGGCTACCTCATACCGGATGGCCAGCCGTGACCGTTGGATCACTCAAACTCCGCCTGCTCCTCGGCGCCAGCGCGTTCCTTCTCTGCGCCATGCTGATCGCTGCCATCGCACTGGCATTCCTCTTCGAACGCCACGTCAAAACCTGGATCGATAACGAACTCTCCAGCCACATCGACCAGCTGATCGCCGGCATCGACCGTGATACGCAGGGAAAACTGATCGTCAAGACCACACCCAGCGATCCTCGCTTCACCCGCCCACTCTCCGGCCTCTATTGGCAAGCCTCATTTGAAAGCTCAGGCAACGTCATCCGCTCGCGCTCCCTCTGGGACGCCACCATCGGCATTCCCCCACCCGCGACCGTCGACGATCACGCCCACCACCATCGCGTCGCCGGTCCCTCTGGCCAAACCCTCTATGTTCTGGAAAAGCGCATCGAACTCCCCGCCCGCCTCGGCCGCGAACGCGTGCGCATCGCCGCCGCCGTCAATGAGGCCGATGTCGACAAAGCCGTCATGGCCTTCGCCACGTCGCTGACACCGTTCCTGCTGCTCCTCGGCGCGCTCCTCGCCGCCGCAGCCTGGATACAGGTCCTCCTCGGGCTCAAACCGCTGGCCAGCATCCGCGACCGCATCGCGACAATCCGCTCAGGTTACGCCGAACGCCTTGGCAACAACTTCCCCGAAGAAGTCCAGCCACTCACCCGCGAGATTGACACTCTTCTCGACGCTCGCGACCGCCAGATCGAGACCGCCCGCGCCCGCGCCGCCGATCTCGCGCACGGCCTCAACACACCGATTCAAGTGCTCATTGGCGGCATCGAAAAATTGAAATCCAAAGGCGAAACGATCATCGCCGCCGACCTCGAAGCCGCCACGCACACGATGCGGCGCCACGTCGAACGCCAACTTGCCAAAGCGCGCCTGCAAGCCAATGGCGCTTCCACGGCCGCCCGCGTCCGAAGCGCCGTCGACCGCGTGGCCGCTGTCGTGCGCAAAACACCTGATGGTGCTCGCCTGATATGGAGCATCGATATCCCGGAAGATCTGCGGGTCGTCATTCACCCGGACGATTTGTCCGAAGCTGCTGGCGGCTTGATTGAAAACGCCGCGCGCCATGCGCGCAGCAAAGTGGCAATCTTAGCCGAAATCAATGACGGCACCGTCCTCATCCGCGTCGCCGACGACGGCCCAGGCATCCCCCCGGACCAACAGGCCGAGGCCCTCACGCGCGGCAGCCGCCTCGATGTCACGCGGCCCGGCTCCGGACTCGGTCTCGCCATTGTCGCCGACATCGCCGAAGCCTGGGGCGGCAGCGTCGGATTCGAGCGCACCGGCGAAATGTTCAGCGCGGTCCTCCGGCTCAAGCCAGCCGAACCGCGCTGACGCAACCTAGAACGGCACGCTCAGCTTCGCAGAACCGCCATGCTGTTCCGTCTGGTCGCCGAACTGCGCATCGTATTGCACGCGCAGCACGGTCCCGCTCTCCGCCACGAAATCGACGCCGAGACCAAGATCGGCCACCACATCGTCAATCGTCGTACCGATCGTGAAACCCGCAGCGCCCGGAACACCGGCAAAGGCCGCCGATGTGATGAACGTGTCGCTATCAACCCACGTCACGCCGCCCTTCACGTAGGGCCGCGCCACGCCACCGAAGGCCAGCGCATATTCCGCGCCGAGTTCCAGCGACGGCGACACCGAGAACACCGTGTCGTCGCTACCCGCCACCGTCAGTGCCGAACCGCCCGACGACGTTTCCGTATATCCATCCCGCTCCAGATGCGTCCACGCCAGATCGACCTGCGGCTTCATATACCAATGACCGCTATTGAGCAGATAAGCGCCCGTCAAACGCCCGGAGATAAAGCTCTGGTCGCTGTCCGAAGTGGCCACATCGCTGAACCCGCCGAACGAGATCACGCGCGTGTTGTCGCTCCAGCCATGCCCACCCGTCAGCGAAGCGGCGAGCAACAGCGGACCCGGATTGTATTTGATCACACCGCCCACATGCAGCCGCTCCGTCTCCGAATGCGCGTTGCTGCCGGTCCGCACATCGCCGTCTTCGAACCCGACCCCCGCACCCACACGCCATGGCCCGCCCACATCGAACTGCGCACCAGCCGAGTAGAACGTCGCCGTTTCGGCAAAGCCGGTCTCGCCATTCCGTCCGTCATTGTCGAGCTGCCGCACGTTGGCACGCACCCACAGGCACTGCCCTTCGCGGATAAACGCATTGGGATCGCCCTCTCCCAGCGTCTTGCACGACAGCAGTTGCCCCGCGAACGCATTGCCCGTCTTCATCGCAGACGAAATCTGCGACGCATCCCCCGCCGGCGCGAGTTGATCGAGCGCCGCGCCCAATTCCTCCTGCGTTCCAAGACCAAGAAGTTCGGGAACGAATTCGGCATCGCCACCCTCGCTCACGATCTGGTTCAGCGCAGTCCCCACGTTCTTCTGGTTGGATGTCAGCAACTCGGTCGCAACCTCATCCGGTCCAAGGAAGTTGATCGTCGCTTGCAGCGACACCGTGTT
>JALHQM010000068.1 GCA_022841965.1 Hyphomicrobium sp. | reverse complement strand
CGCCTCGATGAGACACGCGACTGAGCGCTACAGCTTCACAGCGTTAAGCCGCAGCGCATTGCCGATGACGCTGACGGACGACAGCGCCATAGCCGCCGCCGCCAGCATCGGCGACAGCGTGAGCCCGAAAACCGGATAGAGCACGCCCGCCGCAATCGGCACCCCGGCTGCATTGTAGGCGAATGCAAAGAACAGGTTCTGGCGGATGTTCCGCATCGTCGCTGCCGAGAGATGCCGCGCCCGCACAATGCCGGTGAGGTCGCCGCTGAGCAGCGTCACGCCTGCACTTTCCATCGCCACATCGGTGCCCGTTCCCATCGCGATGCCGACATCTGCCGCAGCCAGCGCCGGCGCGTCGTTGACGCCATCACCCGCCATCGCCACCACGCGACCCTCATCCCGCAGTCGTTTGACGATGTCGGCTTTGGCTGCCGGCAACACGTCCGCTTCCACATCAGCGATGCCCAGCCGCCGTGCAACCGCCATGGCCGTCGTGCGATTGTCACCCGTCAGCATAACAATCTTGATGCCCGCCTCTTGCAGCGCTTTTATCGCTTCCGCCGTCGTCGCCTTCACCGCATCAGCGATGGCGATGACTCCCGCAGCCTTACCGTCGATGGCAACGAAGATCGCGGTTGCGCCGTCAGCCCGTAGCGCATCGGCCTCGGCCTCCAGCGCGGAAATCGCCACCCCCGCGTCCACCATGATCCGCTGATTGCCGAGGATGAGGTCGCGCCCGTCGACGCGACCCAGAACCCCCTTGCCCGCAGGCGCGTGGAAGCTCTCCGGTTTCACTAAAGTGACGTCGCGTTCCCCCGCATGTTGAACGATGGCCGCCGCAAGCGGATGCTCGCTCATTCGCTCCAAGCTTGCTGCCAGCCGCAAAAGTTCGTCCGCGTCGAACCCCGGCGCCGTGCGGATCGCAACCACACTTGGCTTGCCCTCCGTCAGTGTTCCCGTCTTGTCGACGACGAGCGTGTCGACGCGCTCCATCCGCTCCAAGGCTTCCGCATTCCGGATCAGCACGCCTGACTGTGCGCCGCGTCCCACACCAACCAGAATCGCCATCGGCGTCGCCAGCCCCAACGCACACGGACAGGCGATAATCAGAACCGACACCGCCGCGATCAGCCCAAATGTGAAACGCGGCTCTGGACCGAAGGTCGCCCATGCCGCGAACGCGAGCAGCGCAACCGCGATAACCGCAGGCACGAACCAGCCCGACACCCGGTCCGCCAGTCGTTGGATCGGCGCGCGGCTACGCTGCGCCTGCGCCACCATCTGCACGATTCGAGCGAGCATCGTCTCACGGCCGACCTTCTCGGCGCGCATCACAAACCCACCGGACTGATTGATCGTGCCGCCGATGACGGTGTCCCCGGGCACCTTCGTCAAGGGAAGCGATTCCCCCGTCACCATCGACTGATCGATGGCGCTGCGCCCCTCGACGATGACGCCGTCGACCGGCACGCGCTCACCTGGACGAACACGCAGCATGTCGCCCGCCATCACCCGATCGAGCGCGACATCTTCATCGCTGCCGTCGTGGCGAACCCGCCGCGCTGTCTTCGGCGACAAATCGAGCAGCGCCTTGATCGCCCCGCTCGTCTGTTCGCGCGCCCTGAGTTCCAGAACCTGCCCCAGCAGCACCAGCACCGTGATCACAGCCGCCGCCTCGAAATACACCGGCACCGCGCCATCCGGCCCGCGCATCGATGCTGGAAAAAGCTCCGGCGCCAGCGTCGCCACCACACTGTAAAGCCAAGCGACGCCCGTCCCCATCGCGACGAGCGTAAACATGTTGAGGTTGCGCGATCGCAGCGACGCCCACCCGCGTTCAAAGAATGGCCAGCCCGCCCAAAGCACAACGGGGGTCGCAAGCAGCAATTGCAGCCAGTTCGACGTCACGGGCCCAATTCGGTGCGCAAGTCCGAACAAATGCCCGCCCATTTCGAGCGCGAAAACGGGCAGAGCAAGCGCGAGCCCCCACCAGAACCGCCGCGTCATATCGGCGAGCTCTGGGTTGGGCCCGCTCTCCACGGAAACGTCCTCTGGCTCCAGCGCCATACCGCAGATCGGACACGTACCCGGTCCGATCTGACGGATCTCCGGATCCATGGGGCACGTATAGATCGCGCCCGGCACGACGGGTTCTGGCACCACGTCTGAAGGTTTTGGGTGCAGATATTTCGCCGGATCGGCCGCGAACCGTTCACGGCAGCGCGCTGCACAGAAGTAATAGGTTTGCCCTTCATGCGCGTGACTGTGCTTGGCCGTATTCGGATCGACCAACATCCCACAGACCGGATCGACAACCTTTCCACGCCCCGGCGCAAAAACCACCGGTCCCGGTTTAGCAGCCACCGGCGCACCGCAGCACGGCGCGGGCGAGCCTTCAGGTCCGTCTTGCTTCGGTCTCTCCGTCATCGGCCAATCCTTAAAGTTCGGCGTCCGGATCGATCGCTCTCGAAAGAAACAGGGATCCGCCCACCGCCATGCCAATGGCAGATCCAGTATAGCCGCCGCTCAACCAGCGCCGACAGTCAGATGAAGGCTTCGAATGGTCCGGCAGAATGGTGGGCGGTGCAGGGATTGAACCTGCGACCCCACCCGTGTGAAGGGTGTGCTCTACCGCTGAGCTAACCGCCCGGTCAGGCCCAAAAAGCCTGCCTGAGAGGCGCGTTTATGAAGACGCAGCGACGGGGTGTCAAGCAGACCCGGAGCCGCCCCCTGGAACCAAAATGGACAGCCCGCACGAGGCGGGCCGTCCAAACGGTCGCACGTTCAATGGACGGCGACCGGATGGTTACGACTGACCCATTGGCTTGTAAGCCGGCGCCTTGGTCAGCGTATCCTTGTCGCCGCGCACGACGATGAAGTAGTCGGCAGCCGAGTTGCCCGCCTTTTTAACGAAGCGCAGTTCCGACATCCGGACGGCGACGTCCTTCTCACCGATACCCAGAAAACCGCCGACGCCGAGAATGACCGCCTTCACCGATCCATCACGGTTGAGGAGGATGTTGTTGACCTCGCCGATGTCGTTCCAGTCCTTGGTCACTTTGTCGATTTCTTTCGAAGTATCCACTTCGGCGGTCGTCGCGTAAATGCGTGACCCGATGAGCTGGCTGGCGAGGAAATCGTTCTTCTCGCTCGTCGTATAATAGGCGCCATCCACCATCTCGGCAGCCGCAGGAGCAGCCGGTGCAGGCGCTATCCGTTCGGCCGGTGCCGGCGGTGTTGCGGGCGGGGTCTGCGCGATGGCCGCGCCGCCAATGGTCATGAGGGCAATTGCACTCGTGAGGGTCAGAGATTTCATGTTGGGCTCCTATTGGAAGGGGGAGCAACCTCATGGGAGGGTTGCCGTCAGACAACGTCAACGGCTCCGGGCAGTTCCGCTCATTCAGGACGCTGAATTCGGCCGTTCCGGGAGCACGATTTCATCCGAACGCTGCAAGACAAACCGGAACACGCCGTTGTCTTCGGTCGACGACACCAGCAGGTGCCCCGTCGTCTTGGCCAACACGGCGAAATCCGCTGGGCTCCCTGGGTCCGTCGCGAGCACCTCCAATGTGCCGCCAGTGGCCAGTTCCAGAATCGCTTTGCGGGCCTTCACGATCGGGTACGGACACGGCATCCCGCGCACATCGAGCAGTTTGTCAGCCATGCCCCAACATCCTCAAAGCGCCTCCGCGACCCGAACATTGGGCCCGCCTGACCACAAGCGGCCTTTTAAGATGAATGACTTGGCACCTCAAGCGACCCCGGCGCCGCCATCGCGCCCGGTGTCATCTGCCCGCCGCCTTCCCGCTGATTCTCCAAAGCACTTTGGCGTTCAGCAGCGAAGCAGTTAGGGTGCCCCGCGTGGGGGGCCAGAACCGAGACAATTACCCGGACAATTGAATGACATCGGGCGGCCCAGAGGGGAATATCGACATGGCATCGGGGGACGCGCCGCGCCGCTCGTTTCTGTTTTCGTTTGGGATCGACAAGCTGGGACTGGTGGCGCTGAAAGCCCCTTATGTCTCGGCCGTCCTGATTGCAATCCTCACGGTCCTGGCGGCCTTCGGTGTGTCCGGCCTGCGCGTCGACGACAGCTTGTCCGAACTGTTCCGCACCGACACCAAGGAATTCCGCCAATACGAAGAAATCGACCGCCGCTTCCCGTCCAGCGAATACGACGTGCTGATTGCCGTCGATGGGAAAAATCTGCTGACGCGCGATGCGCTCAAATCTCTCCAGAACGCCATCATCGAACTGCAACTGACCGACGGTGTCGGCGGCCTCGTCTCCATGCTGTCCGCCCGCTCAAAGCCCGACGCCACAGGCTACGCGGCGCCCGTTGTTCCCGATGATCTCCCCGAAGAGGGTCCCGCCTTCGACGCGATGCTGGCCGAGCTCAAATCGAATGACATCGTCAAAGGCAAGTTCATTTCAGAAGATGGCCAATTGGCGCTCATCGTGATTTCCCTTGACCGCAAGGTGGTCGAAGAACAGACCGCGCGCACCATCATCGGCGGCATCCAAGCGATCGTCGATAAAGAATTGGCGGGCACCGGTCTGAACGCCAAACTCACCGGCGCGCCGGTGATGCAGCTGGAAATCCGCAACGCCGTCGAGCGCGATCGCCTCATCTACAACGGCCTCGGCTTCCTCGCGGGCCTCACCGTCGCCTTCCTCTTTTTCCGCCGCGTATCGCTGACATTGATCGCCGTGGCCGGCCCCGCGATCGCTATTCTCTGGACGCTCGGCGTCCTCGGCGGCCTCGATTACCGCCTGAACCTGTTCGTCAACGTCATCACGCCCCTAATCCTAGTGTCGGGCTTCTCCGACAGCATGCATCTCGTCTTCGCCATCCGTCGCGATATCCTGGCTGGCGTGCCGCGCCTCGAAGCCGCCCGCAACGCCGTCCGCGATGTGGCCCCCGCCTGCCTGTTGACCGCGATGAATGCCTCGCTCGCGCTTCTGTCGTTCCAGTTCGCCGATAGCGCGCTCATACGCACCTTCGGACAGGCAGCGTTGCTTGCAGTCGCGATTTCCTACATCGCGGTTGCCGTGGTCGTCCCCACTCTGGCAGCCCTCCTCATCCAGCCAGAAGATCAAACCGTTCCCGACATCAAGGAGCATGACACCGGCGGCGTCGGCGTGCTGCAGCGGATGACAGAACGCATCATCGCCTTCGTCATTTCGATGCCGCTGCTCTTCACCGCACTGGGCGTTGGCGCCGTGGGCTTCACCGGCTGGGCCTACACCCAACTGACGCCCATGTACCGCCTCGCCGATCAGGTGCCCGACAAGGAGCAGGCGCTGGCCGCCACCGCTAAGCTTGACGAGAAGTTGACCGGCGCCAATCCCGTTCACGTCATGATCCAGTGGAAGAAGGGCACCGACGCCGAACCGGGCATCGGCCTCTACGACGTCTCGACCCTCTCAGTCATCGCGCGCGCCCATCAGGTCCTCGAAAAAGAAGCGGGCCTCGGCAACGTCTGGTCGCTGGAAAGTCTGCGGCGCTGGCTCGCCGAAGCGGGCGACGCGCGCGTCGAGACCATCAAGAGCTACGTCGATATCTTGCCCAAACACTTGACTCGCCGCTTCATCGACGAAAACGAAAGCGCCGTACTCGTCACCGCGCGTCTGCCAGATATCGATTCCAGTCAAATCCTGCCCATCGTCGAAAAAATCGACAGCGCACTCGAAACCGTGCGCAAGGAAAACCCCGCCTTCGAGATCAGCGTCACCGGCCTGCCGGCAATCGCCGCCCGCAACTCGGCAAAACTGATCAGCGAAATGAACTGGGGCCTTGTCGGCGATATCTTCGTCATCTTCATCTTCCTCGGCATCGCGCTGCGCTCGGTCATGGCCGGGGTCACTAGCGCGCTGCCCTCGCTCTTTCCGATTTTCGCCACCGGTGCGCTGCTCTGGGCGACGGGGCAAGGGATGCAGTTCGCGTCCATCATGGCACTGACCGTCGCCTTCTCGCTGGCCATCGATAGCACGATCCACTTCCTCAACCGTTTCCGCATCGAAGAAGACCGCATCGGACCCGGGCCCAACTCTGCCCACGATGCCCTCATGGCCACCGCCCACCACATCGGCCCCGCCGTCGTCTTGACCACCATCGTTCTGGCGCTCGGTCTCGGCGTTACGATGCTTTCGCATCTCCCCTCCCTTCGCCTTTTCGGTGAGTTGGCCGGCATCTGCCTCGCCGCCTCCCTGATCGGCCAGCTCATCATCCTCCCCGCCACCATCGCCCTCTTTCGCAGCTATTTCCCGCTCCGATCTTAGCTTGGCGCCGCGGGACGTCCGCGCAGCCCACGGCTGCACAGAATCGCAGCCAAGTGCCGCGATTCTGTGCAGCCGTGCTGAGATGTTCATCACATCCGAGCCGCTGCCCAGCCATAAGGCCAATTCAATTCGGTGGTTCGCCAACCGGCGCGATTGACGAACAGCTATCCCCTGTCAGACTGCAATCCTCCGCCCGGCTAACTCGCGACGGGATTGCATGTTGAATTCATCTAAGTCCAAACGTGTCGTTACCATTGGCCAGCACTCCGAATCCGGTCCCAAACCCGTTAATCAGGATTTTCACGGGGCTCTCATTCCGGAAGGACCTGAGCTGGCTCTAAAGGGCATCGCAGTTGCTCTGGCAGACGGCATCTCTTCGAGCAAGGTCAGCCAGATTGCGGCGGAGATCGCAGTCAAGAGCCTGCTCACAGACTACTACTGCGCCTCCGATGCCTGGACGGCAAAGACAGCTGGCGAGCGCGTCATACGCGCCGCGAATGCTTGGCTTCATGCTGAAAGCCACCGCAATCGGCTGCAAGGCAATATGGGCTATATCTGCACCTTGAGCGCTATGGTTATCAAGGGCCGATCCGCGCACATCTTCCATGTCGGAGATAGCCGCATCTTTCAGCTAGCCGGTGAAAACCTTGAGCAGTTAACGCGAGATCACCACTTCGCGATCTCCACAACAGAAAGCTACCTAAATCGCGCTTTGGGCGTCGACCCGGAGGTCGAGATCGACTACCTCGCCGTCGACCTGAAAGCCGGCGATGTATTTGTCTTGAGCACCGATGGTGTCCACGAGTTCATCACCCCCCGCGACATGGCGGCAATCATCTCATCGTCTGACGATCTCGACGTGGCCGCACGCTTAATCATCGCCCGCGCCCTCGCCAACGGAAGCGATGACAACGTCACCGTCCAAATCGTCCGCGTCGATAACCTCCCCTCCGAGAGCGCGCAGGAAATACTTCTGGGTGCCGACCAGGCCAAAGCAGCCGAAGTCTCCGTCATCCCGTGCGATATCGACGGTTTTCGCGTGGTGCGAGAGATCCATGCCACAAATCGCAGTGAAGTCTACGTTGCCATCGACATCGACACAGGCGAGCATGTAGCCCTGAAGGTTCTGGCCCCGGGCTTGCGCGATAACGCCGACGCCCGCCGCCGCTTAGCGATGGAAGAATGGGTTGCGCGCCGCCTGAACTCTCCGCACGTCGTCAGAGCGGTCAGGCCGCATAGCCAGCGCCACAGCCTCTACACAGTCTCCGAACTGATCGAGGGTCAAACCCTGCGCCAATGGATGAATGACAATTCTCATCCGAGCCTAGGGGCCGTGCGTGACATCGTCGAGCAGATCGCCAAGGGTTTGCGCGCCTTCCAACGCAAGGAGATGTTGCATCAGGACATCCGCCCGGAAAACATCATGATCGACAAGACCGGAACGGTGAAAATCATTGACCTCGGCTCGGTGCGCGTTGCCGGAGTGAGCGAAGCGCTACCCGCGACCGACACAGGTGACGTTCTCGGCACGTTTCAGTATGCCGCTCCGGAGTATTTTCTGGGCTACCCCGGCACCGAAAAGTCCGACCTCTATTCCCTCGGCGTCGTCGCGTACGAGATGTTGACGGGCTGGCTGCCCTACGGCGACGGCGTGGCGCGCGCAAAGACCCCAAAGGCGCAAGCAGCACTAATTTACACGTCAGCCTGCGAAAATGCGCCCGGTGTGCCCGAATGGATGGATCTGGCGATCCGCAAAGCCGTCAGTATCGATCCGGCTGACCGCCACGAGGCGCTCTCGGAGTTTGTCACAAATCTTGGCCAGCCGCCCGACAACTACAAGCGTCCTGCATTCACGCCCCTGGTCGAACGCAACCCCTTGTTGTTCTGGAAAGTTCTATCAATCGGTCTCTTTCTGACCGTGATCGGGCTGCTCGCCACGCGTTAGGACCGCATCCCCGGAAGAACATGCGCCCAACACCTCTGGATGAAGGCCCGGTTCCGCCACGGGCCTCATATTTTCCCCCCCTGTTCCCCTCGTGACAGCGCGGCGTCCTGTCCTGCTCTAAACCTGTCCTCATCGAAACGAACCGGCCCTGATGCGGCCATCACACCCGAGAGGATAAGCCGATGCTGAAGACCATCACCAAGCCCGCCGCTCTGATCTTGGCCCTCGCAGCTGGCGTGATCGGCGCCGTTCCCGCCGAAGCCGGCGGTCGTGGTAAGGAATATTTCTCCCAGACGTACGTGTCGCAGAAGCCGATGCACGGCTTCGAAGGCCGTGCCGGTGATTATTACTGCAGCTACGTCCGCATCCCGGTTCACAAGATGATCAACGGCCGCATGAAGGTCGTCGCCTGGACCCTTCAGCAGCACTGCTACTAATCTCGACAGAAAGTTGCTTTCCCAACGCGCAATCGGCCCTGGAGCGATCCGGGGCCGATTTCGGTTCTAAGCCGCGCGGCCACCCAGCGTCGAAACGGTGCAGTCGATCAGTTCGAGCATGTCGTTGGTGGAAAGTTGCGCGCCGGCCCGTTTCGCCTCAACCCGAAATTCCGGGCGGTCATCACTGGAAAAAATAAAGAACGGAAGGCCATTCCCGGAACCGCGAAGCGCAGCGAGCAGCTCATACCCCGCCCTCATGTTCGCCCCCCGGCCCATATCGGAAATGACGAGATCGAAAGCCCGCGTCTGCATGGTCGCGAGTGCTGCATCCGTGCTGGTAACCTGCACCACATCCAGCATCAGCTTGCGCAGCGCCCGCATGGCCAGTTCGTTGTTGCCGGGATTGTCGTCCACCCACAGAATCGACCGCCCGATCAGCTGGTCGGTCATCTGCGGATCGAACGCGCGCTCTACCGTGGCGCGCAGCCGGCCCATGTCGAGCCCCTCGTCGCCCGTTTTCGATTGCCAGTCCCGGGCCGCAGTCGCCGCCGCCGTCATCGCCTCTTCCTGCAGCTGAAACCGCAGCGGCCCGACATTGACGCTGCGAATGGCGTTCCCCCGCCACGCGCGCCAGATCAGAAAACCACCCAACGTCCAGCCGATGAGATTGACCACAGCGCTCAGCGCTTCCGCCGCGTCGAACATGGCGCGGTTCTCTGAAACGAACGTCAGGAACGCTTGAGCGAAATCGGGCATTGGCCTACCACGCGTCGCGCCACAGCGGCAGCGCCATCGCACCATTCGGGATCGTCACCGTGCCGCGCTTGTCGACGCCACCGTTGACGCCCAATTCGCCGGCAAATTTGTTGACGATATCGGCCTTGAGGCTGACCCCCGCATCGCCCGCGAATTGGATCGCGTATTCGAACTTCCCAACCGCGAGCCGGACGATCTGGAATTGGTTGCGGTTCTGATCGCCTTTCGGATTGGCCGAGCCGAGACACCGCTTGCGCAATTGAGTGAGTTTGCTCTCGTCGTATTCGTAGACGGTGCCTGTGAAGGTGAGGTTCACCCCCGTGACGTACTGTCCCTTGAACGACGCATTGAGAATGTTCGCCCAACCCGCCGACAAGCCAAACGACTTCTGATCGTGCGATGTGAACCCGACGCCGTCCAGCACCTGACTAAACCCGTCCTCGTCGAATTTGGCGCGGCAACGCACCATGTTCACCTTCAGCAACCGGTCTCCAGTCCGCTGAAACGTGCGCTTGTCGAGATACCCGCGCGCGATCGTTCCCGGCGTGTAGTACGCCAGCGGCGGCGACATGCGTATAACGTTGAGATTGTCGAAAATGGAATCGGCCGCCGCAGGACCACAGGCACTGCCGAGACATAAAAACGCAAAACCCAACCGACGCATCACGATCACCCCCTGAATGATAGGAGCAATCTACGCGTTCATCACCGAGGCGGTGAAGCGTGGCAACACAAAAGAACGGCGATTGCCAACCGTTGTGACCTCAAAGCAGCACCCCCCAGTCCCTCGAGCGGGGTTGCCTGCCTTATAGCGGGAATTCGCGCCGCGATGGGCCGACATAAAGCTGCCGCGGACGCCCGATGCGCTGTTCGGGATCCTCGATCATCTCGCGCCACTGGGCAATCCACCCGACGGTGCGCGCCACAGCGAACAGCACGGTGAACATTTCGACCGGGAAACCGATCGCACGCAGCGTGATGCCCGAATAAAAATCGATGTTCGGATAGAGCTTCTTGGAAACGAAATAGTCGTCCTGCAGCGCGATCTTTTCTAACTCCATCGCAACCTTGAGGAGCGGATCATCGCGCTTGTCGAGCGCGTCCAAGACCTCGTGGCAGGTCTTCTGCATCACCTTCGCGCGCGGATCGTAGTTTTTGTAGACCCTGTGCCCGAAGCCCATAAGCCTGAAGCCGGACGACTTATCTTTCGCCTTGGCGATAAACTCCGGGATGCGTTCCACCGTGCCGATTTCCTGCAGCATGGTCAGCGCGGCTTCGTTTGCTCCGCCATGCGCCGGACCCCATAGGCACGCGATACCCGACGCGATGCATGCAAACGGATTGGCGCCCGACGAGCCCGCAAGCCGCACCGTTGACGTCGAGGCATTCTGCTCGTGGTCGGCGTGCAGGATGAAAATGCGGTCGAGCGCGCGTGCCACCACCGGATTGACGATGTAGGGCTCACACGGCACCGCGAAACACATCTGCAAGAAGTTCGAGGTGTAGTCGAGATCGTTGCGCGGATAGATGAACGGATGGCCGATCGAATATTTGTACGCCATCGCGGCAATCGTCGGCATCTTCGCGATCATGCGGTTGGTCGCAATGCGCCGGTGCTCGGGATTACTGATGTCAGTTGAGTCGTGATAAAATGCCGACAGTGCGCCGACCACGCCCACCATGACCGCCATCGGGTGCGCGTCGCGGCGGAAGCCGGTAAAAAAGCGCGTCATCTGCTCGTGCACCATCGTATGCATTGAGATGGTGCGGCGGAAGTCTCGGAACTGCTCATTCGTCGGCAACTCGCCGTTGAGCAGCAGGAAGCAGGTCGCCAGGAAGTTAGAATATTCCGCGATCTGTTCGATCGGATAGCCGCGATAGAGCAATTCGCCCTTGTCGCCATCGATAAACGTGATCTTCGAGGCGCAATTGGCCGTCGATGTGAAGCCCGGGTCATACGAGAAGCACCCGGTATCCTTATACAACTTGCCGATATCCATGACCGACGGCCCGATGCTGCCGTGGCGCAGCGGAAAGTCGGTCGGCTTGCCCTGATAATTCAGCGTCGCCCTCTCACCATTGGTGGCGGCGGCGGGGCAGTTCTCCTGGATCGTCATGAATCGTCTCTCCTTCACCAGGGGCCGCAAGGGCTTGCCCAGCCATGCCTTTCGGCCTGCAATGCTGCGTTGCGCCATAGTATATCGCGGCTGCACACGATTGGCCAATGCTGCCTAAGACCAAACCGCTGCCTGGAAACAAGGCGCACACCGCCCACAAGCCTTAAGTGACCTGATCTTTGAGGCGGGCAATGGCCTCCTCGCGGCCGAGCACAGCCATCACGTCGAAAACCGGCGGCGACACGGTGCGCCCGGTCAGCGCCGCGCGCAAGGGTTGCGCCACTTTTCCCAGTTTCGCCCCGGTCGCCTCCGCATGGGTCCGCACGGCCGCTTCCAGATCGCCTGCAGTCCAAGACGATGAGGCTTCAAGCTGTGGCAGTAGACCACTGATGAGCGCTCGTGCCTCATCATCGATCAGCTTTGCCGCCTTTTCATCCAGGGCGAGCGGCCGCTCTGCGACAAGATAAAGCGCGCCCGAGATTAGTTCGGCGAGCGTCTTGGCGCGCTCCTTCAGCGACGGAATGGCAGCCGCAAACCGCTCCCAACCCTTGGCCTCGAACCGCGCGGCAAGCTCCGTTCCGGTGTTCACGCTTGGCAGCACGCTTGCCACCTCGCGGGCGAGCGCGACATCCGGCCGCGGCGGCGCCTTCGCGTCGGGCGTCATCGAACGCAGCGCGACAAAATCAAGATGCGGGAGCATCTCGCGCACACGTCGCACGATCTCTCCGTCGTCCGACTGACGGATGTAATGTGCATTGAGATCGTCGAGCTTCTTAAAGTCGAAACGGGACGCGCTTCGATTGATGTCGCCGATGTCGAACCACTGGACCAGTTGTTCGGTCGACATGATCTCGTCGTCGCCGTGGCTCCAGCCGAGCCGCACGAGGTAGTTGCGCAGCGCGACGGGCAAATAGCCCATCGACCGGTACTCTTCGACGCCCTGTGCGCCATGCCGCTTCGACAACTTCGCGCCGTCGGCTCCGTGGATCAGCGGAACATGTGCCCACACCGGCACGCGCCAACCCATCCCATTGTAAATCTGCGTCTGCCGCGCCGCATTCGTCAGATGGTCGACGCCGCGCACCACATGCGTGACCCCCATGTCGTGATCATCGACGACGACGGCGAGATTGTAGGTCGGGTTGCCGTCCGAGCGCAGGATGATGAGATCGTCGAGATCCGCGTTGGCGAACGTCACGCGGCCCTGGCAGCGATCATCCACAACCGTCTCGCCCTCACGCGGTGCCTTGAGCCGGATCGTATAGGACACGCCAAGGGGTGCCTCTGCCGGATCACGCTCGCGCCACGGCGACCGGATCGTTAGGGGACGCTTCTCGGCCTCGGCCGTCTTGCGCATCTCATCGAGTTCCGCCGCCGTGAGATAGCACTTGTAGGCATTCCCCGACGCCAGCAGCGCTTCAGCCACGGCCCGATGCCGCGGCGCCTGATCGAATTGCGAGACGGGCTCTCCCTCCCAGTCAAGCTCCAGCCATGTCAACCCGTCGAGGATCGCCGCCACGGCCGCTGGGTTGTTGCGCTCCCGGTCCGTATCCTCGATGCGCAGCAGGAACCGCCCGCCCCGCCCCTTGGCATAAAGCCAGTTGAACAGTGCCGTGCGGCCGCCGCCGATGTGCAGGTAGCCGGTGGGGGAGGGCGCAAACCGGACAACGGGTTTGCCGCTCTCAGTCGTTGTGCTCATGAGCGTCTTCGTTTGTTGGGGAACTGTGAGATGATGCCCCCCTGTAGCACACGCATTGCGGGCGGTTAAAGAGTGATGTCGGGGGGCGGGAACGAGGCCGCGGGCAGACCTGACGGCGCGGTTGAACGCGGCGGCGGAACGCCCGTGGCCCACGGCATCGAACAACCGCTCCGGCGCCAGACGAACAGCATCTTACATCCCCTGGCCACGGCGTTTGCCGCCACTCTGGCCGACGAACGGCCCCGCTTCGTCAACTGGCTGCCGGTGCTCTTCGGCCTCGGCATCTGGGCCTACTTTGCGCTCTCCGCCGAACCCTCGCTCGCCGCAGCGGCCCTGCCGCTGGTGACCGGCCTTGTACTGGTGGGCATGACGCGCGCGGACGGCACCGCCCGCATTGCCGCCGCAGCGCT
>JALHQM010000067.1 GCA_022841965.1 Hyphomicrobium sp. | reverse complement strand
GGCGAGCAAATTCTGAGCCGACTTCTCGCGCTCTTTCTTCGAAGTCTCGACGGCGTGCCGGTAGTATTCCCAGCTCACGTCGAAGTAGTACTGGTCAAGGGCCTCTTCGTTACCGCTCAGCCGCGTGTTGCCGGTCACGCCGTCGCTGTGCAAGTCGAGCAGCAGCGGAATGCGGATGGTGTAACCGTCCGTTTTGAGGTCATTCTTGACGTGGATGATGTCCATTTCCGACGTGCCCATGTAAGGGGCAAAACCGGATTCGCGGACATAAGATTTCATGAAGTCCCGCTGCCATTTGGTCAGATCGAGACCGGAGAGAACCGTCGTTTCCATTTAGATTATCCCGTGGGGCTAGCCGCGACGCGCGAACACGCTGTCCGCGGCGGATTGTGGGTCCATATGCCCCCCTTGCCGTCCCGTGGGCGTGGCGCTGGCCAGCGAACCGGGAAACACCGGCTTCGGTTGGACTGCGTTGATGCCTCCAGCCTTGAGCTCCGCCAGCACCTTGTTGCGCTCTTCCTCGCGGACGCGCTTTTCGTAGCTGTCGGGATCGGAACCGATCTTGCTCATGAACTGGATTTGCTTGCCGACCTGATAGGCATAATGGGCCGGCGTCGGGTGGTTGAAGACCTGCTGCAGCAATCCGGGATCGCGCTTGGCGTGCTCGGCAAAGAGCGCCGACACCTCGTCGTAATCCTTGTGCTGCTGCTTTAGAAGTTCCTCGCTCAACGCAACACGGGTCTGGAACATCTGTTGCTCGAACCGGCTTTGCATGACCTGGGCGGCTTGCTCAGGCGATGCGAACCAGTCGGGCTGCTGGTCTTCCTGCGGCTGCTGGGGGACGCGTTGCTGGTGCGCCATCTGCTGGAACGCTTGGAGCTGGCCTTGCAGCTCAGCCATGCGGCGTTCGGCTTCCTGGCGCTTCTGGCGTTCACCGAGAAGTTCAGGCAGAGGGATCATGCGGGACTGAGCGGCGTCAGTCGTCTCGGGCTGCGAAGCCGGCGTCGGCGTCTCGGCGGTTGGCGCGGCTTCTTTGGCCGGCTCAGTCGTCGCGGGCGCTTCCTCAACCGGCGTGCCATGCAGAGATGTGAATCTCCCTGCTTCATCACGCGGTCTGGCTTCCGAGGCTACGGGTGCGGCCTCGCTGTCGTGGCTTTCCTTGACGTCCTCTCGAGCAAATACGCTGTCGAAGTCTGGCTCTTCGCCTTCAATTTGCATGGTCGCTGCTGTCCGCTTTGTCGTAGCTGGTCACGGGATCGTCGTTTTACGCCCGACGAGGCGAGGCCGCTGGATTACGCGCCAACGATCGCGAATACGCCGCTTGGGCGGCGAGTCCACACACAGCAACGCAACGATACGCTTAGTCTTTCTTGTAACCGTCCGACTTACGAAGACGGTCAAGAATGTCGTTATCCTGGCCGACCACACGCGCAGGGCGCGCTTCGCCGGTCCTGGCATCAGTGATCGTCACGCCGTCCAGGGCCATGCGCGTCTCGGTCGCGCCATCGGCACCGTAGCGGAGCCACTGGTAAATCTCTTCGGCTCGGGCCTGGGCATCCTTGCCGGCAAGCCCTTCGGCCTGCGCCGCGGTCAGCGCCTTAAGCCTCAATTCCTCGTCCATCATCACGCAGACTCTTTCTGTTTGGCGCGCTGCTGAGCGGCCATCGCCTTGGCTTTCAACGCCTGTTGTTCCTCGGCGCTCTTCTGTTTGATACCGAGCATTTGCGTCTCGTGGGCCGATTGGCGGTCCAGCTTCTCGAGGTCCAGCTTGTGCCGCTCGAACTCGAATTGCAGTTTGGTCCGCTCGCTATCCAAGCGCATCATCTCGAGGTTGCGTTCCGTCTCGGCCTCGAGCTGTTTCTGCTCCATTTCGAGGCGCTTCATTTGCATGTCGGCGCCTTTCAACTCCATATCGGCCTGGAACTTCTGCTGATCCTGCTGCCCCTTGATCTGGAGCGCCTGCATTTGCGCCTCGGCCTTGATCTGCTCGGGATCGGGGCCTTGGTTCTGGCCCGCCATCGCTTCGTCGATCATCTTAATCAGGCGCTCTTTGCCGTTGACGTTCGACAGCTCAATCAGGAGCTTGCCGGCCGGGCTGAACGCAGCCTCGCCCATGGACGAGAAGTGCTGCATCAGCTCTTCGTTCATGACGATGGTGTCGGGGCCTTCGTCGAGGATGATATCCACGTCGATCTGAGCGACCATGTTCTGCGTGACGAGCTCGCCGGTCATCGGGTCGAGCTGGTACTGGTTCACGCCCACGAACTGCACCGCGTTTTGGTCGTCCGTAACGCGTATCCACTTTTCGCCCTGCCACGCCTGGCGAATGCGCATCCACATTTTGCGGTAGCAGCGCAGCTTCCAATCCCGCTGGCGCTCGAACACGGGCGACAGCTCGGTCATGCCGCTGTCACGTTGGGCCAACAGTGCCCGGCCCGAGGCGCCGTCGACGCCCTCGCCCTGGCCTACGAGGCCCGGATTGGGACCGTAGTTCTCCATTTCGGACAGCGCCATCTGATGCCGGTCAGCCTCGCCGCGCATCTCGACGGTATCGTCAACAATGCCGACGTCTTTGCCCCACTCAGCGTGGTCCGAAATCCTGATCTTGCCGTCAGCCGCCGCGATCTGCTTGCCGAACTCGTCGACGTCTTCAACCGCGCCATTCTTGTAAAAGAACTGGCGCATCGCGAGCCGGTGCAGGTACTTCGACGCGCTGTAGTTGATCTCGTCCTGAATGCTCTTGAGCGTGCGGACCAGCCCGTAGCGGTCGCCGCGCTCGTCAACGTAGGGCGACCATGCCTCATAGGGGCAATCAGGCTCGCCCTTTTCGCCCTTGTACGGGGACCAACCGCTTTCGAGGTTCAATTCGCCCGTGAAATAGCAGTAATACCAGCCGAATCCCTTGCCACCCTCAAGCCGGCGCTTCTCCCAGAACTCGACGATCCTCACGCGCCTGCCTTCGAGGTCGCCCCATTGGTCCTGCCGGTCCTGCTCGATATAGGCCGTCGTCACGTCGCTGGACGCGTCCATGACGTCTTCTAGGGCCTTCTCGTGCTTCGGCCAGCGTTCCTTGGCCTCGTCGATGTCCATCCACAGATGAAGCCCAAGATAGCGGGCATCTGAGAAATCAGGCTCGACCGAGCGCGGGTCGTAGAAGAACCGATCGCAGGCGACATGCTTGAGCTTTACGTCGTCTTCCTCAATGCCGATAAACGCCACGCCGATACCAGTCACCAGCCCATCGTGCATGATGTCGCTGGCGATCTTGGGCCAAAGGTTCTTGTCGCACACGAACCGCAGGCCAGCCGTCGACACGTCCGCGTCTTTCCCGTGCTGCGGTGTGCGCGGGAATGCCTTGGGATCACGTCTTAGCCGCTGCTCAGTGCCAACGAGGAAGTCGATCTTGCGCTTGACGCGGTTACGTACCGTCGCCTGCTGGCCGCGCTTGCGGAGCTTTTCGACCTCGCTCTCGGTCCACTGCTTGTCGTGGTAATACTTGCGGGCCTGGCGCGCCTCTTCCTGTTCCTGCTTCTTGTTGCCTTCCCACGCGCGAAACCACCGACGCTTGCGGTCGATTCCGGGTTCTTCCATTTTGTCGGTCGAGGAGACGGCAACCGCGAAGCTCAACTAAACCCTCCAGCTCTGCTGATCAGCCGCGCCGACTTTCTTGTAGCCATCCTTGGGCTTCATCGGGACGATGTTCTCTTTCTTGATCCAGGGCCGCGACATGCACGCGTAGCGCGTCTCGTCCGCGATGTGGTCTTCCGCCTTGGTATCCAGGTCTTCCGGCCTGTCCGGATCGTGCTGCAGCACGGGCAACGTGCGAATGAAGTCTTTGCAGGTGGCGAACACCACGAGCATGGGGCGCGCGTCATCCTCACCACGCAGGCGCGAGCGGAGCTGGTCCCAACCGCCCATCGCGCCATTCTTGCCGACGCGGGTGTTGTCCGCCGGCCGGCACGAGATGCCCACCTTGGCAAGCCTCATGGTCATGGACGGCCCACCGTTCTCAGCCGCCATGGCGGGGTCGCCCACGGTGTAGGCGATGTCTTCCCCCGGCTGTTCCTTGGATTTGATCAACGCGCCGAGCTGTTCCACGTCGAGCCGCATGCCGACGTCCGGTTTCGTGGCCGTGTAAAGTTCGCGGTAGCGGATCATTGCGCCCCGAGGCAGCACGCGACCATCGCCTAGAGCGTGGTCATCACTGGCGATCGCCCACCAGCCGATCGACGACGGACGGGCAAAGCCCCAGTCCACCGACCTGAACCGCATCCAATGCTTGGGCACCGAGAACGGTTGCACCACATGACGCTTCTCAGCCCAGCCATCGAAGAACGCACCTTCAACCGCCGACCAATCGCCATCAAGCCAGGCGCGCACCAGCTCTTTCGAGCCGACCATGTGCAGGTTGGTGACGTAGCTCGGGTCATTGTCGAGCAGGATCTTGTTATCCGTGATGCGCGAGGGGATGACAGCCACGTCATGAATGAGCCCGTCGCCGACTTCGCGACGCAGCACCTTTGGCTTGCGGGGGAACGGGTGCAGCTCGTAGCGGTCGCGCATCCAATGCTGTCCGGCGCCGCCTGGGTTGGCTGTGACGATCAACTGTGTTGGCACGCCTTGAGCCGAGCGTAGTACGCCAAACAGGCGCAGGATCGGGTCGGGCATGGGGAATTGTCCGGCTTCCTCAACCCATGCGTCGGTGACGTTGCGGCCCTGGTACTCATCGGCGTCAGTAACCTTGTCGAGATAAGCAAAGGTAACGCGGCCCCCACCGGGCATGCGCCACACGTTCTTAGTCCCGTTGAACTCAGCGCCGAGTGGCCTGTAGATCTGTCGGCTCCGCTCGATTGCATCTTCGCTCGATACCGTCGTTCGCCTGAACATCACCGCGTTGAACTTGTCACCGTAGCGCTGGGCTTTGAGCGCCCACTTGCCGAGCACGCCGTCGGTCTTGCCGCCGCCTCGCGCCCCGCCGAAGAACACTTCGCGGAAAGGGCAATCAACAAGGGCTTTCTGCGGGCCAGCCTGCGGGCGCCAGACGACGTTAATGCGCGGTTGGTGCGCCAGCGTCTGCGTGTGCACGTGTCCACTCATCAGGGGTTGGCGCGGGCTGGTCGGTCACTATGTTCGTTGTCGTTTCGCCTGACAGCTCGATCGAGCCGAGCTTTGGCTTCTCAAACGAGATCGCAGCCTTGGCGGCGTCTATGCGAAGCGGCAACGGGTGCGAGATGTCTTTGTAGACCGACATCAGTAGCGCGTGGGCGTCGCCCTTGAACGCATCCGGGAGCGCTTGCTCGATCACCTGAGCGGCCTCCATGATGCGTTCTTCACGTTCGATCGTGATCTTGTTCTTGGCGCCTGCTGGTCTGCCGCGCGGGTTTCCGGTTCTCTTGCCCATGGTCCATTTTTGCCCATTAAAAAATTGGGCGCTGTTTACGCTGCCTTGAGTTGCTGTGTCATGCGGCCTGTAGCTGTTTCGGCGATGCTCCAAGCATAGCACGAACGTCGTCAGCGACGGAGGCTTTCCAGCGGTCCAGGCGCGTGTCGCGCTCGACAGTGTGGACGTGTATAGGCTCGCTCGGCATGCCCACAACCGTGTGCATTGGCGTTACGGGTGCCTTGGCGCTTGGGGGCGGGTCCATGTGGTCTTCGTCGCCCTTTGTGCGGCTCAGACGGAACATGCCGGCGAGGAACAGTGCGAAGGCGGGAAGGCCCGTGCCGGCAATAGCCATGGCGAGGTTAGCGCTTTCCTGGCTGGCGGCACGCTGGAGGTCCGAGGCTTTCACGTCGCCATTGGCGACAAGAGCAACCCACTTAGCCAGGCTGTCGTTCTGGTGAGCCACAGCCGACGATACGTGAGCGGTCGTCGCTGCCACGTTGCGCTTGCCGTCTAGGATGCGCTGCGTCTTCTCGATGCGCTCAGACAGCGAGTTGGCCTGCTCGATGGTGGCGATGCGCTCCTCGAGGCCGGCCTTTTCCTTCATGCGCTCAAGACAACGAGACTTGCACCCGCCGCGTGCGGCCTCGAGGTCGATGGCTTTCTGTGCGGCTTCGACCTGGGCACGGAGTCCTTCAGCCTTGACCGTTGCGGCCCATGGGGCTTGCGCTTGGAGCGCGGCAAGCTGCTCACGCCAGAATTTCAGGTTGGTTTCGTCATCAGACGCGGCTTTCTGAGCGCCATCAAACCGCATGTTCTGCACTTCAGCGGTTTCGATGTTGTGGCCGCGAAGGCCCGCGGTGAATCCCGCATGGCTATAAAATTCGATGCCTAGCAACGGCACGCAGATGATCGCGGTTGCGATTGCCGGTCCTTTGCGACCACGCGTCCATAGCATCTCTGCCGACATGGGGCCGAATGCAGCCACAACGGACAAGACCGCGAGGAAGATCGCGTGCTTGAAGCTCACATCGATGCCGAACGAATAGGACATGGCGGCGGCGGCCGCAAGCGACGCCAAGCCGAGCCACAGCCAAAACCTGCCGAACGGGTCGAGGTCTTCGAACAGGTCACCGAAGATTTTGCGCATGGTGGGTTGCCTCTTGCATGGGTGCCCTAGAAAACTCACCACAAATCTCAGCTTCAGCACGTTCACGGGCCGCAACTGCGCCATCGAATGTCGCGTGGTTGCCCAGGAATTTTTGCTTCCGGCCCAACATGATGTAAGCGCGCCACCGGCCTGTCTTCTGGCACCTGGCAACGCCCTTGCGGCCGCTCGTGTTCTTAACGCTGGCTTTGGTATTGAAGTTCTGCTGCGACTGAGTGGCCAGTCGCAAATTGCAGGCCCGGTTGTCGTCCCTGTCGCCGTTGATATGGTCGATCATTTCAACCGGCCATTCCCCCGTGTGGAGGTACCAAGCGACGTGGTGCGCATAGAATTGCAGGTCGTTGACCACGATCTTGCGGTAACCGATCTTAATACGAGCGCCCGCGATCTGGCCCATGCGCGCATTGCTTGACGGAGATACACGCCACGTCAACTGCCCTGACGCGGGGCAGTACGCTAGGCGTTCTCCGAACGTGGCCAAGGGGAACGGCGGTAGCTTTGCCATCATTCGCCGAACAGGCTGTTAAAGCGGAAATTCAAGCCGATCCGGGCCTTGTGGCTCTCGGGCTCAATGCGGAAGGCGCCGACGTCGATGTCTTTGAGCAGCGTGTTGGTGTATTCGGCAGTCAAGCTGACGTGCTTCGTAAGGAACACCTCGAGGCCACCACCGACGACGATGCCGTTTTTGTCGAAGTCGATCGCAGCCAGGCTAAGCTCTGCCGCTTCGTAGCCAACGAGACCATAGACCAGCACGCCAGGGCCTAGCAGGTAGCCAAGACGGCCGGCGATTATCCAACTCTTATCGAAGTCGACGCCGCCGATGGTGCCGCTGGTGTCAACGGGAAGTTCTATGCGAGCGAGCGCGCCGATGACCACGCGCTGAATTTTGACGTCGCAGCCGACGCCGGCGCCGATCGTCCAGCCATTCGCCGAGATCGAGGCCGGAAGGACGTCATCCTCTTTGATCGTCGCGGTGCTTATGGCTGAGCCGGCGAGTGCGGACACATAGCAGCTCGTATTGGTCGACACGGCCGGCAGTGGCGGCACCAGATCGACGGGGCCTCCCTTATCGGCTGCGATGGCGGACGTGCTCAGGAGAGCCGCGAATGCGGCGACGATGAACTTACGCATTTTGCGGCTCCACAGTTTCACGGATGAACCAAGGTTTGGGGTCGGGTCTCGATGCTTCCTCGAACTCATCGAGGTCGTCGAATTTGATCTCCAACACCTCACGCAGCATACGGCTCACCGTTGCTGCGCTGGTCTGGTCGAGGTGGTCGGATAAAGTTAGGAGGTCGTCGTCGTCGATCACTGCTGCAATGGGTGGAGCTTGTTGAGCTGAGCAAACGCCATCGCACGCTGTTTCATCATGGCTTCGCGCTTCTCTTTCTTTTCCTTGAAGCGCAGTGCCGAAAACTCTTTTGGCGACACGAGATGAGGCGTCTTGCCCTTGGCATCGGCGCACAAGGCATTGATCGCGCGGTCAATATCCGTGAGTTGTTGCAGCACAACGTCGCGACGCCGCATCAGAACGTCAAGCTGCGCTGCCTTCGCGTGCGGATCGTCGCGGCTTGGCGCATTGACAGTCGCAGCGCCTACCGTGCGCTCGAATTGACCGAACATGCGATGGCAGGTTTCGCGGTAGACCTTCTCTGCCTGAGAAGCGCTATCGAAACTGCCAGGAACGTTGTGCATCACGCCGTCAACCGTAATCGTCACACGGTAGCGGCCATCTTTGCCAACCTTAACGCCCTTGTGCCACTCTTTGGCGGGGTTAGAGCTTTTGACCGCTCGGCGGTTTTGAGCATTCTGCGTTGGCGTTGCTAGGCGTAGGTTGCCCCAGCGGTTGTCGTCAACAATGCCGTTGACGTGATCGACAAGAGCGCGAGGCCAATGCCCCAGCATCCACATGAACGCTAGCCGATGAAGGGGGACGCTGCGTCCGCCGAGTTGGACGCGCAAATAACCGTGCGCATCAACCTTGCCGGCAGGCTTGCCCGTTGCCTTGTCCGTAAAAACGCCAGTTTCCGGGTCATAGTCAAAACGGCCTTTAGCTTCGGCCTGAGAAATCAATGGGTCCATTGTTTTCCATTGCGTAGCACCGCGTTCTTCGCCTTGGAATCATGCCGTCTTCTCCGGCATCCAGGCTAAGAACTAAGAGGGGTGCGCGGTCCTGCCTACAAGCTAATGGCCGGATTTCATGCCGCCTGCTCCGCTAGCGGCAACGCTCTTCCCATCTGTCGTGCGTCTAACTCACGCGATTAGATGATTTGCGGAATCGTGGCTATCACTTTTTTGCCACAGTTGGACGCGGAATCCAAAACCGTGGCTTGCCCCACGTGTTGAGCAACATGGTCTCGCGCGGGTTGGCGCCGACCCATTCGCCGCGCTTGGTGTCGTAGTAGGCGCTCGGCGCCGGGGCCTCGCAGAGAATGACGATCTGATCTCGAGGGGCTGTGTCGATCGGTTGGCAGTCCATCACTTCTCCCCCTTAAGCGCTCGTATGGCGGCGGCGATGCGATGCGCTTGACTGTCGGTCGCATACTTGTCCGTAGCGGCTTCTATATCAGCCACCTGAGCCGCTTCCTCTAGGGCTGCGGACCTGACGGCTTCGGCGCGGTTGAGCGCGGCCACCACGTCCTCGATCGGCACCATCTCGCCATCACGTAGGATGGCAGCGCCGTCACCGCATACGCCCTCGGTCCATTCGGGAATGTCGTCGCTCATCTCGTCCTCATGGTGTCGGGGGAGGGGGTAAAGGCATCCAGTGTGACGCGCGCACAAACGGCAAACCCTCGGGGAACCACACCGGCTCTCCTGTTTTTTCGTCGTCGTGCATGTAGGTTGCGACGCGCACGCCACACCCATCCCAAATCAAGACTTCTGTCCCGTCCTTTGGTGCCGTTGCGATGTCCTGCCATTGGGTCATGTGCGCCACCTCTCGGGCCAGTCGCGACGCGACGACGTTGCCATTGCATGGATCAGCTTCTGATACTCAAACGGGCACGGCTTATCTTCTCTGAGCCAAGCCCACATGTCGTCAACGGATGGGAGCGGAACAGCCGCATAGTATGGGTCCGTCTCGCGCGCCACTGCCTCAACAGCATCGCAAGCATCCACAACCGGCACTGAAAACCATTCGCCCCCGAGTGCAAACCGTTCGAACTTGCGGTGAACAGTCCTCTCCACGACACGCGCATTCTTCAACGGCATAGTTGCATGGACTAGGCGTAGCTTTTTCTTGCCGCGAACGGCCAAGCCGTAGCACCTTGCCTCGGGCTCAATCGAAAAGCCGATCTTAACGGAATCCGGCCCTTCGATCACATAGACCATTGATTTATAGGGCTTCACTTCTTCCCCCTTGTTCGCTTCTCCAGCGCTTCCATCACGGCCATTCGCACCGCGTCTGACTTTGACGGAACGGGTTTGAGCATCGACCGCAGCTCGTCGAGCGCATCGAAGAACGCATCGTCAGCGCGAAGCGTGAACGAGCGGTCCTGTACCTTTGGGCTTACGTTTGGCATGGGGCTAATGTAGCTGCGCCGATGGCGTATTGCAATTATTTTCTGTGATCACGTCTTTGTGATTGATGGCGTATTGACATGCTGTACGTGCTGGACTACATTGGGTCTATCGAAACACGGAGACAGACCAATGACGACGCAACACACCCTCTACTGGATTCGCGAAGACGGCCAAGGCTCTTTCAACATGGGGTCGTTCCCAACGAAAGCCGAAGCCGAAGCAGCAATCCCCGCAGCAAAGGCCGAGCTGATCAGCCAATGCGGCGAGGAAAGCCAGAAGCAGGAGATCGAAGACGGCCGCTGGGACATCCAAGCTGACGAGATCGAAGACTAACCGCCCTCACGGGGCAGCCAGAGGGACCGACCCGGATAGGGTGGCGGTCCCGAAGGCAGTAGGGGATGGATTGGTCTCTCTCCCCTTTCTCGTGTGCAGCAACTAGGGGCGGGCTCGTGATCCGCCCCCTTTTCCTGCAAACGCAGGACGGGCCGTACGGTGTTGGAAGCACCGCAACCGGCCCTTGATCTCAACCTTGATCAGAAGGTAAAGACCATGGCTCACTCTACCTTTATCCGCTCATGGCCCGCAATCGGCCTGGGCGTGTTTTTCGGCGGCGTCACCGGGTTTGTTTTGTTCGAGGACGTGTTGCACGGCGCCTCGATCAATACCGGCCACGTCCAGACGGCGGCGGCGCTCGTTGGCGCCATCGCAGCAGGTCACATGGCCTGGCCCGCGATCCGCACCCGCGAGACCATCATACAGGGGCTCATGCTCGCGGTGTTGTCGGTTGGCGCCCTGGCTTATGTGTGCGTCACGAGTGGGGCTCGGAACGCAGAGACGGCCGGCAACAAGCTCTTGACCATCACGGCGTCAAACGACGTGCGTTCTCGAGAGATTGCCCAGCTTGCGAAAGCCGAGGGGATGCTCGCCGAAGCTCAGCGGTTGATGGCGACGGAATGCGCCAGTGGGCGCGGCACCCGTTGCCGGGGCGTAATGGCGACGGTTGATGTTTACGCCGCTGCGATCCGGGGCCACAACGCCACGCTGGCCAGTCTGCCGGCACCTAAGGTCAACGGCTATGCCCACGCGGCTAAGGTTCTGGCATCGTGGGGAGTTGCAGTTACAGACGAATGGCTGACGCTCAACATGCCGTTTCTGGTCGTGTTGATCTCGGAGCTTGGGTGCATCGCCTTCTTGCATCTAGGTCTTGGCCACCGCGCCAAGCCGAAGCCGGTCGAGCCCGAGTTCAACGACAGCGATCTTGCCCCGCTTCCCGAAGAACGCGACAATGTCTTGGAGTTCTGCAAAGCTTTCAAGGCCGCCAACGGCCGGAAGCCACGGATCAAAGAGGTGCAGTCGAAGTTTCCTGATTGCCCTCACACGACGGCATGGCGGCGAGCACAAGCGGCCTGAGACCCTACCAACTAAACAGCCCGCCCGGAGCGATCCGAGCGGGCTTTTTCTTGTGAACGGGTGCACCTAGAGGCGATCTCCCGCGTCGTGGCCCGTGCAGTTTAGCCCGGTTTCACCGCGTTCCAATCGAGTTTCACGCGGTTTCAACAGGTTTCAGGCTGTTCCGCCGACTTGGAACCGCTCGGAATGCTTGGGGTCGAACCACCTTGGCTTGCGTCCACGTCCCGACCATTCGGCGCCGCTTTTGGGGTCGCGGAATTTGACCGGGACGGATCGGCCTTTCGTGGAACGCCGAGCACTGCCGGCGGAACCCATCACGTCGCTGAGCTTGAGGCCCTTTTTGGCGAGCAGCGAATTGACCTCATCGCGGACGGCTTGTGCTTCACGGGCGCGAGCCGTCGGGATTGCGGCCTCAACCTTGGCGGCCATGGCTTTAAGTTCGGCGAGGGACATCTTGTCAATGTTCACGCGGGATGCTCCATTGATATGCAACTAGCGCTGTATTTACGTTATTCGTGGCGGGAATACAACCCGCCTAGCATGTTCGATGGCATCGCGTCGCGCTTCAAACTTTGTGCGCCGCGCAGGGCCGTATTCGCCTGACTCCCGGTGCCACCAATACCAGCAGCCGAACCCGACTTTCCAATCTGGTAGCTCGCCCCACTCGCCGCCGATCTCATAGCCGTCAGGAACTCTTTGGTTTGGCAGGAATGTAGCCTCAACCCATTGTGCGTCGCTCCCCATAATCGCCCCCTGCTTTAAGCTCCGGGCGCCACCATTGCCGCCCGGGATGCAATGGTGGAAATTTTCCACCATTGCTGATGTTCGCACCACGCGGGACTCAGTGCCGACTTGGGGGAATTCGACGGTACGGCATGTCAAGCCACCAGCGAGACAGAGGCAGCGGGAGCGCGGGCGATGCCCAATGGCGTCATGACTTGCACCTCGCGGCCGGTTACGGTCGTCAGTAGGGTTTCCATGCTCATAAAGGGTCCTTTATTGATCCGAACGCGATCACCAACGCTGAGCTTACGGATGCGGGTGTCGGTTTTGGCGCGGTTGAATTCGTGCGCGAGCTGGCGGATGCGCTCAATTACGTCATCCTGCAACATATACGGCACGTCACTTCCGGCCATCTTTCGCCAATCAATCACGCCTTTTATGGTCGCCACGTCGCGCCAGGGCATTCCGTACCTACAACTAGCAAACACGTAGTTAGGCATAAGCGGGCGGGTCTTTTCGATCGTGCGGGCGGCGCGTGTGATCTTGAAGACCTCGAGGGGATAGTACACTCGGAGCCCGAGGCCGCGCTTAAGCTCGCCGGCCACGTGGCGCTCGCGGGCGCCTACGGTGCGAATGATGCTCCATTGGTTCATGACGCCCCCTTTTCCAAAAACTCGCGCTTCAGCCAAAGCGCATCGTCTAAGGCATTGTGCTCGACGCCTTGATGTTTGGTCAGCCGAGGATTGCCGTGGGCATCAAGCCACTGCTTGAAGTCTCGGCAGTACATTGGCCATCCCTTCGGTAAGTCCATCATGGTGCCGAACAGCTGGCAAAGCGCCACCCAGTCATAGTCAGCGTAGTAGGCCCAGAATTCAGGCTTCTCACCCGCAAACGTAACGATGTCCTTTGCGATCTCGTGGCGCGGCATCGTCATGCCATTCAAGTGCGGAAGCACGTTCAGGCGCACCCATTCGCTAGCGCGGGACCGATCCGCCTCCTGCGGCTCAGCGTAGAACACAGCGCCATCTTCCCTAACCATTCCGATGGACAACAGATCGATAGTGCGCCCGTCTTCGATAAACTCGGTATCGAACCAAATTTTCACGCCGCCCCCTTTCGCTTTGCCGCGTTGGCTTTGCGGGCGATTTCAGACTGCTTAACCCTGTCCCGCCACGTCGCCGGATCTAATTTTTTCATGGTCTTGCGGGACCCCCCGCGATAAACTCGAAAGGCCGCCTTGCCCATTGTAAAACTCCTCCCACAAAGCCTGATCGTATTCAGCCCCGAAAGGGTAGCCGTTAATTTTGAATTGGACGCCCAAGCGTCGAGCGTGGTCGGCCAGCTCAGACACCGACGCTTCGTCGTATGGGTGCAGTTTCGCGTTCATGCCTTGCCTTTCCGGTTGGCTCGCAATCCAGCTTCCTTGCGGTCGGCCTTGGCCTTGGCTGCGATCTTGCGGTGCAGGGGCATGGTGGACACGGGCTTGACCTTGCCGTCCTTGA
>JALHQM010000066.1 GCA_022841965.1 Hyphomicrobium sp. | reverse complement strand
AAAATGTTCCTGCCGCAGGTGGTGAAATCCGCCCGCGTGATGAAGCAGGCGGTGGCCTACTTGCAGCCCTACCTCGAAGAAGAAAAGAAATTGTCCGGCCTCGAGTCCCAGCCCGCCGCCGGCAAGATCCTGATGGCGACCGTGAAGGGCGACGTACACGACATCGGTAAGAACATCGTGGGCGTGGTCCTCCAGTGCAACAACTACGAGGTCATCGACCTCGGCGTGATGGTCTCCGCCGCGAAAATCCTCGAGACGGCGAAGAAGGAAAACGTCAACATCATCGGCCTGTCCGGCCTCATCACGCCCTCGCTCGATGAAATGTGCTTCGTTGCAGCCGAAATGGAGCGCCAGGGCTTCAATGTCCCCCTCCTCATCGGCGGCGCCACGACAAGCCGCGTTCACACGGCAGTAAAAATCGCGCCGAACTACACCCGCGGTCAGGCACTCTACGTGCTCGACGCCAGCCGCGCCGTCGGCGTCGTCTCCAATCTGCTGTCAGACACCGAGAAGGATAATTTCGTCGCCAAAACGAAGGCGGAATATACAAAAGTGCGCGAGGCCCATCTCGCCAACGAAGCCAAGAAAAATCGCATCCCCCTTTCAGCCGCCCGCTCGAACCCCTTCAAGATCGACTGGAAGCTCTACAACCCACCCAAGCCCACCTTCATGGGCCCCCGTGCTTATCCGTCCTACGATCTGGCCGAGCTCGTCCCCTACATCGATTGGACGCCCTTCTTCCAGACGTGGGAACTCGCCGGCCGCTATCCGCAAATCCTCTCCGACAACAAGGTCGGCTCGGAAGCCAAGAAGCTCTTCGATGACGCGCAGGAGATGCTCAAGCGCATGGTCAAGGAGAAGTGGATCACCGCCAATGGCGTTGTCGGCTTCTGGCCCGCCAACAGCGTCGGTGACGACATCGAGGTCTACTCCGGCGAACCGCGCATCATGAAAATGGCGACGCTGCACACGCTGCGCCAGCAGATCGCCCGCGACCCCGCCCGCGACCGCGCCCACACCGCGCTTGCCGACTTCATCGCGCCCAAGGAAACCGGCCTCAAGGACTACATCGGCGGCTTCGCCGTCACCACCGGCGTCGGCGAAGAAGAGGCGCTGGCGAAGTACATCAAAGAAACCGACGACTACGGCCGCATCCTTGTGAAGGCGCTCTCCGACCGGTTCGCCGAAGCCTTCGCCGAGCGCATGCACGAGCGCGTGCGCAAGGAACTGTGGGGCTACGCAAAATCGGAGAAATACGCCCCCGACGAACTGATCTTGGAAAAATATCACGGCATCCGTCCGGCCCCCGGCTACCCGGCCCAGCCCGATCACACCGAAAAGGCAACGCTCTGGACGCTGATGGATGTGCCGCGCCACACCGGCATCAAGCTCACGGAGAGCTACGCCATGTGGCCCGGCGCGTCGGTGTCAGGCCTCTACTTCGCCCACCCCGAGAGCCACTACTTCGGCGTCGGCAAGGTCGAACGCGATCAGGTCGAGGAGTACGCCGCGCGCAAAAAATGGACGGTGGAAGAGTGCGAACGCTGGCTCGCCCCGGTGCTCAACTATGATCCGGCAGCAGCGCGCGCCAAGGTGGCGTGAGACCTTTCTGAGCCCGCGCATCTATCCCGTTGTTTGCCCGTCATATCGCCCGTGTTAGCATTTGTTCGGAAATGCGGGCGACTCACCACAGCGCGCCCGCGCGTGCAACACGGGGGAACACGATGCTGGGACGATTGGTACTGCTGCTCTTGCAAATTGCGGGCGGCTACTTTCTTGGAAACATTGCGATGGGCTATATCCCGGTCCCGGGAAACCTGTCGCTCTTCGCCTTTGCGGTCGTCGTCTCCGTCATCATCTATTTGATCGGCGTGGTCGCCTCGCAGATCGTCAAGGACGTCGGGATGCCCTCGACGAATGCACTGTCTTCGGCGCTGGTCCTCGCCCTGATTTTCGCCTTGGTTTGGACCTTTGTTCCGCCCCTCGTGCCCGACATCCCGTGGAGCAAGGTGCCTGCGCGGTGGGCCGTTCTGATCGGCGCGGTTCTGGGTTACTTCGCCAAACGCTGACCCTGAAGCTGACTGCTGGAAAAATGAAAAGCGCGGGAAGAGGGCTCCCGCGCTTTTCTAAATTAGGCGTCGTCGGACATCGTCGCGCGCGTTGATCGCGCGTCACACATAGCCCAAGCAAATGGCCGCAATAAACGCAAACGACGTGCAAGCGGCCAGGATGTTGAGCGGTATCGTCATGCCCATAGTGCCTCCCTAGACGTTGGTCGTGAGATCAGAACGTACGGTTCAATCCGCTTGTTCCAAAACCGCCAGTTTTTATTCTTATCCACACCGCGAGGTCTGTCTGGGGGAGTAAATGATGCGAGCCGCAGGTGCGCAACAGAAAACGATTCCGCAGCGCACAGGGACAGCAAACCCGCTCATCCGCAAATCTGCTTAGGATCAAAATAGCCAGGAACATCCATTCCGCCACGTGTACGGCCAACCTGCCGGCGAAGGCGCCTGTGAAAGACTGCCATTTAAGGCTGTTGGCGCCTATGGGCTCACACCACGTGTCGCCGCGCGCCAACGGCCGGCCGCGACCGACTAGCGCCGGGGCCGTCCCCTTCGCAGTGCCGCAACGAATTCTCGTGATGAGCGCGTTGTGAAGCTCACGTCAGGCTAAAGGCGCCGCCGCAAGAGCATTTCCGCGGTCCCCGGCGCCACCAGATCCGGGATTTCACCCGTCCGTTCAAATCCGTTCGCTGCATAGAAACGAAGCGCATCGTCGTTGAACGTCGACGCCAGCACCCACACATTCTTCTCGCCGTGCCGCGCGGCTTCCTGCGCCAGCCAGGCCAGAAACATGCCCCCCAATCTGCGCTTCTGGTAGTGCGGCAGTATGCCGAGAAATTGCACGTACGGACCCCGCAGCCAATTCAGACGAACACCCACCGCACCGGCCACGTCATTGCCGACCATGATGGCATAGCGCGGGGCACTCTTCTCAAGCGTGCCAAAATATGTGGTCAGCGCTTCGGCGGGATATCCAAGCCGTGCCCACGGATCGATGGCAGCGAAGAGGGGCCCGAGCTTTTGCGCCTCACCCGGTGGCAGAGGACGCATCGACACTGCGCCCGTCCCATCTCCGAACAAATCGGTCTCGTATCGTTCAACGGGCAGGGTCGACTGGCTCATGGGTCTTCTCCGCGGGCTTATGCTCAATCTTGTTCGGACGCGGCTTGAAAAACGTATCGTACTTGTCCGTGTCTCCCGGCCGTGTGTCGTAGCAGGTGGCGGAGATTTCAGGCGTTCCTTGGGCGAGAAGCTCCGAGACGGTTACGAATTCGTATCCCTTCGCCTTCATTTGCGGAATGGCGATCGCCAGCGCGTCCGCAGTATTGAACCCGCGGCCGTTGCTGTGCCCGATGATGATGGCGCCCGGCTTGGCGCGCAGCATCGCATCCGCAATCGCTTGGGCCGACTGCGCCGGCACCGGATCACCCGTCGACAAATCCCATTGAATAGCCAGCAGTCCCGCATCGTTCACCGCGTCGAGCGACGCTTGGTTGCAGGCTCCGAACGGAAAGCGAAACAGCCCCATGCGCGGCGGGATCGATGCAACGCTGGCATCACCTTTCGCACACGAGCGAGCGCCTAGCGCCGCACGCTGCACTTCGTAAGAGCGCTGTGGGCCGTCGATTTCCTCGATGAGAGCATTGCCAGAAAGAAGCCGGAGATTGCGGTGCGCTTCGGCGTGGTTTGCCATTTCAAACAGCGGATCGGCCATCAACTGTTGCGTCCGTTCGCTATGCGAGCGCATCCACTTACCACCAGAGAAGAACGTCGCCTTGACCCCATTCGCACGCAGATAGTCGACAAGCGCCGCATCATAGCCCGTCACTTGTCCCGGCGTTTCGCACATGTCGAACGTGAGCGCGACGAGCTTTTTGCCCGGCGGCAATTTCACCCGCCGGATGGCCCCGCGCCATTCCTTTGCGATCGGTGCAAACGGCGCCAGCGTCATCGCGGGCAGGGGCGCATCGAACGTATGCACGCCCTTGGTGATCTTCTTCTCCTCCGGCGGCCCTGTCAGCAAAGCGGCCGGCCAGCAGCGGTTCATCAGTTGTGTACGGTCCACCGCATGCGCAGGCCCAGGGAGCAGCATAACAGCAAGACCGGCGACGCCACGAGCGAACCTCATATCACTTCCCTTTGAACTGCGGCTTGCGCTTGTCCGCGAACGCGCGGCGCCCCTCGGCATAATCGGCACTGTCAAAGCAGGCTTTCACGAGTGCCTCCAATCGCGCGATGTCCGCCGTCTCGGGCTTCAGCGTCAACGCATCGATGGCAGCCTTCGCCGCACGGATCGTCATCGGCGCATTGGCGGCAATGGTCTCTGCGAGTGCACGCATCTCGCGATCGAGCACATCTGATGAATGCACCCGATTGACGAGCCCCATCGCCAGCGCCTCGCTGGCATTGAACCGCCGGCCGGTGAACAGCAACTCCTTCACCGACGCCGGCGGCGCCAGTGTCAACAACGTGCGCACCCACCGGGGATGGTAACCCAAGCCCAATTTCGCGGCCGGAATGGCGAACGTCGCCGCATCGTTTGCGATCCTGAGGTCGCAGCACGCGGCAATGCCCAATCCGCCGCCGAGACAAAACCCCTCGATCATCGCCAGCGTCGGTTTCCCCGCCCCCAGCAGCGCTTCGAAGGCGGCGTGGTTGAGCGCGTCGTACGTCTTCGCCGCATCGCCTGTCCGCGCGCTGTCGAATTCGGAGATGTCGGCCCCCGCCGAGAACGCCTTTCCCCCCGCCCCCTTAAGCACGATCACCCGAACGGACGCATCGGCCTCCGCCTCGCCCACCAAGCGCGGGATCGCCGCCCACATGGTTGACGTCAGCGCATTGAGCCGCGCCGGGTTGTCGAGCACCAGAACGGCGAGCCCGCCATCCCGCTCCAAACGCAGTTCCGGGGTTGTCTCAACGGCCATAACGGGTCCTTACATGGATGCGCGGGATCGAGCCGACATCTATGGCCCTGATCCGCGCGCTTGCAACGCCGCCTCTGGTCGCGATGTTGGCAGCCCCGTCCAGTACGCCCTGCAACATGAAGCGCCGCCCGCGCCGTTGGCAATTCCCTTCGCTCCGCCGGAGGTTTAGATTGACGCTTAGCCGATCGCCGGATACCCGGTTTGGCCTGCCCGGGGGGTCTCCGCGGGCGCTGACACTGCGGCTAAGCCGCGAGCCCTAAACCGCAAGGACTTCGTCTCCTATGTCCGCGTCCCGTTCAGAGAAAGCCGCAGGCGTTCCGCCTCGCGGGGGTGTGAAGCCCAAATCGAAAACGGCTGGTAAAGTCGCATCCGCCGATCCGGTCTGGGAACAGGTTCTGCGTGAGGCCCAGGCGGCCATGGCCGGAGAACCGGCGCTGACCGGGTTCATCTTCGCGACCGTCGTCAACCATTCACGCCTGGAGGACGCCATTGCCCACCGCGTCGCTCAGCGCCTCAATCATTCCGACGTCGACGCCGGCCTCATCTTCCAAACGTTCCAGGATGTGCTCGACAGCCAGCCGAGCCTTTCGCAATCCGTCCGCGCCGACCTCGCCGCCGTCCTCGACCGCGACCCCGCCTGCAATCGCTATCTCGAGCCCTTGCTGTTCTTCAAAGGCTTCCACGCCCTCGTGACGCACCGCTTCGCGCATGAACTCTGGCGCCAGGGCCGCAAGGATTTTGCACTCTATCTGCAAAGTCAGTCGTCGAAAATCTTCACGACCGACATCCATCCCGCGGCCCGCTTCGGACGCGGCATCATGCTGGACCACGCCACCGGCTTCGTCGTCGGTGAAACCGCAGTCGTCGGCGACAACTGCTCCTTCCTGCATGCGGTCACCCTCGGCGGCAGCGGCAAGGCGACCGGCGACCGCCATCCCAAGATCGGTGCCGGCGTACTCATTGGAGCCGGGGCAAAGATCCTAGGTAACATCCACGTTGGCAATTGCGCGCTCGTCGCCGCCGGCAGCGTTGTCTTGCAGGATGTGCCCCCCAACATGACAGTCGCCGGCGTCCCGGCCCGCGTTGTGGGCCGCGTCGGCTGCGCCGAACCCGCCCGCTCGATGGATCAGATGTTGGCCGCCGAAAACCTGGGGCCCGACGACTACGGCATGCTGTGACATCGCAGTCAGCCATGCAAACTTCATTTCAGACAATCGGAGACGTGCAGTGACGAAAGAAGAAATCGCGAAGGTTGAAGCATTCCTGCGCAAAACGTTCGGCACCAAGAACTTGAGCATCCGTCCCCGTCCCAAGAAAGACGACAGTGCCGAGGTCTACATTGGCGATGACTTCGTCGCCGTCCTCTTCCGCGAAGACGAAGACGGCGAAGTGTCCTACCAATTCCAGATGGCCATTCTCGACGTCGATCTCGAAGAAGCCTGAGCAGCCGAAGGGGCAGGGCAAGGGGCGCCGATGATCTTTTCTCTGGGCGATGCGCGTGTAATCATGCCAAGCGATGGCCGCGCTTGGGTTGCGCCAAACGCCGTCGCGCTGGGCAAGGTCGAACTGTGCGAGGATGCCAGCGTCTGGTTCAGCGCCGTCCTGCGCGGCGACAATGAGGTGATCCGCGTCGGCGCCCGCTCCAACATCCAGGACGGCTGCGTCCTCCACACCGATCCAGGCTTTCCTCTCACCATCGGTGCGGATTGCACCATCGGCCACATGGTCATGCTGCACGGCTGTACCATCGGCGACGGCAGCCTGATCGGCATAGGCTCCATTGTCCTCAATGGCGCCAAGATCGGTGCAGGTTCTCTCGTCGGAGCCAACACGCTGATCACCGAGGGCAAGGAATTTCCACCCCGCTCGATGATCTTGGGCTCGCCCGGCAAAGTCGTGCGCGAGCTCTCTCAAGAAGAAAGCGATCGTCTCAAAGGCAGTGCAGGCCGCTATGTCGCCAACTGGAAGCGCTACGCTGCCAGCTTCGCCTCCCAGGATGAAGGTCCACAAACGGCATAGAGCCGAACGCGACCCGCATCCGGCTCTATGAATTTCGCAACAGTTCGTGCCCGCTTTAGCGACCGTCCTGCACACCAGCGAGTGACGAGGGAGCGCCCGCATCCTGTGGATCGAGCGACACCCACACCTTCGGATCGAGATACGACTGGCGCATCACGAACTGATAACTGGAGCGGGCCCACAGCCGCACATCGTCGCTCTTGTTGTCGAGCACGAAGTCGCCTTGACTGGTCCGCGCGGTCAGCACGGCGTGGCCTTCGCCTTTTTCGTCGCGCACGACCGTCAGCAGGAGTGAACTCGATGGCCAGCCCCGGCCAATGAGAATTTTCTGTTTCAGCAGCGCGTAATCTTCGCAGTCGCCCTTCTCGCCCGGCAGCGTCCAGTATTCGCTGATCCCATAGATCTCCGAATCCGTCGCCGGTTCAACCGAACGGTTCACGATGCGGTTGACCTCGTCGAGATCGCTGAGGCTTTCCGGGGTCGCCTCGAAGCGCCCCCCGTTCCCACGCTGAACGCAATGCTGCGGGCTCTGCTCACAGAACCGCACAAAGCCATACGGCGGCTGCGATGATCCAAACACCCGCATGAACGCCGTGCGCTCAAAGAGGGCAGGCCTAGGCTTGGGCTCCGCCACGGCCTGGGTGGCAAGAGCGGCACCAAACGCGGCGCCAGCGACGACGACTGCAACGCACTTCATGACACAACCCCGTACTAACTGCGCTACTCTAGCGTAAAATTCTCGTTGTCCCCTGAACGTGAAGCCCGGCATTTGATCAAACTTTTATCTATTTGCCGCGCCAGTCTTTTTGCTCAAACGTCGTGGTGTCCGCACGTCTTCAGGCCCACCTTCCGGGCCTTATGCTCTCATCGTCCTGAGAAATGCCGCCGCAAAGCCTCGGGTTCCTGGATATCGATGAAACGGACCCCGATGCCCTGTTCGTGATGGCGCATGACACGCGCTCTCAGCCGTCCCAGTGTCAGAATGGTTCCCACCGGCGGCCGCACGTCCATGTTCAGCGAAGCGCCTGAAATCGACACGTCCACGACCCTGCAATCGAGGGTTTCCCCGCTATCGAGCACAACCGAATGGCTCCGGTCCTCGACCGAAAGGCGGTCGTGCTGGCGCTGCGTGCTGCCACTTAGAACGTCGCGGTTGATCAACCAGGTCAATTGGGCGGCGAGCTTTTCGCGCTTGTGCGACGTGATCTTAAACTGCATGGCGAAGCCGCCCTCGAACAGGCGGATGACGTGGCCTTCAAGCCCACCAAGATGATCGAAATAGACGACAATCCGTTCGCCGGCATCGACCTCAATGGGCGAGTTGATCGCCGCACCGCCAACCGAGATATCATTCAACTTGCAGGGGTATTCGTGCCGGTTGTCGCGCATGAAGCGGCCGAGCAAGGGCAGGGCGACGCGCCGATGACGCCGCTGATCCGTCGCGGGCCGAGCGCCCAGGATCGCGAGTTCCTTAAGAGCATTAAGTGCGTGTGACATACTCAAGGGCCCGATCGCCAACCTGCGTTTTTTCGACGGCTCCAAAGCAAACGAACACGCCAAGCGTGGTCGGCTTTAGGCCATCTCGCAGTGACTATGAGGGGGAGGCTCTTAATGAACGCCTAAAGCCCCCCTAAAACTGGGACATAGAGGCAGGGTTCTGGGATGGAGGATCACGATGTAACGTCGGCGGGAGCAGCGCCCGGCAACAGGTTACACCTTAGGACCAAGGCCGTCGCCGGTCGTGCTCAAGCCGCCCTCGAAGACGCGAAACTGGCGTCGATCCGAGCGGACAATGCGGGAATGTCGCACGCGCGGATGAAAAGGGGCTTGCCGGTCGTCGATGCTATCGAGCGCCGGATGGGGATGACCATCGGGCCAGATGACCCTCTCACTCCGCAAATGCAGGGTGGCGATGGGCTCGGTGTCGAGCCACGCCGGCGTCTTGAGCAAGCTGAGCACACCGAGAAACCGGTCCGCGCAAGCTTGGCCGTGGACCAGCGGTAAAATGAGGATCTCCGTCGGAACCAGGTTGCCCGAAGCCGTCTCGCCGTCCGCCAGAATGACAACCACGCCACCCTGAACACAGACCGTGTTCAAACGCGGCCCCAATGTCGTGCTGCCATGTCCCTCCCCCCAGACATCGAGGAAGTTGCGCCCTCTAAATTCCCTTTTGAAAAGCTCGCACAATCGCGTGCCGGCCAGCCGGAACGGGAATGTGCCGGCATCCTGTCGTTCTAAGATAAACGTATCAGGCAGCGCGTTACCCATGCTGGCAGGCTCGATCTCGAACCGGTGCGGTGCCCTTCGGCCGCCTCGAAGCCCGTTCCAGTAGGAATACAATGCCTGGGTCGTCGTGTGTCTCATTATGACCATCGAGCGGTCCCGCCACACAGAGGACGGGTGTTAAAGGGGCGGCATACCTGGGGCGGCATCCGTGTTCACGCACTCCATCGCAGCTTCCATGCCAGCGATGCCCGGTTCCGGCAGTCCGCCGCACCGGGTCGTAAACCGCCGCGTCACACCGCCGGCGGACTGAGTTAAGGGGTTGCCGCCCGGCGTCCGTCCCGTCATCGTGATCGCGTCGGGATCGAGCCTGCGGGCCGCGCTCTTCGGCTCACCAGGAGGACGCATTGACCAAAGAACATCGTGAACGCCCCGCAGCCAGCGAGGACGGATCGCATGCCCCTGTTTCAAACGGCGAGTTACCCACCACAGAACCAGCGCCCCGCGAGCCCATATTCAATGTGCCGCCCATGGTGCTTGCGCTGCTCGCCATCATGCTCGCCGTGATGGGCTACCGCCTCATGCTGAACGACGATGCCGACACGGCGTTCGTCCTGTTGATGGCCTTGATCCCGGCACGGCTCAGTGGCTACGCGGCCGAATTGCCCGGTGGCGTCGCGGCGGTCTATACGCAGTTCATCACGCATATGTTCGTCCATGCCGATGCCATGCATCTGGCCTTCAACAGCGCTGGACTGCTCGCGTTCGCAGGCGCTCTCGAAAAGCGCATCGGCGCGCTTCGCCTGCTGACGTTTTTCATTGTTTGCGGCCTCGCCGGAGCCGCCGCCTTTATCGCTTTCAATCCCGGACTTCTGGCACCGATGATTGGCGCGTCAGGCGCGATTGCCGGATTGATGGGCGGCGTCATGCGCTATTTTTTCAGCGCTATGGATAATCGCGGCGGTCTGCGCCGCCTCAATCAGGCACCACGTAGTATTCCGCTGAAAGGTTTGTCTGCTGCATTGCGGGACCGCCGCCTTCAGGTCGTGACGGCCTCCTTCATCGCCATGAATCTCGCGGCAATGGTCGGTTTTGGCGACATCAACGCCAGTTCGGCCATCGCGTGGGAAGCCCACGTCGGCGGATATCTCGCTGGTTTATTTCTATTCGGCCTATTTGATATTGCGCCGCGTCATGAAGATGTCCCCGAAATCCGGGACAATTGACTCTTGAAACCTGCGACAAGTTCGATCACGATCATCCCAGTTAAATGAGAGCGTCGCATTGGCCAGAAACAACAAGGGCGGCAGTGCCGGAGAGCATCGGCAGGACTGAGGGACATCGCGTCCCAGTCACGTGTGATCTCCGGCGTGCCGCCTAGGGAAGTGTCTGCGTCAACAAACGGCACCTGACGGGAGAAGACACCATGAATGTTGCGACCATATTGAGAGCGAAAGGCCGCTCCGTCACGACAGTGCGGCCCGACACAACATTGCAGGACGTTGCCGGAAAACTCGCCGCCCGCAAGATTGGTGCGGTCGTGGTGGTCGGAGATAACGGTGCCGTTGACGGCATTATTTCCGAGCGCGACGTGATCCGCGCGATCGCCGAGCGCGGCGTCGCCGCTCTTGAGATGCCCGCATCACGTTTCATGACGCGGGACATCATCACCTGCAGCGAGACGAGCCTTGTCGATGAAGCAATGGAAATCATGACGACGGGCCGCTTCCGCCATTTACCAGTGGTCGAAGATGGATCGCTTGTCGGGATCATTTCGATCGGTGACGTCGTCAAAAACCACGTCGCGACCGTGGAGATGGAAGTCTCTGCCATGCGGGGTTATCTGGCGACGGGCTGAACGGTTCGGCCCATAGCTGATTTGCCAATCGTCGGACTGACGATGGCGCATCACGTTTGATGACTTGAAATTGAGAGGCCGGCAGCCACGGGCGCCGGCCTTTGCCGTCTTCAAGCGTGCGCGTGCAGCCGCTCATCCACGTCGCGCCGCAATTTCAGTTCCCGCGCAATGTCCTCAGCTTCCCGGCGCGTCGCAGCTTCCCCCCGCGCGATAGCATCTTCCGCGCGATGAAAGTCGAACAGCCCGATGCCGTGGAGGCGCGGACTAATGAGCGAATCCGGCGGATCGCCAGCGAGCCGCGAGCGTGCAATCCGGTCTTGGACAATGTTGAGCGCATCAACCATGACGGTCGAGATCCCCGGCGCATCATCGCCCCGTCCGAACAACTGCCGCGTCAGAAGCCAGCGCGCTCCAACGCCCGCCTTTTCGTTCACGACGGGCTCTTCTGCGACTGCTGTCTCCTCGCGCTCGACTTGACTGACGATGGCGTTCGCCGCCGCCGAACGGCATGAGATGTCATAGTTCAGATTGACCGCGATGACGTAGCGCGCGCCGAGAGCCCGGCACACCGAAACCGGAATGGGATTGACCAGCGCACCATCGAACAGCCAGCGCCCATCGATCTTCACAGGTTTGAAAATACCCGGCAGCGCATACGACGCGCGGATCGCATCCGCCAAACGTCCGCGCGACAGCCAAACCTCGTGTCCCGACCCAATTTCGGTCGCAACCGCTGTAAAACGCTTCTCGAGATCTTCGATGCGCCTGTCGCCCAGATGCCGCTCCAGCCGCTCGCAAAGCTTCTGCCCCGAAATCAATCCCGTTCCCGCAAGATTGAAATCGAGATACCCGAACACGCGCCGCTTGGTCAGGCTGCGTGCAAAATCTTCCAGCTCGTCGAGTTGCCCGGCGAGATGGCATCCGCCGACAACCGCGCCCATCGATGTGCCGACCACGATATCTGGCTTAATGCCAGCCGCAGCAAGCGCACGGATCACACCAATGTGTGCCCAGCCGCGCGCCGCGCCGCCACCCAGTGCCAATCCAATTTTTGCGCCCGCCATTTGATCGCTCCGACCGCTTGCGGAAGTCAGCTGGATAGCAATACCCATGCCGCTCGCTGCCAAGAATGCATCACCCAGGGTGCCAGGAGGACATTAAGGTCGCCCTAGAAGATTGGTAAAATGATTACTGCGCCGTGTTACGAAAAGGTTCGTTTCGGCAAAAAGTCGGCGATGCTGCAATGCGTTTTATCGTGCTGCAACGCGCAATCAGCTATGAAGTCACGCGGTCCAGCCGCACTGATCCAGGCACGCCCACCGCCACAACCCGGTAAAAGCACGATCCAGCACCCGTGTGGCATGCAACGCCGGCACCTTCGACGCGCACCTTCATCCAAATCGCATCCTGATCGCAGTCGACACGCATTTCTACGATCTGCAGAAGGTTGCCGCTCTCCTCGCCCTTTTTCCAGATCCGGGCGCGCGACCGGCTCCAGAAGTGCGCGATCCCCGTATCGACGGTGAGGCGCAGCGCGTCCGCGTTCATCCACGCGAGCATCAACACCTCGCCTGTCGCCGCATCCGTGGCGACGGCCGCAATGAGCCCATCGCGATCGAAGCGCGGCGTGAGGATAGATCCCTGCTCGAGTTCGGCGGCAGGCGTATCGGGGAATGTCGGTTTGGGCATGGTGCCGTCCAGTTCGAATGCGCCTATATATACACGTCGCTAGCCGCCAAAGGCGGTAAACGGAACAGAGCCCGCCAAAGGCGGCAACTGCAAAAGAGCCCGCATGGCCGACCTTGACGACATCTACAACTTAAAAATCCTCGAACTGGCCGCCGCCATTCCCCGGACAGGGGAACTGCCCGCTCCGGCACTGCGCGGGGAAGCCCATTCCAAGCTGTGCGGGTCGACCGTCGCAGTGACGCTTACTCTGGATGACGCGAGCGAAGTGGTCACCGGCTTCGGCCAGACCGTCAAGGCCTGCCTGCTCGGGCAAGCCGCTGCCTCCATTGTGGGCCGCGAAATCGTGGGCACATCGATCACTGAGTTCAACGAGGTCGCAGCGAGCATGCGCCGTATGCTCAAGGACAACGGCCCCGCGCCCACCGGCCGCTGGTCCGACCTCGCCCTGTTGGAGCCCGTGCGCGACTACCGCCATCGCCACGCCTCCACGCTCCTCATCTTCGACGCCATCGAACGCGCCTTGGCGGCCGGCGAGGGCCTAGCCAGCTCTGGCAGCAACGGCGCACCGCGTCGCAGCGCCGGTTGAAGGCCGTGACACAGCTGGCAAAAAATCTCCTGAAAGCCCCGGTCCACCTCTACCGGGCCACACTCCGGCCCTGGATCGGCATGGAGTGCCGTCACGCGCCCTCCTGTTCCGAGTACGCACTCGAAGCCATCGACAAGAACGGGGCCTGGAAGGGCTTCTGGCTTATGATCTCGCGGATCACCCGCTGCCATCCCTGGGGGACCCACGGCTACGACCCAGTGCCCGACCTGAGCGGCGAACATCACACCCTGGCCCCTTGGCGCTATGGCCGCTGGCGGCGCGTGCGCTCGCCAGACCCACACACCCCAACGCCATCTTAAGCTGCGTCAGATACAGCCTCGATGGCCGCCACCACGGGAGCAGCCGGCATCTCGATTGTAGCAAAGCGCTCGGCCTCAATCGGCGCGTACACCGTCTCGCGGCCGAGTTCCACCACCGTCATGCAGAATTCCACCAGCGAGTCGAACGCGCGCTGGGCGACATACTCGAACGCCTTCATTTCCCACACCGAGCCCGCCTGCAAAAGCTGACCCTGCAAAATCGTCTTCACCGTAATTTCTGGGCAGGCGTCACTTTTCAGAAGCGCACCAACATGGGGTGCCAACGGCCCGGTGGGCTGGGTCATAGAGGCGGGAAAACCGTTCGAATAGGCCGCGCGTTTGAACAGGTTCTCGGATGCGAACAGCTCTTCCAGTTTGGTTTTCAAGAGGGGATCGACAATGGCCAGCACCTGGATGCACGGCCGATTCCGGCCCTGCACGACAACCATTCCTTTACGAATAAGAAGCTTCGGCGCCTGCATGCTGCTGTCCCCACAAAG
>JALHQM010000065.1:3539-14504 GCA_022841965.1 Hyphomicrobium sp. | reverse complement strand
AAATGGTGCCCAGGGCCGGAATTGAACCAGCGACACTGCGATTTTCAGTCGCATGCTCTACCAACTGAGCTACCTGGGCATTTTCGCCCGGCCGGAACGGATGCCGCTGCGAAGTCGGCGTCTTATAGGTGCCACACCCGTCCCTGTCCAGCAGCCATTATGGCTCGCCGGGAGATCAAGCGCGGCCCGTCGTCAATCGTCCTCGTCACCCGCTGTCTGCACCCCCCGCAGACCCGCCCCGCCCGGGCGCTCACCGCTGTCGTCGGCCACGTCCAGCGCCGGCCCGGGAATGACAAATGTGCCCCCAAGCCACCGCGCCAAATCGATGTCGGCGCAGCGCTTGGAGCAGAACGGCCGGTGTGCGGGCACGGTCGGTTTCCGGCACGTCGGGCAACGGCCTCCCGGTGGGTCGGATGCATTTTGTTCAGTCATGGCTGCGGCCCAGCTGCCGGAGTTGGCGTATCACTCTAGTCGCGATCCGCTTCCGCTGCCCGGATCCAGTTGAAGTGGATCGGAAAGCCCTCCGACACCAGCATCGCCACCACTTCCGTCAGCGGCAGCCCCACGACGTTGGTATAGGACCCTTTGATCGTCTGCACGAACGATCCGGCCAAGCCTTGGATCGCGTAACCGCCAGCCTTATCGCGCCATTCGCGTGTCGCGATGTAGGCCTCGATCTCGCCCTTCGTCAGATATTTGAACCGCACCTTGGTATCGACGATTTTGGTGCGAACCTTGTCATTGGGCGCAATCAAGCACACCGCTGTCAGCACGCGATGTGACCGCCCCGACAACCGGTTCAGAAACTCAACCGCCTCTTCCACCTGCTGCGGCTTGCCGAAGATTTTCATATTGTTGGAAACGATCGTATCGGCGGCCAAAACGTAAGCATCCGCAATATCGCGGTCGTTCGCGATCTGATCCCGCGCCGCCTCCGCCTTGGCGCGCGCCAACCGGGCGACAAGCGCGCGCGGCATCTCCCCCTTCTTCGGCGTCTCGTCGAGCGAGGCGGGCCGCAGCGCATCCGGCTTGATGCCGGCCTGTTCCAAGAGCATCAGCCGCCGCGGACTGGCACTCGCCAGCACCAGCTTGGGGCGCGGCAGCATGCCGGTCTCCCGCGACGCAGACTTGGCCAGTTCCGACCGCAAGGTCTCGCGGCGCGGATTGTCAGTGCGGGAAAATGCGGAAAGCAGGGCCGATTTGGCAGTCGACATCCGGGGCGGGCTCCGTTGGCCGAGGGGCGGGCGGTCGTCGGCCGCTCTATAGCACGCCTCGCCCCCACCATTCACCATCGAGCAGCGCACCTCAATTCAGGCGGATACAACCGGTCACATGCGAACCCCGAGCGTTAAACCAAGTCATATTGAATGGCCATTCGCGTTGCGCTCTGGCATCAACTGAGGCGATATGAGCCAACGAGCTGCGGTGAGTTCGGAGGAAATATGTCCAAGGACCGCTTGGTCGACCTTCTCGGCGCGACGACGCTTTTCGGTGCCCTCGATCCCGACGAGCGCCGGTCCATCGCGCAAGAAATGCGCGAAGTGCAGTACGCCTCTGGCCAGATCGTATTCGGCCGCGGCGACGCCGGCCGGGATATCTACTTCGTCGCCGAAGGCCGCGTCCGCCTATCGATCCTGACGCCCGAAGGCCGCGAACTCTCCTTCGCCCATGCGGAAGCCGGTCAGGTCTTCGGCGAAATCGCCGTCCTGGATGGCGGCGTGCGCACGGCCGATGCCACCGCCGTCTCCAAGGTCGTCGCCCAAACCCTGTCCAAATCCGCCCTGATGCGCCTCGTCGAAACCCGGGCGCCCGTCCGCGAGTCCGTCATCCGCTTCCTCTGCAACCGCGTCCGCGAGGCCGACCAGCAGCTCGAAGGCATCGCCCTTTATCCGATCGAAGTCCGCCTCGCCCGCTTCTTCCTCGCCGCCGCGCGCCAGAAGGGCTCTGCGAAACCCGGGACCCGCGTCACGCTCGACTTGCCGATCTCGCAGAGCGAACTCGCCCTCCTCATCGGCGCCAGCCGCCCGAAAGTGAATGCCGCCCTCCAACTCTTGCAAGACAGCGGCGCGGTTGAAAAAAGCGATAAATCGATGATCTGCGATATCGACGAGTTAGAAAACATCGCGGGCACCGCGTGAGGAATTTCCCCCCGCGCACCCGCAAGACCGCGCGAGACCGCCGGCCGTGATCAACGCATTAAAGCGCGCTCTGGCCCCCATCGGCGCCGGCATCGCAACCATCGGCGACCTGCCGCAGTTGCGGGCTATCGGCCGCGTCATTGGTGGCCTGGGAGAAGCCGGCACCGCCGGCTATCCACCAGAAATCAAGCGCCGGTTGATGATCCTCAACCTGATCTCATACCTCATCATCGCCTCGACGCTGGTCTACGTCGTTCAACACTCAGTCCTCGACTACGACACCTACAAGCCGATCATTTGGATCAATATCGCTCTCATCTTCGCCGCCGCAGCCGTGCCGTTCGCGCACCGGATCAACGAGATCGCTGGCGCACTCGTCATCGTCAGCGCCGAGTGGGCGGCCCTGATCGCGTTCACAATGTATTTGGGCCACCACTCCGGCGTTCACCTTCAATACTTCGTCGGGGCCGCAGCGCCGTTCGTCGTTCTGGGTCTCAATCGTCTCTGGCTCGTGGCAGCCGTCATTCTATCGGGGCTCGCTCTCCACCTTGCATCTTGGTTCTGGTTCCCGGAAGACGCAGCACGCATTCCGGCCGACAAGGAGGTGATCGACAGCCTCTACGTTCAAGCCGCCATCACGACTTTCGGTCTCATCGCCGCCTCCGTCTACTACGCCTTCCGGTTGGCCGAACAAGCCAAGGCCGAGACCGACAATCTCCTGCGCAACATCCTGCCCGACGCCATCGTGGAACGCCTGAAGGCCAAACCCGAGGCCGTCATCGCCGACCAGTTCAACGACGCCTCGGTTCTCTTCGCCGACATATCCGGCTTCGTCGCACTCGCCCTCACACTCGGCTCCGCCAAGACCGTCGCGCTTCTCAACGAGATCGTGACCGAGTTCGACGATCTGGCCAAACACCACGGCGTCGAAAAAATAAAGACCATCGGCGACGCCTACATGGTGGCCTCCGGCATCCCCGAACCGCGCGACGATCATCTCTTGCGGCTCGCTCACATGGGTGTGTCGATGCTCGCGGCCGTCGAGCGGATCGCAGCCGGGCGCAACATCCCGATCGCGATGCGCGTCGGCCTCGCGTCCGGCCCTGTCATGGCCGGTGTCATCGGAAAGCAAAAATTTAGCTACGATGTCTGGGGCGACGCCGTGAACCTTGCTGCCCGCTTGGAAAATCTCTCGCAGCCCGGCCGCATCCTCGTTTGCCCACGCTGCAAAAAGCTCCTCGAAAACGCCTTTGAATTCGAGAGCCGTGGAGAGGTCGAGATCAAGGGTCTCGGCCCCCGCGAAGTCTTTTTTCTCATCGCCCCCGCGCCGTAGCCTGATCAGACCGGCGGCCCGCCCGCGATTTCAAACCGCCCTTTGATCTTGTAGGCGAGATCGTCCCTGAGCTTGCGATACGCCTTTATTAGCACCGCGCGCCCAGCGGCCGGCGGAATCATCGACGGATCGAACGTCGGCCAGTATTCAACTTCCGCCTTCATGATCCGTGTCAGCTCCACCGCATGATGCTGCGCTTCCGGCGACAGCGTGATGATGGTCGAAAACGTCTGCCGCTCCAGCTCTGCAAAGATGCGCGGCTGATGCGCCGTCACGTCGATCCCAATCTCGTCCATCACCGCCATCACGAACGGGTCTGCATGACCCCGCCGCACCCCCGCCGACGTCACCGCCAAACGCGGCCCGGCCAGCTGATGCAAAATGGCCGCCGCCATCGGCGAGCGAACGGCGTTGAGCGTGCAGGCAAACAGTATTCTTGGTGGCGCCTCGCAGGGTTCGGCCACCGGGCCTAGCCCTTCCAATGCAGCGCGGTAATGAGGGTAAAAATCCGCCGCGCCGTGTCGAAATCGAGCGTGATTTTGCCCGCTAGCCGCTCCTGCAACAGCCGGCTGCCTTCGTCGTGCAGGCCCCGCCGCCCCACGTCGATGGCTTCGATGCGCGACGGCTGCCCCGACCGGATCGCCTGATAGTAGCTGTCGAGCACCATGAAATAATCTTTGATGAGCCGCTTCAGCGGCGTCATCGTCAACATATGCACGGCCGCCGCCTCATCCCCGCCTTCGGGAAACGCCGACAACACCAGCCGGTCGTCCGCAATCGCGATTTCCAGCCGATACGGCCCCTTGTCGATCCCCTCCAGAACAAACGAATTACCGTCGAGAATGTCGAAAATCGCGACTTCCCGCTCGTGCTCGATGTTGGAATTTCCCCGTGCGATCGATCCATCGTCGATTCGGATGGATGCAATGCGGTTGCGGGCGTCGAGCGTGCGATCAGCTGGGTTATCCGTCATGGCGTCACTTCAAACCTCACCCGCGGCCCTGAAGCCGGATCTCGACCGAACGGCGATGCGCTTCCAGCCCCTCCGAACGCGCCAGAGTCATCGCCGCATCCGCGACCCGCGCCAGCGACGCTGCGTCGAGCTTCAACAGCGATGTCCGCTTCATAAAATCGAGCACGCCAAGCCCCGATGAGAACCGCGCGGATCGCGCTGTCGGAAGAACGTGGTTCGAACCCGCCACGTAGTCGCCGATCACTTCCGGGGTGTAAGCGCCAATAAAGATCGCACCCGCATTGCGGATCTTCCCCGCCAGCCCTTCGCTGTCGGCAGTCGCGATTTCGAGATGTTCCGCCGCGATCCGGTCGGCCAGCGCCGGCGCCTCGTCGAGCGACTTCAAAACGATCGATGCGCCAAACACGTTCCAGCTTTCGCCCGCGATGTTCCCGCGCGGCAGTGTCGCCAGCTGCCGGCCAACAGCGGCTTCCACGGCTTTTGCAAATCCCGCGTCGTCCGTCATCAAAATGGACTGCGCCGCCTTGTCGTGTTCCGCCTGCGCCAACAAATCGGCCGCGATCCACTCCGGATCGTTGTCCTTGTCCGCGATCACGAGAACTTCCGAAGGCCCCGCAATACTGTCAATGCCGACCGTTCCAAACACTTGCCGCTTAGCCGCCGCCACATAGGCGTTCCCCGGCCCCACGATCTTTACGACGGGCGCAATAGTCTCCGTGCCGTATGCCAGCGCCGCCACCGCCTGTGCCCCGCCGATACGATAAATCTCGGTCACGCCACACAGCCGCGCCGCCGCCAGCACCAGCGGGTTCAACTCCCCGCGCGGACAAGGCACCACCATCACGATTCGCGGCACACCGGCCACGATCGCCGGCAGCGCGTTCATCAAAACGGACGACGGATACGACGCCGACCCGCCCGGAACATAAAGCCCAGCTGACTCCACCGCCGTCCACCGGTCGCCCAGTTCCACACCGGTCTCGTCCGTATAGCGCTCGCTCTTGGGCAGCTGACGCTGATGATGTGCACGAATGCGGTCCGCTGCGAACGACAGCGCGTCGAGCGTCTCCTTCGAACACTGCCCCACGGCCGCATCGACCTCGGCCGCTGTCACAGCGATGCCGGTTTTTACCAAATCGATCCCGTCGAACTTCGCCGACAAATCGATCAGCGCCTTGTCGCCCCGCGTGCGCACGTCGGCAATGATCTCACGCACCGCCATATCGACTTCGTCCGACACCTCGCGCTTCTCCGAAAGGAGCGCGGTGAATGCGGCTTCGAAGCCAGGATCGGAGGTCATAAGGGTCTTAGGCATTGGGGCGTCCGTGCTTGGAAATTCGGTTGCAAAGGGAAACAGCCAGCTGCGTCACCAACCGTTACGCACCAGGCTCGTCGTCGGGATGGTCAGGCTTCGATTTCGTCGCCCACGCCGCGCCGAGGTCCTTCAATTCCGCCTCCAGACATTCGACATGCAAACGGATGGCAGCCCCACCTGCACACGAAATCGTCACATGGCCCTCAGGCGCCACCGTCGGCTCGAAGCGGATCGCGAGCACATTGAGCATCTGCTTTTTGTCGGAAAGATCGATGTTGGCGAGTTGCGCGCCGAGCACCTTCTCAAATCGCAACCCGGCCCGTCGCCGGGTGAAAGGCTTGCGCCGCGGCCGCGTGCCGGCGAGCGCCTCATTCCAGTCGAAACGGTTGGCAATGGCTGCGAAGCGGCGCTCCGTTTTGAGGTACGCAACCTCGGCGACGCTGATGACGGCATCTTGCAAATGTGCCGACACGACTGCGAGGTCTTCGCTATCGAGAGCAATGAGCTTGAGGCCAGAATTGTCTTTGGCGGTCATCGTCGCGGACACTTCGGGTTGCGGCGCCGCTGTCTGCCGGCCCACCGCGGTGAGATCGTGGCGGAGTGATACTGGCGGCGGGGGACGAGTGCAACCTCGCCCCCCGCGCGCCTTGTCGCGTCAGTGATGATGTGATCAGGCGTTACGCGGCGCTTTGCGGCGGTCGTCGCCGCGCGGGGCCGGCGGACGGCTGCGCGGACGCTCCCCACGGTTGCCTATGAACTTAACGCCATCGAGGCTCTTGGCCGGCCCGTCAGCACGGTCGCCGCGAGGGGCGGGACGCCCATGTGCATGCGGTTTAGCCGGCCGGTCGCCTGCGCCACGATTTTCCCCGTCGCGCTTGCTTGCCCCGAAGCGCGGACGGCCCTCAGCCCCGTGCGGACGGCGGTCGCCATCCCGGGGGCCATCCCGGGGGCCAGTGCGCTCGCCACGCGGAGCGTGGTCTGCACGAGTGGCCCCGTCGCCACGAGGAGCGGCGTTTGCACGAGGAGACGTGTTGCGATACGGGCGGTCGCCGCCCCGTGGACCGCGATTGTCCTCCGACCGGTTCGGGCCACGGCCTTCACCGCCGCTGCGCTGCGGCCGATCACCAAAAGTGCGTTCGCCGTGCGGACGCGCCTCAGAGGTGCGATCACCATAATGGGTTACAGACCGGCTTTCGCCGCTCCGCTCCGGCCGCTCAGCCCGGCGCTCATCGCCCCGTGCGTTCGGACGCTGGTCGCGGCGCGGACGATCCCCGTCGCGTTGGTCGTCGCGCCGGCCTTCAAAGGTCCGCGGCTTCTCGTGGACCGTGGCAGCGCGTTCTGGCTTCGCCTGCATCGGATCGTAAGGACGGCGCTCGCCCCCACGATCTGCCTGCTGGTCGCCCCGTGGAGCACTGTGCGAAAACCCGCGCGCACCATCGCGCTCAGCCCGTCCTTCTGGGCGAGGGCCCCGATCTTCAAAACGCGGACGCTGCGGACGTCCACCGGCACCGTCGCGACGATCGCCGCCACGGTCCCGCTGCTCACCACCCTGGCGATCCCGGCCCTCACCGCCACGCGAAGCAAAGCTGCGCGGGCGATCATTGCGCGGACCACCACGCTGGCCGCGTGCGCCGCCGGGCGACAGATCGGCCCGCTCGGCATCACGTTCGGCACGGCTTTCCACCGGTGCGACAAGCGTCGCATCGTTGCGGCGATCCTTTGACGGGATCGTCAGCCGCGTCAGCCGCTCGATGTCACGCAGATACCCGCGCTCTTCGTTGTCGACGAGTGAGATGGCTGTACCCTCAGCGCCGGCCCGCGCCGTCCGCCCGATGCGGTGGACATAGCTTTCCGGAACGTTCGGAATCTCGTAGTTGATGACGTGCGAAACAGCATCCACATCGATGCCGCGCGCCGCAATATCAGTCGCAATCAACGCGCGAATCTTGCCCGCCTTGAAGCCTCTCAGTGCCTGATCGCGCTGCGCCTGGCTCTTGTTGCCATGCAGAGCCGAAACCTGCACACCAGACGATTCCAGATGCCGCGCCACGCGATCCGCCCCGCGCTTGGTGCGCGTGAACACGATCGTGCGAGTAAACTCAGGGTCAGCGAACAATTCCACGAGCAGCGCCCGCTTCTTGTTCTGTTCCACGAAGATCACTTCCTGCGACACGCGGTCGACGGTCTTGGCGACCGGCGAGACGGAAACCTTCACCGGATCTTTCAATAGTTCGGCGGCAAGCGCCCCGATCTCATGCGGCATGGTCGCCGAGAAGAACAGGCTCTGACGGCGATGCGACAGCGTCGCAACGATCTGGCGCAGCGGACGGATGAAGCCCAGATCCATCATCTGGTCGGCTTCATCGAGAACGAGGATTTCCGTGCCCTCAAGCGACACGTTGCGCTCGCCCATATGGTCGAGCAAACGGCCGGGCGTCGCAACGAGCACGTCGACGCCGCGCGCCAGCGCATCGCGCTGCGGCTTGTGTGCGACGCCGCCGAACACGACGGCGACTGAGAAACCCATGTGCCGGCCATACGTGCGGAAGCTTTCCGCGATCTGTGTCGCGAGTTCCCGTGTCGGCGACAGGATGAGCGCGCGCACACCCTTGCGCATCGGCGGTTGGCGGTTGGTGTTGAGACGCTGCAGGATCGGCAGTGCGAACGCCGCTGTCTTGCCGGTGCCGGTCTGCGCGATGCCGAGCAGATCCTTGCCTTCGAGAATGGTCGGGATGGCCTGCGCCTGGATCGGCGTCGGTGTGGTGTAACCTTCGGTGTCGAGCGCCTTCAGAAGGAGGGGATCGAGGCCGAGTTCTTGGAATGTGGTCACTGGTTGTCTTTCGGTTGTCCCGCGTGCGCAGTGCAGCCGCAACCGTACAAGCCGGTGGCGATCAAAAGCGCTTCTTGCGCGGGCTTGATGTCTGACCCATGCGGCAACGCCGGTGTGGGTTCCAGATCATCAGGCGCCCTGCGTGCCGGGGCGGCCGATTTTTAGGAGATCAGAGGCGCGGACCGGAGGACGCACGGGCCGCTCGAAAGCGGTCTTCGTTGCGAATGTCCCGTCACGCAGTCGCGCGCCGATGGACCGGATCAGAGCAATCCGGATGCACCCGTATCTCATGGTGCGCCGCTAAAGGCAAGCCTAAACGGGGCCGGACAGCTAGGCTTTTCTACCGCAGCGCTAAATCCGCGACTCCCACGGCCACGTTGAGCCCCGTCTGCCCCTGCACGCTCAGCGGCTGTAAGCTGATGGTGCTCTTCGATCCGCCGACCAGAATCTTCGTCCCCACACCGACACCGATCGAGGCATCGGCATTCGCACCCACATAGTCGCCGACGAGCGCCTTGGGCCCCAAGTCCGAACTCGAAAACACAGCCCAGACGATCGTCACGTTGGTCGTGAATCCGAGGTCGAGACCGATCTTCGTCACCGAGCCCTCATACATCTCAGACGGACCCTTCACCGGCTTGAACACGCAATCGTAGTGCTTCTTGGAGCCGAGGATCAGACCGACACCCGCCCCGCCCTTACACGTCAGCGTCCCGGCCTGCGCTGTCGCAGCCATCGCCGTCCCACTGCTCGCCAACACCATCGCCGAAGCAGCAATCAACGCAGCAACTTTCATCCGCAAATTCCCCCTCATACGCGCATTCGCGCTCAAGCCGTGCCGCCATTGAACGGCATGACAGCACCAGCTGGCAATCAAATTTGCGAGTGCGCGATCGGAACCCGTTGCTCCGTATCCGTCCTTAGCCGGACGACAGCCGCTCGATATTGGCTCCGCACCGCGACAGCTTTTCTTCCAGCCGTTCAAAGCCGCGATCGAGGTGATAAACGCGCCCCACCGTCGTCTCACCCTCCGCCATCAACCCCGCAATCACCAGCGAAACGGAGGCCCGCAGATCGGTCGCCATCACCGGCGCGCCGCGCAGATGCTTCACGCCTTTGATCGTCGCCGTATCGCCGTGGAGCTGAATATCGGCGCCAAGCCGCGCCAGCTCCTGCACATGCATGAAGCGGTTCTCGAAAATCGTCTCGCGGATCACGCTCGTCCCATGCGCGCGTGTCATCAGCGCCATCAACTGCGCCTGCAGATCGGTCGGAAAACCCGGATAAGGCTGCGTCTCAACTGTCACCGGCTCGATCTCGCCCTTCCTGCGCGTGATGCGAATACCCGAAGCCGTCGGCGTCACAGTGGTTCCCGTTGCCGCCAGCACGTCGAGTGCGTTCTGCAGGAGCTCGATCCTGGTATCCTCGAGCACCACGTCCCCGCCCGTCGCCGCAACGACCATCGCGAACGTCCCCGTCTCAATGCGATCCGGCAGCACCGTGTGGATCGCCCCATCCAGCCGGTCACGCCCCTGGATGCGCAGCGTCGATGTTCCAATCCCCTCGATCTGCACACCCATTTTTACGAGCAACGCCGCCACGTCGCCCACTTCCGGCTCGCGCGCCGCGTTCTCAATCACCGTCTCGCCCTTGGCCAGCGCCGCTGCCAGCAGCACGTTGTGCGTCGCGCCCACCGATACTTTCGGAAAGATGATGTGCGCGCCATGCAGCCCCTTCGGCGCTTTCGCCAGCACATAGCCGCCGTCGATTTCGATCTCGGCTCCAAGCGCCTTCAGCCCCGTCAGATGCAAGTCCACCGGCCGCGTACCGATTGCACAGCCGCCCGGCAGCGACACCTTCGCTTGCCGCATCCGCGCCAGGATCGGCCCCAGCACCCAGAAGCTCGCCCGCATCCGTGACACCATCTCATACGGCGCCGTTGTGTCGACGATATCCCGCGCGGTCAGATGGAATGTCTCGCCCTGCAAATTCGGCGACGTGCGCTTCCCGTCCACCGCCAGATCCGTCCCGTGGTTGCGCAGGATGCGCGCCAGCAGGTTCACGTCGGCGAGATTGGGCACGTTCTTCAGTGTCACGCGGTCCGCCGTCAGCAGGCTCGCGATCATCAGCGGCAAGGCCGCGTTCTTCGCCCCCGAAATCGGAATGGTGCCGTTGAGTTCACCGCCGCCGACGATTTTGATGCGATCCATGAGTGAGGGCCGTCCTGTGTGAGAAATGCAGGCAGCCGTTGAGGGCCGCATGAGGAGACCCGCCAAGCGGCGAGTCGAAGAAGGTCTGCCGGGATGATTAGTCTTTGTGCCGCCCGTCCAGCAAGAGAAAGGCCATGTCTGCGCCCGAGCGGCGCAGCAAGAGAAA
>JALHQM010000065.1:0-3439 GCA_022841965.1 Hyphomicrobium sp. | reverse complement strand
GCCATGTCTGCGCCCGAGCGGCTAGAAACCGTAAAGATAGCCACGCCTCAGTCGCGGTCGCGAGGCTTGCCGTCCTCCGCCTCGTCGCGCGACGGATCGGCGTCAATCGAGCGCGATTTATCCTTCCTCTTGCGTAAGTTAGTTCGCAGTTCCTCAGCCAGCCGCTGCGCTCTTTTGGCAGCTTCTGTCCGCGTTTGAGGGGATCTCTGGTCGAAATTCGTCATCACACCGCGGCCCTGTCCGGGTCAATCGTCGGCCGTGTGCTATCACGAAGGACCCGTTTCGGACCAGCCCCTGGGCCAAACCCCGGCCTGACAAACCGCGCCGCTCAGCTTTCGCCGCCCGCCGACGCCCGCTTCAACACCAGCGTGATCCCGATGAGCGACGTGTCGTGAAACTGGATTTCCACGATCTGCCGGTCGTCCTTTACGATCACGTCCATGTTGGCGTTGAGGTCGTCGCCCTTGACCGTCACCACCAAACCCCGCTCGGTCACTTTCCCCTGCAGCGCGCCGCGAAGATTGTACATCTCCTCCGACCATTCACCAGAGATTACGCCGTCTTTCTCCTCCAGCCGGCTCTTCAGTTCGATTTTCCCGCTCGGCGACGCGCATCGGATCGTCTGCTTCAGCCCCGGCGCGTCTGTCGCCGCAAAATATGTGGCGCGGCACGTCACGGACTCTGTCTTTCCGTCCTTAAAGCCAAGCCGCCCTTGCCCCGTCCACAACCCGGGCAACCCAGCCAGTGCCCCGGTCAGGGCCGCCGGCTGGACTTCGCCCGCTTGCGACGTATGCGTCGCAATGCCGATCAGAAGTCCGGCCGCCAAGGTGGCGCGGGCGAAAGCGGACGGGAAGCGTTGCATGGTTCTGAAATCCTGGATCAAATCGGTTTCAGCAAAAGCAATATAGAGATTCGCCATTTCCAAAGGCTGCGCAACCGCGCCACTGCGCTTTTGCTTTCTACCGTGTTCACCAAAACACGGCCGCGATCAGTCGGTCGCACATCGCTAACGCCTCAGCCCGAAGCGACGCCCTAGGACAATGCGCACAGCCCCTTTTGGTCCGCGATTTGCTAACTTTGAACACATCAGCACTTGACCGGGTGCGATCTGTCCCGCGTAGGAACACTGAAACCATGTCCGCACCGATCTTTACCAACTGGACCGCTGCGACGACCGCCAGCTGGGCCAAGGCGCCCCTGCGTCTCGCCCATCGTTTGTCGCAACACCCGCTCTATGCCCTCGATGCCCTCGCCGAGGTGATCGAAGGCTACCCCCGCCAGCACTATGCGCTGGTCGAGATGGGCCCCCAGGGCTCCAACCGCCGCCTCTGGCGCGAAGGCGACATCGGCGCGCTCTCGGGCACGCAAGTGATTGAAGCGATCAAGCGCGGCCGCATGTGGCTCAACCTGCGCAACATCTCCGGCGTCGACCGCCGCTATAAAGATGTCCTCGACGAGATCTTCGAGGAAGTCCGCGCAAACGTCCCAGGCTATGACACCTACGATCGCACCTGCGGCATCCTCATCTCCTCACCCAACGCACAAGTTTATTACCACATGGACCTGCCCGGTCAGTCGCTCTGGCAGCTGCACGGCCGCAAGCGCGTTTATCTCTATCCCAACACTGCGCCCTACCTCACGGGTGAGCTGCTCGAACGCATCGCGCTCTACGAAGTCGAAGTCGATATCCCCTATGAGCCGTCCTACGACAAGGACGCCACCGTCTTCGAAATCGGCCCCGGCGAAATGCTGCATTGGCCGCTGAACGCACCCCACCGCGTCGAAAACCTCGATTGCCTCAACGTCTCCATGACGACCGAGTACTGGACCGAAACCATCCGCCGCTCGCAGATCATCAACATGGCCAACGGTATCCTGCGCGATAAAGTCGGCATCACGCCTAAGAGCCGCAAGATTGAAGGCACCGGCTTTTACGCCAAAGCCGTTCTGCAAGCAGGCGTGAAGCGCTCGGGCCTCCTCAAGAAGGCCCGCAAATCACGCCGCCCCATCGAGTTTCAATTGGATCGCGATCACCTCGGCGCGGTCATCGACCTCCCGAAAGCCGCTGAATAATGGTCTCTCTTTCGGCACCATCGGGCGCCGATCTGCACGCCGCAGACCGGCCCATGAGCAACGCTCTCATGGTTCAAATCCACGACGGCCGCGACGCCGTGGTCAGCGCCATCGAAAGCGCGGGCGCCGAGACAGTTTCGACCGCATTCCAGTCTCTCCCCTGGCTCACAGCACTGTTTTCCGAATTGCTCCCGGCCGCCGCCGCGCAACCCATCCTTGCAGAGGTGCGCACCAGCGAAGGTCTCCTGGTACTCATGCTCCCGCTCGTCGCCACCCACGAACGCGGCCTCAGCGTTTTGCGTGTCCCCTCGTTCGGCGTCTCCGACTACGGCGGCCCCATCCTCGGTCCAGCCTCCAGTCCGGCTGCTGAGATCTGGGCCGCGATAAAACGTGCGCTGAGCCCACACGACCTGATCGTGATCGAGAACATGCCGCGCGAGATCCACGGTCACGCCAACCCCCTGGTCACACTACCCAGTACATTTTCCTCTGAGCACCGTCGCCACGCACTGACAGTGCCAGGCACCGTCGACGAATTCCTCCGCTCACTCGGCAAGAAATACCGCAAGGAAGTCGAACGCTGCAGCCGCCTTCTGTCCGATCGCGGCGAACCCGTCTTCCGCCGCGCTGAAACTGCTGGCGAGATCGGGGATGCCTACGCGATCCTCGAACAGCACCAAGCCGATCGCCGCCACGAAGCCGGCGGCGACTATCTGCTCGAACGCGGCGAGTATTCGCGCTTTTATAAAACTCTCCTCGCCAACGGCCGCACAACCGGCACCGCCCACCTCTTCACGCTCGGGGCCGGCAGCGAAATCGGCGCCTGCCTGCTTGGCATCACGAGTGGCGACACGTTCAAACTCCTGCGCATCTCCACCGCTGGCGGCGACTGGAAGCGCATGTCCCCCGGCCGCCTTGTGATCGTGGAAGCCATGCGCCACTTCGTGCCGCGCGGCATCAACCGGTTCGACATGGGCATTGGCGACTACCCCTTCAAACACGGCTTCGGCATCGAACCCGAACCCCTCGACACGCTCGAAGAGGCGCTCACCGCCAAAGCCTGGCCGCGCCTCGCCATGACCCGCGCCCGCCGCTCGCTCCGCGACATCGCCCCCCTGCGCCGCGCCATCCGACGCATGAAGGGCCACGCCCCCGATTGACCAGCGCAATCGCCTCGCTTTGCGCGCCGCAACTGATCCGCTATAAGGCGCACCAACAGGGCGCGCCCCGCGCCGTTACAACCCATTAGAGTCCATGACCAAATCAGACGACTCGTCCACGCCCGCCCGGCCGGTGCCGAGGCTCCCCAAGGGCTTCCGCGACATTGGCGCGTCCGAGATCCGCGAGCAGCAGGCGATGCTGGCGA
>JALHQM010000064.1:11006-14702 GCA_022841965.1 Hyphomicrobium sp. | reverse complement strand
ATCGTGGGTGTGGCGCGGGCCTATCAGGCGGCGGATGTAGCTGGCGGTGAGGCGGTTGTCGGTGATGACATCGCGTGGGTGACGGACTGCGAATACGAAACGATCGAAGATCATCCCGATTTGCTGATGCCGTTGATCGTGGCGGCGATGGATGCGTGCGCGACGCCGGCGGATGCGTCCTTTGTGGCGGCGGGGTTGATTGAAAATGCGGTCGTCAAGCATGGGCCGGCGTTGATCGACCGGCTTGAGGCGTTGGCGCAGGCGAGCCCGAAGGCGAGCTACATTCTGTCGGGGATCTGGAGCCAGCGCGGGAGCGTCAATGAGGCTGTGTGGGCGCGCATCGGGCGGGCGGTCGCCAAGCATCCGCGCATGAGCAACGACGGGCGCGGTCCACACGATGGGGGGACCGTCACAGTGCTCGATGAGCGCGCGGCGTGCGCGCTGATGAGGGATTGCGTCAGCGAAACCGCGCGCGCGATCTCGCTTTAAGTTCTGGTCTTAGGCCTTGGCCTTGGCGCGGGCGATGCCGGCTGCCTTCTTCAGGCGCTTGCGGGCGCCAGCCGTGTTGCCCTGGATGCGCGTGGCCTTCGGGCGCGGAATGGCGCGGCGGGCCTTCTTCTTGCGGGTCTCGATGTTGCGGAGGCTACGGGCACCGGTGCTCATGTGACGATCCTATCGGATTTAAGTTGCAGGGGCAGGCTCAAGATCGAGCTCAAGCCGTGCCCTGTGAATGGGAAGCGCTTCGTCTAGGCCAGGAGCTCCCGGCTGGCAAGCCTCAACCGCCAAAGATCGCTTGGACAAGGGGGACGAGGGCCAATAGTGCGGCGGTCCAGATGACGCATGAGACGAGGCTCGCGACAAGGAAGGCGCCGAACGAAAGGCCCGTGGCGCCAGCGGCGAGGGGGGCGAAGGAGCGGAGCGTGGTGTGGAATTTCGATAGCAGAAGGCCGAATGCGCCGCGGTGGCCCATGAAGTCGATAGCTTTGTCGGAGGATTCCGGGCTCCAGCTGTTGCGCCAGACGTTGTGGAGGTCTTCGCCTGAGTGCGCGCGGCCGTAGCGATAAGCCAGCAGGTCGCCGATGAAGGCACCCGCGATGCCAGCGCCGAGCGCCAGGAACGGATCGCCACCCGCATAAAGGTAGACGGCGCCGGTGGCAAAGAAGAGCAGCAGCGTGGGGACCGCCATCAGCGGCATGGGAATAGAGTTGAGGAAAGCGCTGACGAACAAGAGCCCGGCCACGAGCAGTTGGTGTTCACGAACGAAGGCGACGATTTCTTCGCGGAAGGTGACGGCAAAGAAGCTGGGTGCGATGACGCCGGCTGCCCAGATGAAGGCGCTGACAATGTTGGCGATCTGGAAGGGGAGCTGGCGCATGCGAAACATGCCGGCGACGACGGGGATGACAGCGCGCACGGGGCCGAAGAAGTGGCCGAAGAAGACGCCCCACCCGCCCCACTTTTCAAAGAAGTGCTCGCCCTTCTGGATCAGGTCGGGCTGGTTTTTGAAGGGCCAGATGTGGGGGATGCTGTCCTTGAAGTAGAGCCCTATCCAAAACGAGATGGCATAGCCGAGCGAGCCGCCGACGCCGGCAGCGATGATGGAGGGCAGTAGGATGGATTGGTCGGCGCCGCTGGCGGCGAGTAGGCCGGTGACGCCAACGAGAATGGCGGTGCCGGGCCAAAGGATGGAGAGGAAGCAGAAGCTTTCGACGAAGGCGACCAGAAAGGCGATGGGCACAGCCCATTCCTGGTGCGCCTTGACGAAACCGACGATCAGTTCGACGAAGTCCTGCACGCTCATGGAACTGCTTTCGATTTGATCATGGACCGTGGGCCTTCATCGACCGTGCCCGTCTGGATGGGAAAAGAAAAGAAGACACTCTGCTCACGTCTTGCCACAGCGGCGGCCCAATTCGCGACCGAGTTCTCGGCCAACTTCGTGGGCCAAGATAACGCCGCGCGATACTTGGGAATGAGACAAGCCATTTCCAGGGGTGCGCAGGATCGCGGGGCCTGCATCGGCTTCGCGCTTGCCGGCTTGAAGCTCGGCGCAGCTCATTTCTTTCTTCTTGTTTTTGAACGCGAAAAGGCGAACGCCGGAGGCATAGGCTGCGGCATCCGGGCGCTGGGCGACCCAAGCGCGGTTCGGATCGGCCAGCATGGCTTTCATGGTCGCTTGGCGCTCGGCAATGCAGGTGGGGCTGTCGTCGACGCATTTGAGGCCGGCGCCGGGCGTGGTGACGGCGACGCCATTGCCGCTGCAGGCTGCAAGTCCGCCTGCCGCACACAGGACAGCGCTCCAGATGGCCAGGGTCCGGCAAGGGGCCGGAAGTGGGCGGTTGGGCTGCATCGGGTCCCGAAGGCTCCTGGCGTTGTTCTCGATCAGCGATTATGGGGCGGATGGGGCGGGGTCAAGGCATGATGGCGTCTCGGCGGTTTTGTTGTTTCATGCGAGATGCATAGCTGGGGCGCATTCGTTGGCGCTCCGGCGCTGAATTGGCTTTTGGAGGGCATATGGTTCGCGCGATTCGCATTCATGCCACGGGTGGCCCAGAGGTTTTGCGGCTCGAGCGCATCGATTTGCCGCCGCCGGCCGCAGGCGAGGTGCGCATCCGGCAGCGCGCGATGGGGCTCAATTTCATCGACACGTATCAGCGGTCGGGTCTCTACACGTTGGCGGCTTTGCCTGCGGTGTTGGGGATGGAGGGGGCGGGGGATGTCGTTTCGGTAGGCGAGAGTGTTGCCGAGTTTAAGATCGGTGATCGGGTTGCGTACGGCACCGAGCTTGGCGGATATGCGGAGGAGCGCAACATTCGTGCGGATCGGATCGTGCCGCTGCCTGATGCGATATCCTATGAGACCGCAGCGGCGATGATGCTGCAGGGTATGACCGTGCGGTATCTGTTTCGCGAGACATTCGACGTGAAGCCGCAGACGGTGATGTTGTTTCATGCGGCGGCCGGTGGCGTGGGTTTGATCGCATGCCAGTGGGCCAAGGCGCTGGGGGCGACGATGATCGGCACGGCGGGCTCGCCGGAGAAGGTGGAGCTGGCGCGGGCGCATGGTTGCACGCATGTGATCGACTACAGAAACGAGAACTTTGTCGAGCGGGTGCGGGAGATCACGAACGGCCGCGGCTGCGATGTCGTCTACGATTCGATTGGGCGCGATACGTTTCCCGCGTCGCTCGACTGTTTGAAGCCGAAGGGTCTGTGGGTGAGCTTTGGTAACGCGTCTGGGCCGGTGCCGCCGGTCGATCTGGGGCAATTGAAGGGTTCGCTCTTTGCGACGCGGCCGTCGCTGATGGCCTACACGGGAACGCCTGAGGCGCTGCGCGCGACTGCAGCGGATCTGTTTGCGCAGGTGGCTGCGGGGCGGATCACCATCCGCGTGAACCAGACATATCCGTTGGCCGAAGCTGAGCGTGCGCACCGCGATCTTGAAGGCCGCAAGACGACGGGATCGTCGATCCTCGTTGCGTAATTATGGGAGACCATCGATGGCTAAAGAGAAGAAGAGCGCGCTCATCGATCTTTATTTCTGGCCGACGCCGAATGGGCAGAAAATCTCAATCGCGCTGGAGGAGCTGGGGCTCGGGTATCGCATCCATCCGGTGAACATCACGCGCGGGGACCAGTTCAAACCGGATTTTCTGGCGATTTCGCCGAACAACAAGATGCCGGCCATCGTCGATCC
>JALHQM010000064.1:9282-10906 GCA_022841965.1 Hyphomicrobium sp. | reverse complement strand
CCCGCGCCGTTTATGGCGGCGGCTGGCTGAATGCCACCTGAACAGTCGCGCAAAAGGCATCTTGGGGACATGGTTAGTCCACGGTTTCCCCACCTTTTAAGACCGCTTGAGGGGGCGCACCGTTTTGCGTCACTTGCTTCGTGGCGCGACGCTCAGAGCACCTTCTCTTCATACTTTCAGGCTTCTAGCGCTTCCGGTTTTAACCAAATTTCATCCTGCGGCTGACAGTCTTTCCGGACTTGCAGAGGCCGCCGGCCCGTCCGGGTTGCGGTGAAAAACACATAACAACTGACTGCGAGCAGACAGGTTTTGCGGGACGGAGTGACGAACTATGGCGCGTTTTGATATCGCGACGAACGAGATGACGGAATTTGCGGCTCAGGGCGGTGCGCCGGATGCGCTGTTCGAACTCGGCTTGATGTATTGCAGCGGACGTGAAGTGCCGCTCAATCTCGTCCAGGCGCACATGTGGTTCAATTTGGCGGCGCAGCGCGGCAACACCGAAGCAAAGCGCTACCGCATCGAGCTTTCGTCAGAAATGTCGAAGGCGGAGATTGCGGAAGCGCAGCGGCAGGCACGGGCCTGGGTTGCCACGCATTGATCGACTGGCTGGGTTGATCGTTAGACTAGCGACTCAGCAGTCGTTGAAAAGAGACGTCAGGCAATTCCAGCTTTTCTTGGCTGCGCTGCCGATGGCGCTGCCGGCGCCTTCGATTTGTTCGCCCGCTTTTTCGGTTGTGTTTTTCACCGATGAACCGACGTCGTTGAGGCCTTTTTTCGTGCTCTCGACCGTCGTTTTGGCCATCTCCTCGACGGTTTGTGGCGGCCCGGCTGGCTTTTGCGCCTCTTCGGCCGGGATCATCGTGTCCGTCGCCGGATTGGTGGCTGCCGGTGCTGCCTCGGTCGCGCCAGTGAGGGGTGGTGGTGTCAAAGGAATCGCTGCCGTTGATGGCGAGATTGTTATTTCGGTGCCATCACAGCCTTTGGTCGAGAAGCGTTCGACGCTGCAGCGCGCGTGGCCGCCGGTTTTTGCAAGTTGCTTGATGCACTGGACCTGGTTGCGCGGGTCGGCTGGTGCGCCGGCAGGTGCGTCAGCGATCATGCAGCGATAGATGGCGTCCGGACCGAAGCAGGCGACGCAATAGCTCTCGGCGCGCGACGTGGTGGCCGCTACACCGATTGCTAAAATAGTGAGCAGAAGCTGCGTGGCTCTTCTCATTTTCTCCTTGCGGCGGTTTGACCGTGGCCGGCCGTCCGCGCTTCGCTGTTTGTTCTCGGTGATGCCCAACCCTCTTAGCCCGACTTTGCCGAACCTGCACAAGACTTTTACGACCGTCTCGGGGCCAGAGTGGGGCGGCCAACCTCCGCGTTCGACGCCGCCCGGGGAACGGGGGCCGTGAACAGCTTGCCATCGTCTGATGGCGCAACTATACGGGGTGCCTGCCCGTGCGCATGGAGACGTGGCCGAGAGGCTGAAGGCGGCGCTTTGCTAAAGCGTTATACGTGGAAACATGTATCGAGGGTTCGAATCCCTCCGTCTCCGCCACTTTATCGCTCACGCGCCGAGGGCGCTCCGCGGGGGCGGCGCTCGCGCCGGGTCGCCTTGCTCCCGAGCCCTTCGGGC
>JALHQM010000064.1:1720-9182 GCA_022841965.1 Hyphomicrobium sp. | reverse complement strand
GCTCCCGAGCCCTTCGGGCTTCTTTAAAGGGTCGAGTCTATCCCGGGCGAGGCTACTCCTAGGCGGCGCGGGCAATGGTGACCGGGCAGTGAGCCCGATCGGTTACCTCTCGCGAGACTGAACCGAGCATCAGACGTTTGAAACCGCCCTTGCCCGACGAGCCGACGACGATGTGATCGACGCCGTGATCCTCCGCATACACGATGATGGCACGCGCAACGTCGCGGCTTTGAATGGTCGCGACTTGCGGATTTTCGACGCCGGAATTGCGCGCCTCATTTGCTGCGATTTTCAGAACGCCGGCAGCTTCTGCCTCAGTCCAGATGTAGTCTGAGATACCGCCACGGCCGTGACCGCCGACCAATTCGTTGACGGCGACAATGGTGAGTTGCGCGCCGGTCGCTTTGGCAAGGCCTGCTGCAACGCGAACGGCATTGAGCGCGTGCTCCGATCCATCGACGGAGCAGAGAATTTTCTGGGTCATGATAATCTCCTGATCGTTGTTTCTTGTCAGCCCGGACGCGGCCGAAGGATCCTGCGTTGCTGGGTCAGCAACGCATCTCGCAGCGCGCGGCCTTGCGCACGCACTGTGCGTGGTCACACCCCTTATCTGTGGCCGTTGTGATGGCGTTCAATGGGTCGCTTGATCACGTTGTTTTCAGAGCGCCTCTTGATCGGAATCATGGACAGGTTTGCCTGATTGGAGGGTGCTCATCCAGCGCTCGTCGGCCTGCTGTGATGCGCTTCTCGAAGCTGGTTTTGGGTGGGCCTAACCGCAGGCGCGCATCTGACATTGTGCGCGCGGTGTTTCGGCGCGATGCGGACTGCAGGGGTGGGTTGCGGCTCAGGTCCAGCAGAAAAAATTGCCCTCCGGGTGGGGGACCCGGAGGGCCTTCAGGCCGGGCGAGAGCGGGGGGAGGGCCCGGCTTTCGGGGAGGATACCGGAGGCTCCCGAGGAGGATTGGAGCCGGTCCGATGTCTGGAACACTAGGAGTGGCCACCGGGTGGCGCTGTTCCGGCGGTGACACGCGCATCAATCGCGATCTTAGACGACGTAGGCCATCATGCGACCGGCGGCGATGACGGAGAGCCAGAGTGCAATTGAGAGGAGCGCGGACAGGCGCGCTGCGGCTGGCGCGCGGGCGGCGGTGTTCCAGGTGTCGATGGCGGGAGCGATGCGCCACTGGAAATAGGCGGCGTTGAGGCCAGCCAGCGCGATGAGTGCGAGCTTCAGTTGCAGGGCAGGGTTGGCTGAGAATTCGACTGGGTTGGAGACGAAGAGCAGGAGGCCGCTGGTGGCGTTGATGAGGAATCCGGTCCAGACCCACGGCAAGAGATGGCGGCCCAAGGTGTCGAGGGGGAGTGTGCGGGAGCGGCCGAGGACGCGCAGGTCATAGGCGAGGATGGTGCCGAAAACGAGCGCGATGCCGATGATGTGGGCGATCTCCAGGATCGGATAGGCCCACGTGTTTTCGCGAAGGAAAACGGACAGAGAGGTGGCGGCAAGTTCGCCCCAAACACCGGAGACTGGACTTTCCTCCGGCATGGTTGGGCCCGCTATCGCGCCGTGCCGCGCATCGAGACGGACGGGCCGCCGGGGAAAGAGATGGTGGACAGACCCAGTTCAGCGCCGCCACTGCGCGCCGCCCAACCGGTCACGGTGGCTTTGGCACCGGATTTCAGATGCGTGGTCGTGAGCCCCTTTGCCTTGGCGACCGCGATGCTCTCTGTTTCGACTGTCCAGGAGCCTTTTGACGTTTGCAGCGTGAAGAAAATGTGGGGGTTGGTGAAGCGCACGTCGTCGACGGTGCCGGATAGGGTGAGCTTCTTGGCGCTGTCGTATTTTTTGACGTAGGTGTGATGGGCGAGCGCGGCGGATGATGCGGCGATGGTGAGGATCGCCAGGACTGCCGGGCGCGGCTGAAGCAGATGATGATGACGCATGACGGGTCTCAGGTCGCGTGGCTGGCTGAGCGGATGGCTCTGGGGGCCAAGGACTAGCAGGAGATGCTCGCTGCGCCTGTATCATGGCTGCCACATGCGGCGGAACGATATGGGTTAACCGAACGGTCCATTGCATAGAAAAAACGCCCCGCGAGGGTGCGGGGCGTTTGGCTTTTTCGGATCGTGATTGAGGTGGTGGTCAGACCGTCAGCCCTTGTCGCCGGCGACGGCGGTTGCGGGCTTGCCGACGATGGTGACGATCATGTTGTTTGTATCGAGCAGGCGCTTGGCGACGCGCTTGGCGTCATCGAGCGTGATGGCCTCGATGAGGCCGTTCCGCTTTTCGACGTAATCGGTGCCGTAGCCTTCTTCCATGAGACCGAGGAGCTGGGTTGCGATCTTGACGTTGGTGTCAAAGCGCAGCGCGTAGGAGCCGGTGAGGTAGCTCTTGGCGTTGGCGAACTCGGCTTCGTCGGGACCTGATTGGGCGACCTTTTCCAATTCCTGGCGAATGAGATCGATCGAGGTTTTGACCGCATCGTTGCGGGTGGCAACGCCGCCGGAGAAGATCGAGGCGTGGCGCATGGGCTGGAGGTAGCTGTAAACGGAGTAGGCGAGACCACGCTTTTCGCGGACTTCTTCCATCAGACGGGAGGCGAAACCGCCGCCGCCGATCAACTGGTTGAGGACGAAGGCAGCCAGGAAGTCGGGGTCCTTGCGCGGCATGGCGCCGAAGCCGAAGACGGCGACCGACTGGGGCACATCCATTTCGATGATCTTCGTCTTGCCGCCGGTGACGGGTGCCGTCATCGGAACCGGCACGAGGTCGGCCTTTTCGGGCAACTTGCCGAAGACCTTATCTAGCATCGCGCCGAGGTCGGCTTCGGTGATGTCGCCGACGGCGACGATGCGCAGGTTGGAACGGGCAAAGACTTTTTTGTGGTAGGTGCCGAGATCGGCCGGCGTGATGGCGGTGACGCTTGCTTCCGTTCCGCCTGCGCGGCGGCCGTAGGCATGGTTGGCAAAGGCCAGAGCGTTCCACTCATCAGAGGCAACGCGATCGGGGTCCTTGGCGGCGTAAACGATGCCGGCCAGGATCTGCTGGCGGATGCGTTCGGCGGCGTCTTTGTCGAAGGTGGGCTCATTCACCGCAAGGCGCAACAGTTCGGTGGCTTCGCCGCGGTTGGCGGTGAGCGTTTCGAAATTGCCGTAGAACGCATCCTGCGTGTCGGAGAAGCTGAGGCGGACGGCGAGATCTTCGAGTTTTTCCTGGAAGGCGGATGCATCAAGGGCGCCTGCTCCTTCATCCAACATGGACGACACGAAGTTGGCGATGCCTTCCTTGCCGGCGGGGTCTTGTGCGCTTCCGCCTTCGAAGGAAAAGCGCATCGCCATCATCGGGTTGGAATGGTCTTCGACGAGCCAGGCTTCGATGCCACCTGGGCTCTTGACGGACTTGATCTGCATGGCTTCTGCCGGCCTGTTCAACGCAATGAGAATGAGCGCTGCCAGCAGCAGCGGCAGCACGAGGGTGAAACGGTACAGCGCGCTTCGGCGCGGGTCGAGCGCGAGCGTGCGGGCGGCGGATTTCCGCGAGGTCATGTGAGAGCTCTCCTGGTCACGTTAAGACCGCGATTTGGCGGGAGTGGCTTCGGCGACGGGGGCCTTCAACGGCTTCAGGATGCCGGTGACGGAGCGGCGCGCGTCGATGTATGCGGCCGCTGCTTTTTTGACGTCGTCGAGTGAAACCTTGCGGATCTCGTCGGGCCAGTTTTCGATTTGCGCGATCGACCGGCCCAGCGACAGGCCCCAGCCGTAGCGGCGGGCGAGCGAGGCTTGGTTGTCGTTCTCGTAGATGTATTCTGCGACGTAGCCGTTTTTGGCGCGATCGAGTTCGGCGGCGGTCACGCCGTTGGCCGCCACATCGGCAAGGACGGCGTCCATGGCCGCTTCGACCTTGTCGAGGGGCGCTCCGTCGGCGGCGATCGCGTAGAGGGAGAACTTACCGCTGTCGAGGCCGGAGCCCATGTAGCTGCCGCCGGTGGAGGAGGCGATTTTGTCTTCCACGACAAGCTTCTTGTAGAGGCGGCTGGTTGGGCCATCGAGGGCGATCTTAGCCAAAAGATCGAGGGCTTCGGCTTCGAGGGGCGCTGCTGTCGAATAGCTCGGCACCAGATAGTCGCGGTGGATCGAGGCTTTACCGGCGCGGGGGTCTTCCAACATCACGCGGCGTGCAACGCGCTGCGGGGGATCGGCGGGGCGCGCGGCGCGCGGCGCGGCTGGGTTCGCCGGCAGCTTGCCGTAGGTTTCGATGGCGTTCTTTTTGACGTCTTCAGGCGATACGTCACCGGCAACGACGAGGATCGCGTTGTTGGGGGCGTAATAGCGCTTGTAGAACTCGATCGCGTTGTCGCGCGAAAGTTGCGCCATCTCGTGTTCCCAGCCAATGACAGGAACACCGTAGGGGTGATGCAAGTATAGCGTGGCGTCCATCTGCTCGTCGAGGATGGCGGATGGGTTGTTCTCGATGCGCGAGCGGCGTTCTTCAAGGATGACGTCGCGCTCGGTCAGCACTTCCTTGTCGACCAACTTCAAATTGGCCATGCGGTCGGATTCCATCTCCATCACCTTGCGCAGGCGATCCTTGGAGATGCGCTGGAAGTAGCTCGTTACGTCGTGGCCGGTGAAGGCATTGTCCTGGCCACCGAGGCGCGAGACTATTTTGGAGAATTCGCCGGACGGCATGTTCTCCGTCGATTTGAACATCAAGTGTTCGAGGAAGTGGGCGATACCCGATACGCCTTTGGGTTCATCTGCTGCGCCGACTTTGTACCAGACCATGTGCGTGACGACCGGAGAACGGGTGTCGGGGATCACGACCACCTGCATGCCGTTGTCGAGTTTGAACTCGGTGATGCGGGGGGCGGCGTAGACCGATGTTGGCGATTGGGCGAGGGCGAACATGCTGGCGATCACCATAAAGCAAAGATGGATTGCGGGTCGGAGCGGAGCGGCCATGGAGTCCTCAAAGCTCAAGCACACGCCGTCGGACGTGGCTGTTTGTGCGACGAGGATGTCGGCATTGGGGGGGCAGGTGTCAAATGACAAGGCGTTCATGCCGACCGGCTGAGTGTATGCCGAGCACAACGTTTTGTATCATCAGACTGATTTGGAGGCGCGATCAGTAAAAACGTGGGCTTAGGTCACTCACCGCCGATGACGAGAGCGTCTTCGCCGCCGTTGAACTTCTTGACGGCGGTCAGGATGGACGGGCGGCACGGTCCAAGCGGGCCTTCAATCGAATCGGCGCTGGCGTCGCCGCTAGCGCGAGCCGGATCGTAATTCTTGCGGCAGTAGTCGTCCTGCTGCTTTTGTTTTTCAGCTTCGCTGACGATCGCTTTGCGATCTGGGTCGTCAATGGCGACGGTCACATCGGATTGCAGCGCCTCAGGTGGTGCGCCGGGGGCAGGCAAGCTGGCGGTCGACGGTGGGACAATGAGTGGGGTGCGGGCTGCAAGCTTGGGTTCGGCCGCTTTGGGCTGATTGCTGCCGATGCCTAGAGAGTCGAAGACGCCGCCGTTCAATTCCACGTCGTCCATCGAGCAGCCACCCACGGTTACGCCGACGCAGAGAGCGACAGCGATACGGGTCAGGGTGCGTGACAGCGTCGGTGTCATCGATCGGGTCTCCGCTTGGACCGGTTTTTAAGGCCGGGGATTCTTCAGCGCTACGTGCTCTTTGCGGCGTCTTTGCGACTCGGGATGAAGGAGTCGTACAGCAGGGCCACCACCCCGGCAACAATGGCCACGTCGGCGATGTTGAAGACGTACCAGTAAAACCCGAAAGCATGCAGCGAGTAGAAGTCGGCGACACCGCCGAGCCACAGCCGGTCGATGGCGTTGCCGATGGCGCCGCCGATAATGAGACCCAGGCCCCAGGCCATTAGTCGGCTTTCGCCGGCGCGGCAGACCCAGATCCACATGGCGAGTGCGGCGACAGCGGCGAATGTGGCAAGGCCCAACTGCCAGGAATAGCTATCAGAATCGAACATCGAGTAGCTGACGCCCGTGTTCAGGACGTAGATGAAGTCGAGAAAGGGTGTGACAGCAACCCGGCCGCGATTTTCGATGTCGTAGACGAGGAGCATCCACAACTTATTGGCTTGATCGAGAACGAGAGTGACCAGGGCAACCGTGCCGGCGAGGGGGGCATAAGGTCCCCACATCCAGCCGCCCGATTGAGGGGCGGTCGCGTCCGTCGAAGTATCCGGTGGGCTCATATCCATCCGTTGCCTGATTGGGCTTCGCGTGTCGCGCTCATCCAGAGCGACATTCGGGCGGCGAAGTCAAATGCAACGGTTGGGACGCGCGGTTTCTGCCGTGGATGGGGCGAGGGTTGTCAGCGGCTGTGGGATGCCCCATAACGCCGGTGGGCTGGCGGCGGACGCATCCCTCGCCAACCGGGTCAGGTCGGGAACGAAGCAGCCCTAACGATCAGGACGCGGGTCGTCCGCCAGCCTCTATTTTGATTGCTCACGCGCCTCGTCGGCGCTCCGCAGTGGCGCCGCTCGCGGCGGGTCGCCTTGCTCCCCGGCCCTTCGGGCCGAAGACAGGGCCGGAGCAAGAGAAGAGTCGCCTTGCTCCCCAGGCCCTTCGGGCTGATAGGGGAAATGGGCAGGCTGGGGGTCGCCTTGATCCACGGCCCGTCGGGCCGATTTAAGGGCGGCTGCAGCGAAAATGGTCAAGAAAAAATCAGGCGAATCCGACACCCCGGCTGCTGTTCTTACAGTAGCACCGTATGTCGTGTTGGCGCGGAAGTACCGGCCGCAGACGTTTGACGATTTGATCGGTCAAGAGGCGATGGTTCGCACCTTGCGCAATGCGTTCGCGTCGGGGCGAATTGCGCAAGGCTACATGCTGACCGGTGTGCGCGGGGTCGGCAAGACCACGACGGCGCGCATTCTGGCCCGCGCGCTCAACTACGAGACAGATGCGATCCATAGGCCGACGACTGAGATGCCGGTGCTGGGGCGGCACTGCGCGGAAATCATCGAGAGCCGGCATCCCGATGTGATCGAGATGGACGCGGCGTCGAACACCGGCGTCGAGAACGTTCGCGAGATCATCGAGAGCGCGCGCTACAAGCCGATTTTGGCGCGGATGAAAGTCTTCATCATCGACGAAGTCCACATGCTGTCGAAGAGCGCTTTCAATGCGCTTTTGAAAACTTTGGAAGAACCGCCGGAGCATGTGAAGTTTATCTTTGCGACGACGGAAATTCGTAAGGTTCCAGTCACGGTGCTGTCGCGGTGCCAGCGGTTCGATCTGCGGCGGGTGGATGTGCCGGAATTGTCGGCGCATATGGGCAACATCACCGCGAAAGAGGGTGCTTCCGCCGAGCCGGACGCGCTGGCCATGATCGCGCGGGCGGCGGGCGGCAGTGTGCGTGACGGGCTTTCCATTCTCGATCAGGCGATCGCGATGGGCTCGGGCAAAGTGTCGGGCGCCATCGTGCGCGA